>DATJJH010000074.1:0-87196 GCA_035492395.1 Trinickia sp. | reverse complement strand
ATGGCGGCGCGTGGCGCGGCAGGCCCGTGCGAATGCACGCGGCGACGCAGCGCGACGCCAAACGAACAGAGGTCAATACATGTCGATTCTCATCAACAAAGACACGAAGGTCATCACGCAGGGCATCACCGGCAAGACCGGCCAGTTCCATACGCGCGCATGCCGTGAATACGCGAACGGCCGCGAAGCCTACGTCGCGGGCGTGAACCCGAAGAAGGCCGGCGAAGATTTCGAAGGCATTCCGATCTACGCGAGCGTGAAGGAAGCGAAGGCCGAAACGGGCGCGACCGTCTCGGTCATCTACGTCCCGCCGGCAGGCGCCGCCGCGGCGATCTGGGAAGCGGTCGAAGCCGACCTCGACCTGGCGATCTGCATCACCGAAGGCATTCCGGTTCGCGACATGATCGAAGTGCGCGATCGCATGCGCCGCGAAAACCGCAAGACGCTGCTGCTCGGACCGAACTGCCCCGGCACGATCACGCCGGACGAGCTGAAGATCGGCATCATGCCGGGCCACATCCACCGCAAGGGCCGCATCGGCGTCGTGTCGCGTTCGGGCACGCTCACCTATGAAGCCGTGGGTCAATTGACGGCGCTCGGCCTCGGCCAATCGTCGGCGGTCGGTATCGGCGGCGACCCGATCAACGGTCTGAAGCACATCGACGTCATGAAGATGTTCAACGACGATCCGGATACGGACGCCGTCATCATGATCGGTGAAATCGGCGGCCCGGACGAGGCCAACGCCGCGTACTGGATCAAGGACAACATGAAGAAGCCCGTCGTCGGCTTCATCGCCGGTGTCACGGCGCCTCCGGGCAAGCGCATGGGCCATGCCGGCGCGCTGATCTCGGGCGGTGCCGATACGGCCGATGCGAAGCTCGAGATCATGGACGGCTGCGGCATCAAGGTAACGCGCAACCCGTCGGAGATGGGTCGTCTGCTGAAGTCGATCCTGTAATGAAAGCGGCAACGCGCGCTCCGGTGCGCGATCGAAGTCGTTTTTGGTATCCTTGTGAAATTCTTTCGTAAGGTTGCCTAGGGCGAAAAGAAGCGAGGGCGCCAATGCGGCCCCCTCGCTTTTTTATCGCCGGGGGTGGCCGACTCTGGAACGGCGCTTGCCCATATGCTCCACGTTATGCTCGAATTCTTCACGACGCTCCATTGGGGAGCCGTTTTTCAGATCATCGTCATCGATATCCTCCTAGGCGGCGACAACGCCGTCGTGATCGCGCTCGCGTGCCGCAAGCTGCCGGCCGCGCAACGGATGAAGGGGGTGCTGTGGGGCACGGCGGGGGCGATCATTTTGCGCGTCGTGCTGATCGTCTTTGCCGTCGCGCTGCTCGACGTGCCGTTCCTCAAGTTCGGCGGCGGGCTGCTGCTGCTGTGGATCGGCGTGAAGCTGATGGCCCCGAGCCACGACGCGCACGAGAACATCAAGCCGGCCGACAAGCTGGTGGCGGCGATCAAGACGATCATCATCGCCGACGCCGTCATGAGCCTTGACAACGTCATCGCGATCGCGGGCGCGGCCGAATCGGCCGATCCCGATCACCGAATCGCCCTCGTTGTCTTCGGCCTCATCGTCAGCATCCCGATCATAGTCTGGGGCAGCACGCTCGTGCTGCGCATGCTCGATCGATTCCCGGTCATCGTGACGCTCGGCGCCGCCTTGCTGGGCTGGATCGCGGGCGGCCTCATCGTCAACGACCCAGCCGGCGATCGCTGGCCGCTGCTCGACACGCCGGCGGCCGTGTACGGGGCGCAAATCGCCGGCGCGCTGCTCGTCGTCGCCATCGGCTATTGGCTCAAACGGCGCGCGCAGCGGCGCGATGCAAGCGGGCCTTCCGAGCAGCGCCATACACATTAGAGGCCGTTGCCTATCGGGCGAACCCACCGGTTCGCCCACGTTGGCCGTTCGGTCAACTGCCCGGCGCAGGCGCGCGTCGGTACGCTAGGAACACGTTGTCCGCCCCTTCGTCGGCGGGCCGTCGTAGAGGAGCGTATTCGTCGATGTCTGTCGTCACCGTCTGTCCAAACCGTCGCCGCCACTCGGGCGACCCCATTGATTATTCGTCGCACGGCGCTTGGCGCTCGGTTCGCTACGGCTTCAGTTTGATCGAACTGATGATCGTGCTGGCTATCGTGGGCATCGTCGCCGCGTATGCGGTGCCGGCCTACCAGGATTACATGGCGCGCAGCCGCGTCGGCGAGGGCCT
Organism: Trinickia sp.; assembly: GCA_035492395.1. GTDB lineage: Bacteria > Pseudomonadota > Gammaproteobacteria > Burkholderiales > Burkholderiaceae > Trinickia. Next base: position 84,977 of record DATJJH010000074.1, on the reverse strand, counting down.
ATCGCTCGCCTCGGGTGCGCGGCTTGCGGTGGCCGAGAACGCCGCGGGCGGCATCGCCTTCGGAAGCGGATATGCCGCGCCCGCCGGCACGCGCAACGTCGGCGCCATTACGATCGACGACGACACCGGTGAAATCGCGATTCGCTATACGGCGCGCGTTGCGCCTCCCGGGAGCGATACGCTCGTTATGGTTCCGTCATTGCCCGATGCGTCCGATCCGCCCACTTCGCGCGTTGCGCTAGAGGCCGGTATCGTGCAGGGCGGGACGCTGACGTGGGAATGCTTCGCGTCGGGCAAGGCATCGTCCTCGCTGCCGGCTCCCGGGTCGGGGCCGGGTCCGACCGCCGCGGCGACATTGCCGGGCAAGCTTGCGCCGCCGGAATGTCGCGCCTGAATGCGTGCCGAAGACCGACGGCTGCGCACACTGAAAGAAAACTTTTGTATAGTGCGCCGGTTGCCGCCGGTCCCTATCCTCATGACCACTCAATTTGCTCGCCATTTATCGTTCGCATCTCTGGCTTTCGCGGTGCTGCTGCCCTATACGGTCACCAATCACACGTACCCGATTCCAACCTTCTACGCCGAATTCACGGCGCTCTCGCTTTATCTGCTCGTCGGCGCCAGCGTATTGCTGATGGCGGTGTCCGCCCGGCCGCGCATCCCATACGCTATCCCGGCCGTCGCGCTCGTGCCGCTTGCCTTCGGCGCGTTGCTGGCGGTGCAAACCTTCGTGCTGCCGGTCGCCCAGCCTTCGATGAATTGGCTCGGCGCGGGCTTTCTGCTCGCTGCGGTCATGGCCACGCAGGCCGGCTACGGATTCGTGCGCGCCGATGCGGCGCAATGCGCGCTGCGTTGGGTTGCGGGGGCCTTGATCGTCGGCGCGCTGTTCGCCGTCTTTTGTCAGCTGGTGCAGCTCTTTCACGCTGAAACGCGGTTTGCGCCGTTCGTCGTGGCCTACAACGTGACGGCCGAGCGGCGCCCGTTCGGCAACATGGCGCAGGCCAACCACCTCGCCACGGTCATCGCGTTCGGGCTCGCCGCGGCCATGTATCTCGTCCAGACGCGCCGCTTGCCCGTGATCGCCTGGGCGGCCGTGTCGGCGGTGTGCGTGCTCGGTCAGGCGCTGACCGTCTCGCGCGGGCCGTGGCTGCAGACGGCGGTCATCGTCGTCGCGGGCTTCTGGATGGCGCTCGTCGCGCCGCGCCGCGGCCTCGGGCAGCGCCGCGGCTTGCGCGAGTGGGTGATGCCGGTCGGGCTCGTCCTGCTCTTCTTCGGCGTCAATCTGGCCGTGCGCTGGGCGAACGCGCGGTTCCAGCTCGGTTTGGACGTATCGGCGGCGCATCGCTTTCAGGACAAAGGGCAATTCGTGCTGCGTCTGGCGATGTGGAAGTACGGCTGGACGATGTTCACGCAGCATCCGCTGCTCGGTGTCGGCTGGGGCGAGTTTCCACGTTACGAGTTCGAGCTCGTGAAGCAGCTCGGCGATGTCGAAATCGCGAACAATTCGCACGACATCGTCATCGACTTGCTCGCCAAGACCGGCGCGGTGGGCCTTGCCATCGTGCTGCTTGGCCTGCTCGCATGGTTGTGGCGCGTCCTGCGCGCGCCGCACACGGCCGAGCGCGTGTTCGGCCTCGCGCTGATCGGCGCATTGCTCATGCATGCGCTCGTCGAGTATCCGCAGCAGTACATGTTTTTTCTGCTGCCGGCGATGTTCATCTTCGGCATCTTGGAGACGAAGCCCTTGAGCTTCGTGCCGCCGCGCATGGCGCTTGGGTGGCAGATGCTGCTCGTGGCCGGCGGGTTCGCCGCGCTGCATCCGATCTATCGCGATTACACGCATGCGGAAGTGCTCTACTACGGCGCTCATCCGGCCGACGAGTATCGTGCGGCGCCGTCTGTGCTGTTCGGGGCGTGGGGCGAATACGGCATGGCTACCCTGTTGCCGATGGACGGCAACGATCTGCCGATGAAGCTCGCCATGCACAAGCAGGCGCTCGCGCTGTTGCCGGGCGAGACCGTGCTCAGGCGCTACGCGGTGCTCCAGGCGCTCGACGGAAAGCCCGATCAGGCTTTCGATACGGTCGAGCGGTTGAAAATCTTCGCGCAAGTGCTGCATGACTGGCCGGCGCAGTTGTCGGCGCTATACGACTTATGCGAAGGCGAGCCCAAGCTCGCGGGGTTCAAGGCGGAACTGCTCAAGCGTTACGGGCCGGCGCCGAAGGCAGCCGGCGACGACGGCGAAGGGGACGACGATTGAACGCTCGAGCCGTCGCGCGCATGCGACATTCGTGCGCGGTTGCTGTCACCCGATTTGATCTCGATCAATATTGCTTGCTTTAAACTGCTGCACCCTTGCGGCTATTTGGCCGCTTGAGAGCGGCCATCGCGGCACCGTTGCCCCTCGGGGTTCGATCGGGTGATGTGTGCGGGCGGCTGTGAGAACGCCTTGAAGGACGTGAAAAAGACGGAAATGGAGCGCTGGTTTTCTTTTAATGGTCGCAATTGGCTTGCGGGGCCTTCGGCCATCGTGGCCGCCGGCGCTTTCGTCGCACTTTTCATGGTGTCGATCTGCGTGTACGTCCTCTACCAGGGGCGGCTGGACGCCATGGCGCGCGCAACCGAAACCTCGCGCAATCTCGCACTCATTGCCGAGCGGGATATCGAGCGAAATTTCGAGCTGTACGCGTTATCGCTTCAGGCCGTTGCGGACGGGGTGAATGACCCGGAGGTCATGGCGGCAACCCCGAGAGTGCGCAATGAAGCCCTTTTCGATCAGGCTGCGACCGCCTCCTACCTGGGATCGATGTTCGTGCTGGATCCCCGAGGCGATATCGTCCTCGATTCGGCGAACCTCGCACCAAGGAAAGGCAACTTTGCTGATCGCGACTACTTCAAGGCGCAAAGGGACAATCCGAGCCTCGGACTGTACGTTAGCGATCCTTACTTCTCGCGGCTTCGCGGCAATTCCGCAAGCATCGCGCTCAGCCGTCGGATTTCGCGGCCGGACGGGTCGTTCGCCGGTGTCGCCGTGATCGCGGTCGAACTCGACTACTTTCGCAAGCTCTTTAGTTCGCTTTCGCTCGGGCCGCATGGCTCGGTGGCCTTGATCTCGCGCGATGGCGCCATGATCATGCGGCAACCCTATGATCCGAAGGTCATCGGGCGCAACATCCGCCATGCCAGCACGTTTAAGCACTTCCTTTCCGAGCCCGAAGGCAGTTTTTCGGATACGGCGGTCATCGATGGCGTTCGGCGGCTGTATTACTTCAGGAACCTTCCGAAGCTACCGTTTATCGTGATGGTCGCCGAGGCGGAATCCGACATCTATGCCGCGTGGCAGCGCCGCGCCATTGTCATCGGTCTGACCATGGCCGTTTTCGCGGCGGCGCTGATCGGGCTCTCGATCGCCTTTGCGGCGCAACAGCGACGCCGCATGCGCGCGGAGACGGAGTTGGCGCTTCTCGCGCGCACTGACGGGCTGACGGGACTGAACAACCGCCGCACCTTGGGGGAAATCCTCGATCAAGAGTGGCGCAGGGCGAGGCGAACGCACAGCGTGTTCTCGCTGCTGTTCGTCGACATCGACCGGTTCAAGGCATACAACGACACCTACGGCCATCAGGCCGGCGACGATGCGCTGGCTGCCGTTGCGCGGTGTATCGGCGAAAATATCCGCCGGCCCGCGGACAGTGCGGCGCGGTATGGCGGAGAAGAGTTCGTCGTCGTGCTGCCTGACACCACGCAGCAAGGTGCGGCGTCCATGGCGGAGAAAATTCGCGCGGCGATCAGCGATCTTGCGATCGATCACGCGGGCAGTGAGTTCGGTCGTGTTACCGCCAGCATAGGGGCGGCCGCCTGGACACCGGAGCGGGACTCGGACGTCAGCGCGGTCATTCGGGCTGCCGACCAAGCGCTGTATAGCGCGAAGGCGATGGGTCGAAACCAGGTGGCCATGTCGACGCATCCGGCATGAGTGCGAAGATCGGGCGAGCGCTAGGCCTCGTCAAACAGCGATTTCAGCGTTCCGCTTTCCAATCCCCCGACTTTCCACCGTGCTTCTCCATCACCTTCACCTCGGTGATGGTCATGCCGCGATCCACCGCCTTGCACATGTCGTAGATCGTCAGCAGGCCCACTTGCACGGCCGTGAGCGCTTCCATTTCCACACCCGTGCGACCGAGCGTTTCGACCTGCGCCGTGCAGTGCACGCCCGGCAATGCTTCGTCGAGCGAAAACTCCACGGCCACACGCGTCAACGCGAGCGGGTGGCAAAGCGGGATCAAATCGGCCGTGCGCTTAGCGCCCTGAATGGCGGCGATGCGAGCAACCCCGAGCACGTCGCCTTTCTTGGCGTTGCCGTCGCGAATCAGCGCGAGCGTGTCCATCTTCATCCGAATCGAACCGCGCGCCACCGCGATGCGTTTCGTTTCGTCTTTACCGCCGACGTCGACCATGTGCGCTTGGCCGGAGGCGTCGAAGTGGGTCAATTCAGGCATGTCTTGCTCCTACGAACGGCGCCTATCTTATCAGTCGCCGTCAGGCGGGCTCTGCGCTCGGTCAACTCGGTGGAGCGGTCGGCGCGCGAGCCGTAGCGCTCAGACGAAACGGAACAGCCGAGCAGGCGTATCGACCAGCACCGCGCGCTGTTCGCGCTCGGTTGGCAGCAGGTCGAGCATCAGTGCGTGAGCGGCGCCGAACCTTTCGACACTTTCGAATTGCGTGTGGGGCCAGTCGCTACCCCACATGAGCCGATCGAGGCCGAACGCGCTTTGCAACAACGGCATAGCCGCGCGCGCCGTGTCGCCGCCGTTCGCGTCGACGCCAGATCTCGTGCGCGCGTTGCGATAGGCGCCCGAGACCTTTACCCATACGCGTCGCGATGCTCCCAGCGAGAGCAAGTACCGAAAGCCCGGATCGTCGATTCCCAGCGAGGGCTGCGGACGCCCGAAATGGTCGACGACGATGTCGATGGCCCCGTCGCCGCGCACGAGCAGCGGCCCGACGACCCGAGACAAGCGTTGCGCTTCGCAGTGCACTTCGATTTGCCAGCCAAGCTCGGCGATTTTCGCGAGGCTCGCCCGCCAGGCGGCGCTCGTGTAATCCGGATCGGGTAGGTTGAGCAGATTGAGCCGGATGCCGACGATGCCCGCCTGGGCCAGCGCATCGAGTTGCCCGGGGTTCGCCGCCACCGCGGCAGGGTCGATCGCGGCGATGCCGCGCAGCCGCCGCGGCGCTGCGGCGATGGACGCTACGAGGTAGCGGTTGTCGGTCCCGAGAAAACTCGGTTGGATCAGCACACCGTGCGACATGCCGTGCGCATCGAGTTCAGCGAAATAGCGCGGGAGCGGCGCGTCGTACGCCGGCGCGTAGCGGCGCGCTCGTGCGAGCGGCAAGTCATGGGAAAACACGTGCGCGTGCGTGTCGATCGCGATGATTGCGTTCGCGCGCTCGCCCTTAGGCGTATCCGCGTCGGCGCCGAGCGCGGTCGTCGTCAACATGGCCAAAAGTCCTCGAGCATAAGTGCGGTGGTGAGCCTACCGTTCGCCATTCAGTGCGCGCCGTTCGTTTCTTGTTATCGGATGAATAGGCGCGTCGGGCGTGTCCGCCGAGCGCCGCCTTAGCGGCGCAGGGGCTGTGGTTGCGCCGATCCGGCGGGCTCGTTCGTCGCGGGCAGGCGCTCGGCGAGCGCGCGGCCGCGCGTTTCCGGCAGCATCAGCACGGCGAACACGACAATGGCGTAGGCGATGGCCGCATCGGTGCCGATCGCGAAGCCGAGCGTCGTCGTCTTGGCGAGATGCCCGACCATTACCGGGAAGGCGGCGGACACCACGCGCCCGAAGTTGTAGCAAAACCCGACGCCCGTGCCGCGCATCCCGCGCGGGTAGAGTTCGTTGAACAGCGCGCCCATGCTGGCCGGAATGCCGGCGGCAAAAAATCCGAGCGGGAACCCGACGACGAGCATCGCGCCGTTCGTCAGCGGCACGAACAGATACACCAGAACCGTCGCCACGCAGGCGATCGAAAAGAGCAGGATGGTGCCGCGGCGGCCGATCCGATCGAGCAGTTGCGCGCTGACCACGCAGCCGCAAAAGAACGCAACGATGATGACCGCGAGATAACCGCCAGTGCCGAGCACGGACAAGTGCCGCTCGGTCTTGAGGTAAGTGGGCAGCCACGTCATCAATGCGTAGTAGCCGCCATGCGCACCCACGCCGAGCAGCGCGCCGATCAACGTCATGCGAAGGACGCGCGGCGAAAAAATGTCGAGGAAGGGTAGGCCGGCGGCGGCTTTGCTCGATTCGCGCTCGACCGATGCGGCCGCGCGGCTCGTACGACGCTCGTCCGGCGCCGTCGGCTCGGGGATGCCCCGCCGCACATAGAGGATCAGCAGCGCGGGCAGCACGCCGAGCCCGAACATCGCGCGCCAGGCCGTCGCGCCGGGCAGCAGGGAGAACATGACCGTGTACAGCACGACGGCGGCGGCCCAGCCGACCGCCCAAGCGCTTTGGACGGTGCCCATCGCCTTGCCGCGATGCTGCGAGTGGATGGTTTCGGCCATCAGTACGGCGCCGGCGGCCCACTCGCCGCCGAAGCCGAGACCTTGCAGGGCCTTGAGCACGAGAAACTGGTCGAAGTTCGTCGCGAATGCACAGGCGAACGTGAAGACGGAGAAGAATGCGACCGTGATCTGCAACGTGCGCACTCGGCCGATGCGGTCGGCGAGGGCGCCCGCGATCCATCCGCCGAGCGCGGAGGCAATCAGCGTCGCGCCGCTGACGATGCCGGCCTGGGTTTTGCCGATGGCCCACTCCGCCATAATCGCCGGGATGACGAGGCTGAACATCTGCACATCGAGCGCATCGAGCGCCCATCCGCCGAAGCACGCCCAGAACGTCCTGCGCTCGACCGGGGAAATTTCCTTGAACCAACTGAACATCGTGCGTCTCCGTCAACGAATCTCGACTTGATAAATGAATTCGCTCGCCGGTCCCCGCGAGCGGCGCCATTCGAGCGGCCGGCGGTCATATCCGTAGGCCAGCCGCTCGATGACGACCACGGGCGTGCCCGGCTCGATCCGCAGCAAGCGCCCGTACATGACGTCGACCGTTTCCACGGTCAGCGTTTCGCTGGCCGATGCGATGATCTGGTTGCACTGCGCCTCATAGACCGGATAGAGCAGATCCCCGATCTCTTCGGCGGCGAGCGTCGCGAACGCGGCGAACGGTTCGTACGGCAACCAGATTTCCTCGGCGAGGATCGGGTGGTCGTCGATCAGCCGCACGCGCGACATGTGAATGACGCGCGCGTCGGCGTCGAGCTGCAGCGCCGCGCTGACGGCCGAGGGCGCGGCTACCACTTCGCGCATGAGAATGCGGCTCGTCGGAATGCGTCGCTCGCCGCGGCGGTTCTGGAAGCGGAAGAAGCGGAACAGCGACCCGTCGAAGCTCGCTCGGCGCACGAACGTGCCGCGCCCCTGGAACCGTTCGAGCATGCCTTCGGCCACGAGCTGATCGATCGCCTTGCGGACGGTGCCCACGGCCACGCCGTGCGCGCGCGCGAGTTCCTGCTCGGTGGGGATGGCCTCGCCGGGCCTCCAGCGGTGTTGGCCGATCTGAGCGGCAAGTTCGTCGCGCAGGCGCTGATAGCGAGGAAGGCGGTCGTCGGCGTGCATGAGGTCCGGCATGAGAGAAGATGTGGTCAACTAGTCATCTATATGTTTGTATGAATCGAGATGCAACGCAATGAGGGTTGACCCGAGTCGTGCGTTCGGACCGACTAAGAGGGGGGACGGAGTACGCTTATCGGGGCGGAATCAATGAGGGTACGGCTATTTCGTGTCGCTCGCCGCCGGGCTGGCGACGAAACCGAATCGTTTCGGCACGTCGGCGCGGCGCACCGCTCCGATCCCGAGCCGGCGGCCGTCGCGCCAATCGACGCTGCCGCTGGCCGCGTCGTCCGCGAGGGTCGCCAGTTCGGCGAACAGGTCCAAGTCGTGATCGTGCAGAAGCGCCACGCGGGCGGGGGCAGCGGTGTCGAGGAACAGTACGCCGCCTTCGTCGTCAAGGAGCGCCGCTGCGGGCTCGAACGGCCGGCCGACGTGATCGGTCAGCGTCGGCTCGCTCGATTCGCTTTGGGACAGCCGCACCACCCACGGCGTATAAGCCAATTCGACGAACACGCGTTGCGGACCGTTCTGAAAAAACCAACGGCCTTCGTCGTCGCGTTCGTAATTGCGTTCGATGAAGCCGATGAGCGCGGCATGGCGGATCGGCGTGCCGAGTTCGCCCCGCGCCTGCGCACCCTCGTCGCGCATGCGCCACTGGCCGCGCCGGTCGAGCAGCAGCCAGCCCGTGCAATGGGGCACGTTCGGCCATTTCGCGAGTGCGGCTTTGACGATGTCATCCATTGCGCGCGTGCGGTTCCAGAAAATTGAAGATACGCCGCGGCAGCCAGTCGATGCGGCCCGGGAACGGCCCCGTCATGAAGCCGACGTGACCGCCCGCCTCGGGCTGATCGAGTTCGATGAAAGGCGAAACCTCGGCGCGCGTGGGCAACGCCGCGCTCGGCAAGAATGGGTCGTTCCGTGCATTGAGCACGAGCGTCGGCACGACGACGTCGGGCAGCAGGGGCCGTGTCGTCGCGCGCGTCCAATACTCTTCCGTGTTGCGAAAACCGTGGATCGGCGCGGTGACGACGTTGTCGTACTCGTACATCGTCCGGCACGCAAGCACGGCTTCGCGATCGAACAGCCCCGGATACTGTTCGAGTTTAGATAGCGCCTTGCGCTTGAGGGTTTTCAGGAAGCTCATCGTGTAGACGAGCGCGAAACCCTGCGAGAGCGCTCGGCCGCCGGCGTGGACGTCGAGCGGCGTCGAAATGGCGGCGGCCGCCGCGACGAACGACGCGTCCGCGCCGCGCTCGCCGAGCCAGCGCAAGAGAACGTTGCCGCCCAGCGACACGCCCGCGACCACGATCGGCCCGCGGTGCATGGCATGGAGGCGGTGCAGCACCCAATCGACTTCCGCGCTGTCCGCCAGATGATAAAACCGCGGCGCAAGATTGAGCGGGCCGCTGCAACTGCGAAAATGCGGGACGACGCCGTGCCAGCCGAGTGCGCGCGCCGACGCCATCAGCACGCGCGCGTAGTGCGAATCGGAGCTGCCCTCGAGCCCGTGAAACAACACGAAGAGCGGGGCATCGAGTGCCGGCGCGCCGCCGGGCCCGCCTGGGTACGCGAGCCAGTCGAGCTCGATGAAATCGTCGTCGGGGGTGTCCCAGCGCTCGCGCCGGTACGCGACGGTCGGGCGTCGCGCGAAAAGTGCCGGAACGATCGTTTGGGCGTGGCTGGTGGGCAGCCATCGGGGCGGGTTGTACAGCAGCTCGACGAGCCTGTCGGAAGCCGCGGAGCCCGCGGCCGGTGACGAAGCCGGTTTGTCATGTGTCGTGCTCATGACCGTCCCCAAGAACTGATCTTGCCGTGGCCGGCATCGTGTGCCCGCTTGGCAGACCTTAGTGCAATGCGCCTTGTCCGTGTCGAATCTTGGCGGCGAACTCGCTGGCCGTTGCTTCCGGCATGGGGCTCGCATGAATGTGCGCGATCCGCCATTCGCCGCGCTCGTGAACCATCACGTAGGTTGCATAGATCATCCGCGGCGGGGCAAGCGGCTCTTGAGACCGATGCGCCTCCGCGACCGTATAGACGACCGTGCCGAGGCTGTCGTAGACACGCACGTCGAGCGGCTCGATCGCTGCCGGCAAGGCATGCGCGTCCGCGAGCGCCACGAGGCCCGCGCGGATCTGATCCACGCCATGCCAGTGCGCGCCTCCCGCGTTGACGTAGCTTGCGAACTCCTCGTCGATCCAAAGCGCCATCAGCGCGTCGATACTGCCGTCGGAGACGGTCTGATAGAACGCGTTGAGCGTATCGGCTGCGGCTTCGAACAAGCGGGCGAAACGTGGCATGGTTCTTTGGGCTCGTAGGTAGCGCTGAAAAATTCACGCTCAGGCATACTCGGCGCGCCGCACGGCATCCGGGCGTTGCGCCGACGTTCGGTCGTTCAGGCTCGGCGAGCGGCGTCCACGAACAATGAACGCATAAAGACGCAAGGCCTTCCGTGCGTCAGCGCTCGCCGAGCAGCATCGTGCGCAGATCGCCGAACACCTGCTCCGGCGACAGCTCGCGCAAGCAGCGCAAATGGCCGAGCGGACACTCGCGCGCAAAGCAAGGACTGCACTCGAGATGCAGCCATTGTACCTTCGCTACGTCCGATAACGGCGGCGTGTGGCGCGGATCGCTCGATCCGTAGATCGCGACGAGCGGACGGCGCAGCGCCGCTGCGACATGCATGAGCCCGGAGTCGTTGCTGACCACGGCGCCCGCGCGCGCGATGAGGGCGCAGGCCTCGCCGAGCGAGGTCTGTCCGCACAGATTGCGGACGTTCGGCGCCTGTTCGGCAATGGCTTGGGCGAGCGGCGCGTCCTTGTTCGACCCGAGCGCGACGATTTGCGCATAAGGGAACGATTGACCCACCATCCGCGCAAGCGCCGCGAAATGCTCGACCGGCCAGCGTTTGGCGACGCCGTATTCGGCGCCGGGGCAGAACACGAGCAGCGGCACGCGCGTATCGAGGTGAAAGCGCGTGCAAACGCGTATCGATTCGTTCGGATCGGCTTCAAGGCGCGGCATCGGCAGGCGCGCCTCGAGATCCGGCACGTTCGCGCCGGGGGCATAGGCAAGCGCAGCATAGTGCAGCGCCATCGGGCCGCGTTTATCCTTGCTCGGATTCGAATGGCGAACGTTGAGCAGCCCCACGCGCCCTTCGCCCGTATAGCCGATGCGCAGGCGAATGCCGGCCAGCCAGGGAATCAGCGCCGACTTCAGCGAATTGGGCAGCACGTAGGCGGCGTCGTAGCCGTTCTCGCGCAGATCGCTGGAAAGTTGCCAGCGCCGCACGAGCTGCAGCTTCCCGTGCGCGAGATCGGTCGCGTGTACCGATCCGATTTCGGGCATGCGTTCGAGCACGGGGGCGACCCACGTGGGGGCGACCGCGTCGATGACGATGCGCGGATGGACTTGCTTGAGCAGCGTGAACAGCGGCTGCGCCATCAATGCGTCACCGATCCAATTCGGTGCGATAACCAACGCGCGACGCATCAGTGTGAGTATCCGAGAGGTGGGCGAGCGCGGCGCGCCTGGCGCGCCGCATCCGACGGTGAGGCCATGGCCGTCGCCCGCAAGCGTCCGGTCCGTCTGCCGACGGCGCTCGGACGCGCACGCGCCGCACGGCCGGACGCACGGTCAAGCCGGACGCCCGCGCCGGGCGGCGCGTCGGGGACGGGACGATTCAGTGGTGCTTGACGACTTCGCCGTCGCGCAGCTTGTAGCGCGTGCCGCAGTAAGGGCAGCGCGCCTCGCCGTGCGTGACGTCGATGAACACGCGCGGATGCGTGCTCCAACGTGGCATCGACGGATTCGGGCAGTAGGCGGGCAAATCCTTGGCCGACAATTCGACCACCGGCATTTCCTTCGTTTCGCTCATGAGACGGATTCTCGTTATTGGCGGTATGGCGTGCGGCGCTTAGATCTTCGCGAGCCAGTGCGCGTACTTCGCGTTCTTGCCCGCGATGACGTCGAAGAACGCCGATTGCAGTTTTTCTGTGATGGGGCCGCGCGAACCGGCGCCGATGGTGCGATTGTCGAGTTCGCGGATCGGCGTGACTTCGGCCGCCGTGCCCGTGAAGAACGCTTCGTCGGCCGTATAGACTTCGTCGCGGGTGATGCGCTTTTCAATGACTTCGATGCCGGCGTCGCGGGCGAGCGTGATGACGGTGTCGCGCGTGATGCCGTCCAGGCACGAGGCCAGATCGGGCGTGTAGAGCTTGCCGTTGTTCACGAGGAAGAAGTTCTCGCCCGAGCCTTCGGACACATAGCCGTCGACGTCGAGCAGCAGCGCTTCGTCGTAGCCGTCGGCCGTGGCTTCCTGGTTCGCGAGGATCGAGTTGACGTACCAGCCCGACGCCTTGGCGCGCACCATCGACACGTTCACGTGATGGCGCGTGAACGAGGACGTCTTGACGCGAATGCCCTTCGTCATGCCTTCTTCGCCGAGATACGCGCCCCACGGCCAAGCGGCGATCGCCACATGGATCGTGTTGCCGCGTGCCGACACGCCGAGCTTTTCCGAGCCTACCCAGATAATCGGGCGCAGATAGGCCGTCTCGAGCTTGTTCTCGCGCACGACTTCGCATTGCGCGCGCGCGAGCGTCTCATGATCGAACGGGACGTTCATCTGGAAGATCTTCGCCGAATTCAACAGGCGCTTGGTGTGCTCCTTCAGGCGGAAGATCGCGCTGCCGCCATCGACCGTCTTGTAGGCGCGCACGCCCTCGAAGACGCCCATGCCATAGTGCAGCGTGTGCGTGAGAACGTGGATCTTGGCGTCGCGCCAGTCGATCAGCTCGCCGTCCATCCAGATCTTGCCGTCGCGATCGGCCATTGACATACGTATCTCCTAGCGGTGCGGTGGGTGCGGCGGGGTTTGCCCCCGGTTCCCGTTGAGTTCGCCATTTTAACGTCTTTTGCCCTCAACCCGGGCACGGTCTACCCGTTTCGGGCCGATCGGCCTCTATAATCGGACACCTTCCGATTAGAAAAAGCGGTCGAGCGCCCACAAAACGCCGCCGCGCGCCGCCCACATGCTCTCTCGCCTCAGCTCCGCTGACCGCGCCGCTTTTACGAGCGGCGTGCGCGACTATTCGCCCATGCTGATGGCGATGTTTTCGTGGGGGCTCGTCACGGGCATCGCGATGAGCAAGTCGGTCCTGAGCGTGCCGCAAGCCATCGGGATGTCGCTGCTCGTCTATGCCGGCTCGGCGCAGCTCGCCGTCCTGCCGCTTTTGGCCGCCAAGCTGCCGATCTGGACCGTGCTGCTCACGGCCGCGATGGTCAATACCCGCTTCGTGATCTTCAGCGCCGGGCTGACGCCGCATTTTTCGTATTTATCGGGGTGGCGTCGGCTGCTGCTGGGGTATTTCAACGGCGACATCATCTACCTGCTGTTTCAGAAGAAATCGTTCGCGCACGGCCATGTGCCCGGGAAAGAGGCCTATTTTTGGGGAATGTCGGTGCTCAGCTGGGTGTCCTGGCAAGTGTCGTCGATCGCCGGCATCTTGCTCGCCAGCGTCTTTCCCGACGATTGGGGGCTCGCCTTGGCCGGTACGCTCGTGCTCTTGCCGCTGATCGTGAGCGCGGTCGTCAGCCGTTCGGCGCTCGCATCGGTGTCGGTGGCGGGCGTGGTGGCGCTCGCGGCAATCGACTTGCCGTACCGGCTCGCGTTGCCGCTTGCCGTGTTCGCGGCGATCGCGGCCGGCAGCTTCGCCGACGTACTCGTCGAGCGCGCCGATCTGCGCCGCATCCGCGCGGCAGGCAAGACCGGCCAAACCGGCAAAGCGCACGACGTTCGGGGCGCGGAAGACCCTCGCGAGTCCCGGCCGGCCGATCTCAGTCGGGAGCCGTAAACGATGTCTGCCATGCAAATTTGGTTAGCGATCTTCGGTATGACGCTCGTAACCGCCGCGACGCGTGCGTTCTTCCTGCTCGGCGGCGAGCGGGCCGTTTTGCCCGAGCGCGTGCAGCGGGCGCTGCGCTACGCGCCGGCCGCCGCGCTCGTCGCCGTGGTGCTGCCGGACGTGCTGCAAACGCCGCAAGGCATTTCGTTCGCGTTGTCGAACCACGCGTTCTACGGCACGCTGGCCGGCCTCGGCTGGTTCCTATGGCGCCGCAGCATGCTCGGCACGATCATCGTCGGCATGATCGCGTACACCCTGCTTCGCTTCTTGGCCTGACGAATGCAGGGAAGGGCCGCCGAATTCACGGAATTGCGACATACGTTCCCCGAATACGCGACATTCGTCCGCGCAACGGCTTGGTACCGGGTGCGATCGGCTAAAATGCACGATTGTCGCCGTGCCGTGAGCCGGGCAGACCCGCTCGCTGCGCGCGCACCCGCCCGCCAATCAACCTGCATGCGTACATTCCCATGAGCCAAGTGTTGCGTCTCTCCGATCTGATCGCAAAGGGCTTGCTGTCCGGCAAGCGCGTCTTCATCCGTGCCGATCTCAACGTGCCGCAGGACGAGCAAGGCAATATCACCGAAGACACGCGCGTGCGCGCGTCGGTGCCGGCCATCGAGGCGGCGCTCGGCGCCGGCGCGGCAGTGATGGTGACGTCGCACCTCGGTCGTCCGACCGAAGGGGAGTTCAAGCCCGAGGATTCGCTCGCGCCCGTCGCCAAGCGCCTGGCCGAACTGCTCGGCCGCGAGGTGCCGCTCGTCGCCAATTGGGTCGAGAACGGCGTGAACGTCGCGCCGGGGCAGGTCGTCCTGCTCGAGAACTGCCGCGTCAACAAGGGTGAGAAGAAGAACAGCGACGAGCTCGCGCAGAAGATGGCGCAGCTATGCGACGTGTACGTGAACGACGCGTTCGGCACGGCGCACCGCGCCGAGGCCACGACGCATGGCATCGCCAAATACGCCAAGATCGCGTGCGCGGGTCCGCTGCTCGCGGCCGAACTCGACGCGCTCGGCAAGGCGCTCGGCAATCCGAAGCGCCCGCTCGTGGCGATCGTCGCCGGCTCGAAGGTGTCGACCAAGCTCACTATCTTGAAGTCGCTGGCCGAAAAGGTCGATCAGCTGATCGTCGGCGGCGGCATTGCCAACACGTTCATGCTGGCGGCGGGTCTGAACATCGGCAAGTCGCTGGCCGAAGCGGATCTCGTGAACGAAGCGAAGGCCATCATCGACAGCGCCCGCGCCCGCGGCGCGTCGGTGCCGATTCCGACCGACGTCGTCGTCGCCAAGGCGTTCTCGGCCACGGCCGCGGCGGTCACGAAAGCGGTGGCCGACATCGAACCCGACGACATGATCCTCGATATCGGCCCGCAAACGGCGAAGGCGCTCGCCTCGCAACTGTCCAGCGCCGGCACGATCGTCTGGAACGGCCCCGTCGGCGTGTTCGAGTTCGATCAGTTCGGCAACGGCACGAAAACCCTCGCCCAGGCGATCGCCAGTTCGTCGGCGTTTTCGATCGCGGGCGGCGGCGATACGCTCGCGGCCATCGCCAAGTATGGGATTCACGACAAAGTCAGCTACATTTCGACCGGCGGCGGCGCGTTCCTCGAGTTCCTCGAGGGCAAGAAGCTGCCGGCGGTCGAAGTGCTCGAATCGCGGGCTTGATCGTGGGCGCGCGCGCTCCGAAGTCCGACAAGAGCCCGGCCCGGTCGGCGCGCTCGTCGCGCCGCGCGGCGGCGGCCGGGAGCGCCGGAGCAGCGGCGGCCCGCGAACTCGGGCCTGCGGCGCACGCCGAGCCCGAGGCCGCCTCGCTCACCGGAGCGGCCGCTGAAGTGTTGGCCGTTTCGAACCCAGCCGTTCTCAACCCAGCCGTTCTCAATAAAGCGACGCCGGCACGATCCGGCGCGCAGCCCAGCACGAGCGCTTTGCCCCAGCCCCAGGCGCCCGACGCATCGTCTCGCAGCCCGCACACCAGCGACACTACTCAGACGAGGAGTTACATGCATCGCGCCACCAAGATTGTCGCCACGATCGGACCGGCATCGAGTTCGCCCGAGATCCTCTTGCAGATGATGCAAGCGGGACTCGACGTGGTACGCCTGAATTTTTCGCACGGCACGGCCGACGATCATCGCCAACGCGCCGAACACGTGCGCGAGGCGGCGCGTCGAACGGGACGTGAAGTCGCCATCATGGCCGATTTGCAAGGGCCGAAAATTCGCGTCGGCAGGTTCGAAAACGGCAAGACGACGCTCGAGCCCGGGCAACCGTTTATTCTCGATGCGAACTGCGAACTCGGCAACGACGAGCGCGTCGGCCTCGACTATCGCGACTTGCCGCGCGACTTGAAGCCGGGCGACGTGCTGCTGCTCAACGACGGCCTCATCGTGCTGACGGTGTCGCGCGTCATCGGCGAGGAAATCCATACGATCGTCAAAGTGGGCGGCGACCTGTCCAACAACAAGGGCATCAACCGCCAAGGCGGCGGCCTGACGGCGCCCGCGTTGACGGCCAAGGACATGGAAGACATCCGCACGGCCATGTCGATCGGCGTCGACTACATCGCCGTGTCGTTCCCTAAGAACGCCACCGACATGGAGATGGCGCGCCAGCTCGCGAACATCGCCGGCATGCCGTACGGCAACAAGCCCAAGATGATCGCCAAGATCGAGCGCGCGGAGGCGATTCCCGCGCTGCAAGGCATTCTCGACGCATCGGACGGCATCATGGTCGCCCGCGGCGACTTGGCCGTCGAAGTCGGCAACGCGGCCGTGCCGGCGCTGCAAAAGCGCATGATCCGCATGGCCCGCGAGTCGAACAAGCTCGTCATCACCGCCACGCAGATGATGGAGTCGATGATCCACGCGCCCGTGCCGACGCGCGCGGAGGTGTCCGACGTCGCGAACGCCGTGCTCGACGGCACCGATGCGGTCATGCTGTCGGCCGAAACGGCCGCCGGCAAGTATCCGGTGCAGACGATCGAGGCAATGGCCGCCATCTGTATCGAAGCGGAAAAGTCCGAACACGTCGAACTCGACAAGGATTTTCTCAACCGCACGTTCACGCGCATCGACCAATCGATCGCGATGGGCGCACTGTTTACGGCCTACCACCTCGGCGCGAAGGCGATCGTGGCGCTGACGGAATCGGGCGCCACGGCGCTTTGGCTCTCGCGCCACTGGTCGCACGTGCCGATTTTCGCGCTCACTTCGCGCGTGACGAGCGAGCGCGGCATGGCGCTGTATCGCAACGTTACGCCGCTCGCGGTCGAGTCGAACAGCGATCGGGACCAGGCGCTCAAGCAAGCGGTCGAAGTCGTCGTCTCCAAGGGCTTCGCCTCGCGGGGCGACATGGTCGTGCTCACGGTCGGTGAGCCGATGGGGCAGGCGGGCGGCACGAACACGCTCAAGATCGTGCGCGTCGGCGATCCTTATTGATCTGTATCGATCTCTGTCGAGCCTTCGGTTTCTCGATCCCGCCAGGCTCCGAGCGATGCCGGAAGGCTTCCGGCATCGCCGGATTGAACGCGGCGCGTCGGCCTAGGCCGGCGCTCATCACCGTATGTTTGGCGCTCGCCGCGGGGCATTGCCGCCCCCAAAGCGAGGGTTACGCTTCCGCTTCGCGATAAAATCGCGCATTCGCACGGAAAAGTGCCGACCGAGCACCCAGATTTCAATCCAAGGAGTACAGCATGCCTCTCGTATCAATGCGTCAACTGCTGGACCACGCAGCCGAGCACGGCTACGGCCTGCCGGCGTTCAACGTGAACAATCTCGAGCAAGTGCAAGCCATCATGGCCGCGGCGGATCAGGTCGGCGCGCCCGTCATCATGCAAGCGTCGGCCGGCGCTCGCAAATACGCGGGTGAAGCGTTCCTGCGCCACCTGATCGAGGCGGCGATCGAGTCGTATCCGCATATCCCGGTCGTCATGCACCAGGATCACGGCCAATCGCCGGCCGTTTGCATGGCCGCGATTCGCAGCGGCTTCTCGAGCGTCATGATGGACGGCTCGCTCGAGGCCGACGGCAAGAGCGTCGCGTCGTACGAATACAATGTCGAGGTGTCGCGCAAGGTGGTGGAGATGGCGCATTCGATCGGCGTGACGGTGGAGGCCGAGCTTGGCGTGCTCGGCTCGCTCGAAACGATGAAGGGCGACAAGGAAGACGGCCACGGCGCCGAAGGCACGATGACGCGCGAGCAGCTGCTGACGGACGTCGAGCAGGCCGCCGATTTCGTGGCGAAAACGCAGTGCGATGCGCTGGCCATTGCCATCGGCACGTCGCACGGCGCCTACAAGTTCACCAAAAAGCCGACGGGCGATATCCTGGCGATCGACCGCATCAAGGAAATCCACGCGCGCATCCCGAACACGCACCTCGTGATGCACGGCTCGTCGTCGGTGCCGCAGGATCTGCTGGCCGAAATCCGCGAGTTCGGCGGCGACATGAAGGAAACGTACGGCGTGCCTGTCGAGGAAATTCAGGAAGGGATCAAGCACGGCGTGCGCAAGATCAATATCGACACCGATCTGCGTCTGGCGATCACGGGTGCGATTCGCCGCTACCTGTTCGAAAATCCGAGCAAGTTCGATCCGCGCGACTACCTGAAGCCCGCGCGCGAAGCGGCCAAGAAGATTTGCGTCGACCGCTATGTCGCGTTCGGCTGCGAAGGCCAGGCGGGCAAGATCAAGCCGATCTCGCTCGACAAGATGGCCGAGAAGTACAAGGCGGGCGAGCTGGCGCAAGTCGTTCGCTAACCCGCCGCAAGGCCGCACGAAAGGCCGCGCGAGGCTGCGCGGCCGGTGTGAAAGGGCATTTCGCCGTTCCGATCAATCGATAGGAACGGCGTTTGCCTTTTGTTGTTTTGTAGAATTTGTGGTTGGGCGGCTCGTGACTCAAGCGTCACGAAGCGCCTTTCGTTTCATTCGTTCATCACTCTCGACTGACGGCTTACGACGATGTCTACCCTCTACGAATCCTCGCTACGCTCGCTGCCGCTGCTCGGCCGCGGCAAGGTCCGCGACAACTACGCCGTCGGCAACGACAAGTTGCTGATCGTCACGACCGATCGTCTGTCGGCGTTCGACGTCATCATGGGCGAGCCGATTCCGCGCAAGGGCCAAGTGCTGAACCAGATGGCCAATTTCTGGTTCGAGCGCCTGCAGCACATCGTGCCGAACCATATGACGGACGTGGCGCCGGAAAGCGTCGTCGCGCCGGGCGAAGTCGAGCAAGTGCAGGGGCGCGCCGTCGTCGTCAAGCGGCTGGAGCCGATCCTCGTCGAGGCGGTCGTGCGCGGCTATCTGGCCGGCAGCGGCTGGAAAGACTATCAAGCGACGGGCGCCGTCTGCGGCGTGCAGTTGCCGCCGGGTCTGCAGAACGCGCAGAAACTGCCGGAGCCCATCTTTACGCCGGCCGCGAAGGCCGAGATGGGGCATCACGACGAGAACATCACGTTCGAGGAATGCGAGCGCCGCATCGGCACCGAGCTGTCCGCGACGATTCGCGACATTTCGATCCAGCTGTACAAGGAAGCGTCGGACTATGCCGCCACGCGGGGCATCATTATCGCCGACACCAAGTTCGAATTCGGGCTCGACAGCCACGGCAAGCTGTTCCTCATGGACGAAGCGCTGACGGCCGATTCGTCGCGCTTTTGGCCGGCCGATCAGTACCAAGTCGGCACGAACCCGCCGTCGTTCGACAAGCAGTTCGTGCGCGACTGGCTCGAAGCGCAAAATTGGGGTAAGACGCCGCCGGCGCCGAAACTGCCCGAGGACGTCATCGCCAAGACGAGCGAAAAGTACCAGGAAGCGCTCGAGCGGTTGACTGGGCAAAAGCTCGCGTAAGCGGGCGATTCAATCGGCGAACAAGGAAATCCGCACGATGAGCGAAGTCGTTCAAACCGCCCACACGCATAGCGCGCCGCTCATCGGCGTGTTGATGGGATCGAGTTCCGATTGGGACGTCATGAAGCATGCGGTGGCGATCCTGCAGGAGTTCGAAGTCCCGTACGAAGCGAGAGTCGTATCGGCGCACCGCATGCCCGACGAGATGTTCGACTACGCCGAACGCGCGCGCGAACGCGGTCTGCGCGCGATCATCGCCGGCGCCGGCGGCGCGGCGCATCTTCCAGGCATGCTCGCCGCGAAGACCACGGTGCCGGTGCTGGGCGTACCGGTGGCGAGCAAATACCTGAAAGGCGTCGATTCGCTGCACTCGATCGTGCAGATGCCGAAGGGCGTGCCCGTGGCGACGTTCGCGATCGGCGAGGCGGGGGCGGCCAATGCGGCGCTGTTCGCCGTATCGATGCTGGCGGGGACATCGCCCGATTACGCAAATCGGCTCGCTGCATTCCGCGTCCGACAAAACGAAGCGGCTCACGCGATGGTGCTGCCGCCGCTGTAAGAACGGAGGCCGCCGCAATGCTCGGGCGGCCATTTTCGTTGGTCCCGTTTTCGCGACCGTTTTCCGGTTCCACGGGCATTGCCGCCCGTTTGCCGTGACCGACCACTAAGATGAACCAAGAGAACACCCCTGTTTCACCGATCATGCCCGGCGCTTGGCTCGGGATGGTCGGCGGCGGCCAGCTCGGCCGCATGTTCTGCTTCGCGGCCCAGGCGATGGGCTATCGCGTGGCCGTGCTCGATCCCGACGAGTCGAGCCCCGCCGGCAGCGTGGCCGACCGGCATCTGCGCGCCGCGTACACCGATGAAGCCGCGCTGACGGAACTCGCGCGCCTATGCGCTGCCGTTTCGACGGAGTTCGAGAACGTGCCGGCGGCAAGCCTCGATTTTCTGGCGCGCTCCACGTTCGTGAGCCCGGCCGGGCGCTGCGTGGCGGTCGCGCAGGATCGTATCGCCGAAAAACGCTTCATCGCCGAGGCCGGTGTGCCCGTCGCACCGCACGTCGTGATCGAATCGTCCGATGCGCTTGCCGCAATCGACGACGAGGCGCTGGCGGCCGTGTTGCCCGGCATCCTAAAAACGGCGCGGCTCGGCTACGACGGCAAGGGCCAGGTGCGCGTGGCGAGCGCCGATGAAGTGCGCGACGCTTACAGCGCGCTCGGCGGTGTGCCGTGCGTGCTTGAAAAGCGTCTGCCGTTGAAGTTCGAAGTCTCGGCGCTGATTGCGCGCGGCACCAACGGCGCCGCCGCCGTTTATCCGCTCGCGCAAAATCTGCACCGCGGCGGCGTGCTGGCGCTCACGGTCGTGCCGGCGCCCGACGCATCGCCGGCCCTCGTCGAGCAGGCGCAGTTGGCGGCGGTCAGCATTGCCGAGAAGCTCGATTACGTGGGTGTGCTGTGCGTCGAATTCTTCGTGCTCGAAGATGGTTCGCTCGTTGCCAACGAAATGGCGCCGCGGCCGCACAATTCGGGGCATTACACGGTCGACGCCTGCGCGGCGAGCCAGTTCGAGCAGCAGGTGCGCGCGATGACGGGCATGCCGCTCGGCGATACACGGCAACATTCGCCAGCGGTGATGCTCAATATCCTCGGCGACGTCTGGTTCCCGGGCAGCCCCAACGGCTCGGCTTGCGCCGCGCCTGTCACGCCGCCGTGGCATGAAGTGGCCGCCATGCCGGCCGCGCGTTTGCATCTGTACGGCAAGGAAGAGGCGCGGCCCGGGCGCAAGATGGGGCACGTGAACTTTACCGCCGCCACGCTCGACGAAGCGCGCACGGCCGCTCGCGACTGCGCGCGTCTGCTGCGTATCGCGCTCGCCTGAGCGGGCAAGGTCAAAAGCGAGGCAAGGCTTCAAGGCTCGACGACGATGTCCGACCGTCCCACTTCACCCACCGTGTGCGGCATGCCAATAGTGTCCGACGCGCAGATCAACGAGGCCGCCGCGCTGCTGGATTCGGGCGAACTCGTCGCATTTCCGACCGAAACGGTCTACGGGCTCGGCGGCGACGCCGAGAGTCCCGCGGCCGTCGCGCGCATCTACGCGGCGAAAGGCCGGCCGGCCGATCATCCCGTCATCGTGCATCTGGCGCCGCATGGCGATCCGCAGTACTGGGTCGCCCATTTGCCGGCCGACGCGCAAAAGCTCATCGACGCGTTTTGGCCGGGGCCGTTGACGCTGATTCTCGAGCGCGCGGCGCACATTCCCGACGCCGTCAGCGGCGGGCAGACTTCGGTCGGCCTTCGTTGTCCGTCGCATCCTGTTGCACAAAGGCTGCTCGATGCCTTCAGCGCGCGTCGCGGCGGGCACGGCGGCGTGGCGGCGCCGTCGGCTAACCGCTTCGGTCATGTCAGTCCGACGACGGCTCAGCACGTTCGTGACGAATTTGGCGGCGCGATCCATGTGCTCGATGGCGGCGCCTGCGAAGTCGGAATCGAATCGACGATCCTCGATCTTTCGCGCGGTTTTCCGGCACTGTTGCGGCCGGGGCGGGTGACGCCGCACGAGATCGCCGATGTGCTCGGCGTCGCGCCTCGGCTGCCCGACGGCAGCGATGCGACGGCGCCGCGTGCGTCGGGCACGCTCAAGGCGCATTACGCGCCGCGTACACCGCTCGCGCTGTTGCCGTTCGAATCGCTCGAGCCGATGTTGGCGGGCGCGGCGGCGGACGGCGTGCGTGTCGCACTGGTTGCCCGCGCATCGAGCGCCGGCGCGTGGGCCGACGCAAGCCATGTGCATTTCGTGGCGGCGCCGGAAGATCCGCACGTTTATGCGCGCGAGCTGTACGGTTTCTTGCGCGCGCTCGATCGCGCGGATGTGTCCCGTATCTTCGTTGAAAGGTTGCCTGATACCCCCGAATGGATCGCCGTCAACGACCGGCTGGGGCGAGCCGCCGCGGCGTTCGAGGCGAACGGCTAGCGTGTTCGCATGCGGCTGCCGGGTCCGTCGAAAGGCGCCCGTCAGCAATGGTCAGGGCTGCACGCCACTGGGCTGGGCCTTTGAGCCGGGCAAACACAACGCCCGGCTTCGCTTTCGCGAATGCCGGGCGTGCATGTCGAGGACGACGGATCGGCGGGACGAACGTGCCGGTCGACCGCTAAATTACTTCCCGATACCGGCCGCTGCGATCCGCGATTCGACGTACTGCGCGAACAGCGAGTGCGTACGAGTGGTCGGATGAACCTGATCGGCGAAGATGTACGTTTGATCCGCGTTTGCGGCAGTCAACGTCTGCGGCGAGCAGAACAGCGACGACGCGAGCGCTGCGCCGAACTGGGCGGCTGTCTGCCCGGGCAACAGCACGCTCGGATTCTGCTGGGCATAGGTCGTGGCCGACGTCTGCATGGTCGTCAGGTTGCATGCTGTGTTGGTGTTGGATACGGAGAAACCGTTCGCCTGGTAGGTCGCGATCAGTTGATCGAGCCAAGTGAACGCGTCGACCGAAATCACCGTGCCCGCGGGCAGGTTCGCACCTTGCAATCCGGCCGCTACGACGCCGTTGAACGTCTGCACAATGCCCGAGACCAGCTGTTGCGCCGCCGCGCCGTTCTGCGCGCCCACTTGTACGCCGAGGGGCGTCTGTCCGATATCGGGTACGTTGACGAACACGACGTGGGTCGCGCCCTTGGCGACGATTGTCGCCACTTGCGTGACGAGCCCTTGGGCGGCCGGCCCGAGCGTCGTCCCGACTTCCTTGAGGATTGCGTTTTGCGGCGTCATGCCGCCGCCGATATCGGTTTGTACCGCTACCAGGAGCGCGTTCAAGTTCTGCAGGATGTCGTTGGCGCCCCCTTCGACGAGCACGAGCTGGTTCGAATTGAAGCTGCCCTTCGCGCTGAGGTAGTTGGCGACCTGCGTTGCGATCGGCGTGGTGGTGGCTGCCAGATTGTTGGGCGCCCAACCAATGCCTTGCGCCGTCGAGACCAACGCCCCGCCTTGCGCGAAATCCAAGCCGCCCGTCGCCGCGAGCGGTCTGCCGAAACCACCGAGGAAGGCCGGCGTGAGGGTATCGCCGTAGTAGGTCGCGACGTTTTGCGTCCATACTTGGCCAGGGTTGGTCGTGAATCGGCCGCCGCCGAATTGTTGCGCGATGACCGCTGAATACGTCCCGGCGTCCGACAAGCTCGTGCCGAACGCCACGACCTGCATGTTCACGCCGCCCGCCGGTGTGGAGCTAGCCGGCGTCGAGCTGCCGCCGCCGCCACCGCCGCAAGCGGCCAGCAGTGCGAACGCCGCACCCGCGATCGACGTTTGCGCTACGCGCAGCCAGATGTTCCTCTGGGTCTTCCTACCGTGTTCCATCGACTTCATCTCCTCGTGTATTCGGCATGGCCGTGATGTGATGCGTATTGTGGTTGCGCTTCCGGTCGTACTCCCGGTGATCCATGCTGCGCGTGATACGCCGCCGCCCATTCGGGCGGGCCGAATACGGCGCGCAGCTTGTCGGCAAGACGAGGCGCGCGCCGCGCGTCGGCGAACATCGAGCGCCATTCATGGAATGTTGCCGTCACCGGGTTATAGGTGAGAAGTGGCTCGACGATGCCATATTGGGGCGGATCGTTCGCTTGCTCAGAGACATAGGTGCCGAATAGACGATCCCAGATCACGAGCACGCCCGCGAAGTTGCAATCGATGTACCGCGGGTTGCGCGCATGATGGCAGCGATGGATCGATGGCGTGTTGAACACATATTCGAGCCAGCCCAGTCGCTTGATCGCCTGCGTGTGAACGAAAAATTGAAACGCGAGATTGATGAGTACGATCGCGACGATTTGCTTGGGCGGAAAGCCCAGCAGTGCGAGCGGCGTCCAAAACGCCCACATGCCGGCAATCGGATACATGAGGCTTTGCCGGAACGCCGTCGACAGATTCAGGCGTTCGGAGGAGTGATGGACGACGTGCGCCGCCCAAAACCAGCGAATGCGGTGGCTGCAACGGTGAAACACGTAGTAGAGCAGATCCTGGGCCACGAACAGGACCGCGAACGAGCGCCACCCGTCGTCCCACGTGAAAAGTCGCCAATGCGCGTAGACGTACCCATAGACGGGAATGACGGCGAGCCAGGCGAGCTTGTCGGCGCCCTGATGCATGAGCGCGAGCGCGGCATTGCACAACGTGTCTGGCCAACTGTAGAGGCGATCGGCGCCGCGCGTACGCGTGAGATGCCACGCCTCCCAGCCGATGCACGCGAGAAAGAGGGGCGCCATGGCGAGCAGAAGCAATTCGGCGTCGAATTGCATGGCGTCTTCCTCCTTCGTCTCTCGTCGTTATGGGTCCTTGCCGCGTCGCGCGCGGACATTCGCTCGGCAGCGCGAGTGCACTGCGCGTACCGGCGAGCCCAAGCGGCGTCCGCTTGGGCGGCCGCGCCGGGTGCGCGGACAAACGTATCTATCCGCTCAAGCACCGGTCGTTGCCCGACAGCGTACACGCTTGCGCCTTTTACGGCGTCATCCGATCGTAGAAGAAATACTCGATGGGGGCCGTGCGCGGCCGCGAAGGGGGCTTAGCGCAATCCCCGATAGACCCATTCGAGCAGTGCGTCATGCGCCGCGCGCGCGCCGGCTGCGTGCCGGTCGTTGATGAAGCTGACGACGACGTAGCTTTCGCCGTTGGCCGCCGCGACGTAGCCCGCGATCGCTCGCACGTCGTTCAGCGTTCCGGTCTTGATATGCGCGTTGCCGAGCACGGGTTCGGTGCGCAGGCGGTTGCGCATCGTGCCGTCCACGCCGGCCACGGGGAGCGAGGCCACGAAAACCTGCGCCACGGGGCTCGCGTTCGCGTTTTGGAGGAGATCGGCGAGCGAATTCGCGCTGATGTGCTCCTCGCGCGAGAGGCCCGAACCGTTGGCGAGCGTGAGCTCCGGCATGGAAAGCGCCTGCGTTCGCAAGAACCTTTCGATGACGTCCACCGATTTCGCCGGCGTGCCCGGCGGCTTGTCCGCGACGGCGCCGATCGTCAGGAACAGGTTGCGCGCCATCACGTTGTTGCTGAATTTGTTGATGTCGCGAACCACGTCGGCCAGCACGGGGCCGCGGTGCACGGCCAGAAGCCGCGCGCCGGCGGGGACGGCGCCTTCATGCGTCGTCCCGTTGAACGTCCCGCCCACCGAGCGCCACAGCGCGAGAAAGCCGCCCGCGAAGAATGCGGTGTGATCGAGCACGGCGAGGTTGATCGTGCGCGGGCCGCATCGCAGCGGATACTCGCCAGAGAACAGCGCCTCGACGGTGCCGTTGGGCTGCGGCGTGACGCTCGGCGTCAGCGCGGTGTCGACCCCCACGCAGGCTCCGGCGCTCGCATGCAGCGTGTTGTCGATCTGCAATTGCGCGAGGGCGGGAATGACGTCGACGGCGACGTTGCCGTCGGGCGACGGCGTGAGCGTGAACGACAGCGATTTGAACGCGTAGAGCAGCGGATCGGGACCGACGTTGTAGGGCGCCTCGGCATCGTCGTCGAAGGGGGGTAAATCGCGCGTGGACGGGTCGAAGAAGCGTTTATCGAGCACGAGCGCGCCGTCGACGCCCGTAATGCCCGCTTGGCGAATCTTGTTGACGAGGTCGATCAACTCCTCGGGCACGAGTTTCGGATCGCCGGTGCCTTGGATATAGAGATTGCCGTGCAGCACGCCGTTGCGATCCACGTCGCCATCGGCATAGGCGCTCGTGCGCCAGCGGTAGTCGGGGCCGAGGATGGATAGCCCTGCGTAGGTCGTGACGAGTTTCATCGTCGAAGCCGGCAGCATCGGGGTTTGCGCGTTGAGGGCGACGATCGGCGTGCGCGCGCCGATGCGCTCGACGACGACGCTGACCGAAGACAGCGGCACGTCGGCGTGCCTGAGCGCGCTCATTACCGAAGCGGGAAGCGGCGCGGTGACGGCCTGATGGGCCTGGCGGCGCGGTTTGCGTGCGTCCGCGGGCGCGGCGACGACGAGTGCGGCTGCCGCCAGCGCCGCGCAGGCCATGCGCCAGTGGGGGGTACTTCGCCGAAGCGACGGAAAGAGCGGGCGAATCGTCATGAAAAGATGCACGTTGTAGCTAGGGTGTAAGCGGTGGCGCGCGGCAACCGGCGCGGCGAGCGCACATTGTAGAGCCCACCTTGCGAGCGCTGCGCGCGAACTTGGCAAACCGGACCCGCTAGAATGCGCGTGTGAGTCCGCATGGACGCAATGGAAAATGAGCGTGAGGCGATGCGAATACTGCTAGTCGAAGACGACCGCATGATCGCGGAAGGCGTGCGCAAGGCGTTGCGCGGGGAAGGCTTTGCCGTCGATTGGGTGCAGGACGGAGAAGCGGCGCTGACGGCGGCGGGCGCCGAGACGTACGATCTCGTTCTGCTCGATTTGGGGTTGCCTAAGCGTGACGGGCTCGACGTCCTGCGCGCGTTGCGCTCGAGGGGCAACACACTGCCGGTGCTGATCGTCACGGCGCGGGACGCCGTCGCCGACCGCGTGAAAGGGCTCGACGCGGGCGCCGACGACTATCTCGTCAAGCCGTTCGATCTCGACGAACTGGGCGCCCGCATGCGCGCTTTGATTCGTCGGCAGGCGGGCCGCTGCGAGTCGGTGATTCGCCATGGGCCGCTCACGCTCGATCCGGCCGGGCACCAAGTGACGCTCGACGGCGCCCCGGTGGCTTTGTCGGCGCGGGAATTCGCCTTGCTCGAAGCGCTGCTGGCGCGGCCGGGCGCGGTGCTGTCCAAGACTCAGCTCGAGGAGAAGATGTACGGCTGGGGCGAGGAGATCGGCAGCAACACGGTCGAGGTTTATATCCACGCGCTGCGCAAGAAGCTCGGCGCGGATTTGATCCGCAACGTGCGCGGCCTCGGCTACATGATCGCCAAGGAATAAGGCCAAGAAATAAGGCCAAGAAAGGCATGAGACACCGATCCGCGCGGTCCACGCCCCGTCCGCGCTAGAAGCAAGGAACCCTACGCATCGATGCAATCCATTCGTCGTCAACTGCTGTTTTGGCTGCTCGGAATCGTCCTCGCCGGCGTCGGCATGGCCGGCTGGCTCATCTACCGGCAGGCGCTGGCCGAAGCCAACGAGCTTTTCGATTATCAGCTGCAAGAGATCGCCGCGGCGCTGCCGTCCGAGCCGTTCGCCCAGATTTTCGGTGCGCACAACGACGCGGACGAGGGGATCGTCATCCAAATCTGGAGCCGCACGGGCGCGCTGATGTACTACTCGCACCCGCGGGCGCCGCTCGCGCCGCGCGCGGAGCTCGGGTTTTCGACCGAGCGCACCGATCGCGGCGATTGGCGCGTGTACGGCGCCATCGTGGGCGACAACGTCGTGCAGCTCGCGCAACCGCTGTCCGTGCGCAACCGCCTGGCCGCCAACGTCGCGTTGCGCACGTTGTGGCCGCTCATCATTTTGTTGCCGCTGCTCGGCGTGGCCGTATGGGGCATCGTCGGGCGTGGGCTTGCGCCGCTCGCGCGCGTCACGCGTGCGCTTGACGCGCGCCGGCCCGATGCGCTCGATCCGCTGCCCGACGCGCGTCTGCCGCTCGAGGTGCGTCCGCTCGTGCGCGCGCTCAATGGCTTGCTGGCGCGGCTGTCCGCGGCGCTCGACACGCAGCGCGCCTTCGTCGCCGATGCGGCGCACGAGCTGCGCACGCCCCTAGCCGCCGTGCAGATTCAATCGCAGCTCGTCGCGCGCGCGCAAGACGCCGATGCGCGGCGCGAGGCCCTGGCCGACCTCCAAGCCGGCATCACACGCGCGACGCGCTTGGCCGAACAGCTGCTCGCGCTCGCAAGGGCGGAGCCCGATGCGAGCGCCGTCAAGGAGGCTGTCGATCTTCGTACGTTGCTCGCCGAGTGCGTCGCGGCCCATGCACCGCTTGCCGCGCGCGCCGGGATCGATCTGGGCTTCGCGGAGGCGCAGCCGGCCACCGTGGCCGCCGATGCCGATTCGTTGCGCGTGATGTTCGGCAATCTGCTCGACAACGCGGTCAAGTACACGCCGCCCGGCGGGCGGATCGACGTGATGCTGTCGGCCGAGGCCGATGGCGGAGCATGCGTGCGGATCGCCGATAGCGGCCCCGGCATTCCCGCCGACGAGCGTGCCCGCGTGTTCGACCGCTTCTACCGCGATGCATCCGCGCGCGCACGCACCGACGTATCGGGCAGCGGGCTCGGGCTCGCGATCGTCAAACGCGTTTGTGCGCAGCATGGCGCCGACGTCGAGCTGGCCGATGCGCCGCTCGGCGGCTTGCTCGTCACGGTGCGGTTTCGGGGCGAGGGCCGGTCCGACTCGGTCGCGGCGCTCTAGTCGGACCCTTTCACCGTTAAGTCTCTTTTAAGTCAGCGCTTTTACTCTGGCTGACATCAAGCAAGGAGGCCTTTTCCCATGAACGCAAGAACGTTTTCCCGCGGCGCCGTGGCCATTGCGGTGGCCGCCGCGCTTTCGGCCGGCTACGTGGCCGGCACGCGTCACACCGATCCTCAGATCATTTCGTCCGCTCAGGCGGCCGCGTTGATGCCCGCCGAGGCCGCTGCGAAAACGGGCGTCCCCGACTTCTCCGGGCTCGTGGAAACCTACGGGCCGGCGGTCGTCAACATCAGCGCGAAGCACGTCGTGAAGCATACGGCGCGGCGCTCGATGCAGCAGCTGCCCGTCGATCCCAGCGATCCGTTCTATCAGTTCTTCAAGCGCTTTTACGGCCAATTCCCGGGCTTTAACGGCGGCGACGAAGGCGGCGGCGGACAGGAAGACGTGCCCAGCGCGAGCCTCGGTTCGGGCTTCATCATCAGCAACGACGGCTACATCCTGACAAATGCCCACGTGGTGGACGGCGCGAACGTCGTCACCGTGAAACTGACCGACAAGCGCGAGTTCAAGGCCAAGGTCGTCGGCACCGACAAGCAGTCCGACGTCGCGGTTCTGAAAATCAGCGCGTCGAATCTGCCCACGGTGAAGGTGGGCGATCCGAACCAAAGCAAGGTCGGCCAGTGGGTGGTCGCGATCGGCTCGCCGTACGGGTTCGACAACACGGTCACGTCGGGCATCATCAGCGCGAAGGCGCGTTCGCTGCCGAACGAGAACTACACGCCGTTCATTCAGACCGACGTGCCGGTGAACCCCGGCAACTCGGGCGGCCCGCTGTTCAACCTGCAAGGTCAGGTGATCGGCATCAACTCCATGATCTACTCGCAGACGGGCGGCTTCCAAGGCTTGTCCTTCGCGATCCCGATCGATGAAGCGATGCGCGTGAAGGACGAGCTTGTGAAAACCGGCCATGTGAGCCGAGGCCGCCTCGGCGTGGCGGTGCAGGGCGTGAATCAGACGCTTGCCGATTCGTTCGGGCTGCAAAAGCCCGCCGGCGCCCTCGTGAGTTCGGTCGATCCGGGCGGCCCCGCCGCGAAGGCCGGGTTGCAAGCCGGCGATGTCATCTTGGCCGTGAACGGCACGCCCGTGAACGACTCGACCGATCTGCCCTCGCAAATCGCGAGCATGAAGCCTGGCGCGAAGGCGACCCTCGACGTCTGGCGCGACAAGGGCAAGAAGCAGCTGACGGTGACGCTCGGCGCGCTGTCCGACACGAAGGTGGCAGACAGCGGCGCGCAAGCGTCGGAGCAAGGGCGTCTCGGCGTGGCCGTGCGTCCGCTCACGCCGCAGGAGCGCAACGGTACGTCGCTCTCGCATGGGCTGCTGGTGCAGCAGTCGAGCGGCCCTGCCGCCAGCGCGGGCATTCAGCCGGGCGATGTCATTTTGGCGGTCAACGGCCGTGCGGTGACCTCGGTGCAGCAGTTCCGCGAGGTCATCGCGAAGTCGGGCAACAGCGTGGCGCTGCTGATTCAGCGCGACAACGCGCAAATCTTCGTACCGGTCGATCTGAGCTAACGCCTACTGTCGCATGCGCGCCCGAGCGCCGGGTACGGCCCGAGGGGGCGGGAACGCCTTTTGCTCGCCTGTTCCCCGTGGCGCCGCGGCCGCAATGCGGCGGGCGCGCAACTTGAAGGAGCGATGCAATGAACACGCAAACGCGAACCAGCAAGAAGAAAACGGTGCTCGCCGCGGCGGTCGCGGCGCTCACGCTCGGTATGACGGCCGGCGCCTTCGCGCAGGCCTCGGGCACGGTGGGCGGCACGACGACGGACATGACGAGCGCGGGCAATCAAAACGGCGGCGGCATGCCGCAGATTCAGCACCAGGGCGACATCGCCTACGTATCGGGCGGCGTCGGCAGCGACGAGTCGGCCGCGCTCAAGAGCGCCGAACGCCAATGGCCCCTCGCTATGCGCTTCACGGGCCCGGGCGCCGACTACTTGGCGGACGTTCATGTCCGCATCGTTGGTCCGCACGACGCCGAAGTCCTGAAAGCCGATGCGCGCGGCCCCTACATGCTCGTGAAACTGCCCCCGGGCCGCTATACGGTGCACGCCCGCTATAAGGACGAGGATCAGACGCGCGAAGTGAATGTCGCCAAGTCGCCGGGCGCACGCGCGGATTTTCACTGGAATATGCAGTAGCGCGCGGGAGGTTTGCGCACGCAGCGCGACTTTCGTCGATAATGAAGCCACGGGCGCCCGCTCGTGGCTTTTTTTGTGCGGTGCACACGGGCACCCGGCATACGCCTTGCCAGAGGACTTTGCCATGACGAATGCCGATGCCACACACCGTATCGCGATCGAGCTCAACCGCCATCGCTTGCGCGTCATTCACGGCGGCATCACCGTAGCCGACACGAGCCGCGGATTGACATTGAAGGAAACGGGCTTGCCGGACGTCTTCTACTTTCCGCGCGAAGACGTGAACATGACGCGCCTGCGGCGGTCCGAGTCCTCCTCGCACTGCCCTTACAAGGGCGACGCATCCTACTTCCATTTGCTCACCGAGGAAGACGGCCCCGTGCTCGACGCCGCATGGAGCTACGAGGCTCCGTTGCCGGGCGCGGAAGCGATCAAGGATTGCCTCGCGTTCTATTCGTCGCGTGTCGACCGCATCGACCAGACTTCGTAGGGCGACGCGAGGAGCATCGAGGACACCGCCATGGAACTGACCGATGCGCTGCGTATCCCGCTCCCTCCGTCCTCGGTCCGCGACGCGCTGCAGGATATCGCGCTGCTGCGTGCGAGCCTCGAAAACTGCGAGGCCTTCAGCCGACTGCCGAGCGGCGAATACGCGCTGACGCTCACGGTGCCGCTCGGGCCGTTGCGCGCGCGCTACGACGTGCGGGCGCATGTGGCGAGCGCGCAGGCGCGGCTCGCCGACGAGGAACCCGAAAGCGAAGCAGACGCGGCACTGCATCGCACTTTGAACTTCAAGGCCTGCGCGACAGGCGTCGGCTCCTTGCGTGGGCAGATCGACGTCATGCTCGGCGGCGAGCGAGCGCAGGACGGCGGGTCCGAAGCGCCGGGCGAGCCCAGCGAAACGCGAATCGATTATTCGGTGTGGGCAACGTTGACGGGGCCGCTGGCCGAGTTGCCGCCGCGACAGATCGAAAACGCGCTGCACGAACTCGCCGACGATTTCTTCGCCGAGTTTTGCGCCGTAATCGAAGCCAAGCACGGCAAGCGCGCGAACCGCGCTCTGGGCGGCTCACGGCGCCAGCACGTGTTCTTGAGGCCGATCAATCTTGCGGGTCTCGGCCGCAAGTCTTGGGACCACGATGCCGCGGCCGCGCTCGGCGGCCGGGCCGCGGGCACCCTCGCGTCGCTGCGCGGGGCGCACGGGCTGCATCGAGGATCGCCTCCGCAGGCCATGCCCACCTGGGCATGGGTGGCCGTCGTCGTGGTCGTCGCCGCGCTGCTCTACGCGTCGCACTGGTTCGGCTGACCCATTCGTCCGCTCGGCCATCTCCCAAGGCTCGCTCAAACGCCGCGGAACTCGCGCCGATAGGCCGTCGGCGATGTCTTGAACGCCTGCGCGAAATGTTGCCGGAGGGAAACGGCCGAACCGAAGCCGGCTGTTTCGGCGATGCTGTCGACGCTGTCGTCGGTGGTTTCCAGCAAGTGCTGCGCACGCGCCAGGCGTGCCCCGAGCAGCCACGCGCCAACCGTGGTGCCCGTCGCTTGTTTGAAGCGTCGCGTGAACGTGCGCCGGCTCATGAGCGCGCGTTCGGCCAGCGAATCGAGCGAATGCGGTTGCCCAAGGTTCTGCCGAGCCCACGCGAGCAGGGCGGACAATCGCTCGTCTCGCGCGTCGATGCCCACCGGCTGCTCGACGAATTGCGCCTGGCTTCCCTGGCGATGCGGCGGTACGACAAGACGCCTCGCCACATAGTTGGCCGCGCGCGCGCCATAGCGGCGACGCAGCAGATGCAGGCAGCAGTCGAGGCTAGCCGCGGTGCCCGCCGAGGTGAGTACGTCGCCGTCGTCCACGTAGAGGACGGCGGCGTCGACGCGTATGGCCGGATAGCGTCGAGCGAATCGCTCGGCCCACGCCCAGTGCGTCGTTGCCGGGCGCCCGTCGAGGATGCCTGCCGCGGCCAGGATGAATGCGCCCAGACAGAGCCCCACCATTTGCGCGCCGCGCGCGTGAGCCGAGCGAAGCGCGTCGATGAGCGGATCGGTCGGCGATTGCAGCGCGTCGCACCAGCTGGGCACGATCACGATGTCGGCCGCTTCGATCGCCTCGAGGCCGTGGGGCGCGTCCATGGTGAAACCGGCCGTCGTGCGAAGCACGCCCGGCGCGGTGGCGCATACCCGCAGGTCGAAGCGCGGCAGGCCGCCGGCGCTGTAGTCGTCGCCAAAGACGATGCACGGCACCGATAAATGAAAAGGGCTGATGCCGTCGAACGCGACGACGGCGACGATGGGCGGACGATCGGGCGATGGCATGGCGAGCGTCATGTCGGCGTGAAAAAGAAAGGATGGCATAACGATTGGCCCGATTCTATCGATATATGGCATTAGGGCCGCTGTCGAGCCGGCTGCGATCAGGGAAGAATGCGACTCATCCCGTCGTCGCACCGGCCGGCAAAGCGAGAAAGACGAATCGCTTGCGGCGCGTGTGGCTGCGGTCTCCAAAGATCATAGAAAGGAGCCATACCATGACTACGTCCCCACGCCGCGCATTGATCGTTATCGACGTCCAAAACGAATACGTCACCGGCGATTTGCCCATCGAATACCCGCCCGTGCAGGACTCGCTCGCCAATATCGGCCGCGCGATGGACGCGGCGCGTGCGCAGGCCGTGCCCGTCATCGTCGTTCAGCACATGTCGCCGGCCGACGCGTCGCTGTTTGCCCGCGGCTCGCACGGCGGGGCGCTGCATCCGGTCGTGGCCGAGCGCAAGCACGATCATTTCATCGAAAAGGAACTACCCAGTTCCTTCGCCGGCACCGATTTGGCCGATTGGCTGACCGCGCACGAGATCGATACGCTGGCGGTCGTCGGCTACATGACGCACAACTGCAACGTGTCGACGGCGCTACATGCGTCGCATGCCGGCATAAAGGTCGAATATCTGAGCGATGCGACGGGCGCCGTCCCGTACGAGAACGCGGCCGGCTATGCGAGCGCCGAGGAGATCCATCGGGCGTTCACCGTCGTCATGCACTCGCGATTCGCCGCGGTCGTCGGCACGGACGCATGGATCGCCGCGGTTCAGGCAGGCAAGCCGCTCGAGAGCGGCTCGATCGGGGCATCGAACAAGAAGGCACGCGCCCGCGCGGCATGACCGCTCGAGCCTCAGTCCGCATAATGCTGTGGCATCGAACACGCATGGGGCGACGCCCGCGATTTCGGTGATGAGATCACGGGTAATCCGCCTGGGCGAGCTTGCCGTCGCGCGATTTCCGCGCCCTATAATTCTAGGACTCTGTCCGACGAAGAGTGATCACCGAACCGGGGGCGTGGAAATGAGAATGAGCCGTCGTAGGTATCCGCGATCGCTAGGGAGCGCGGCAATCGTCGTCGCAGCGGGGTTGGCTGGGATAGGCGCCGCGCACGCCCAGCAAAGCAGCGCGAATTCGCCGTCGGGGTTGATTCCGACCCAGCGCACGATCGACGCCTATGCGGTCTATGGCACCGGGCGCGCCAGCGAAGGCGGCAACATGCATTGGCGTGCGTACGAAGTCGGCTTTGGCGATGTGTTGAACGACTACCTCTCGATCTATGTCGCGTATCTGAACGAGGGGCATCCGAGCGACCATCACCGCGACGGTTTCGCCGCGCTCGGTTCGTTCCGCTGGCCCGTGGGCGACAGGGTGGCGTTTGAATTGTCGGCGGGACCGTATTTCAGCATGGACACGACGCACGTCGACAACGAGCCGCTCAACGAAAAGCGATGGGGTGTGCGCGCGTCGGCCGCCGTGCGCTATTACATCGTTCCGAACGGTTTCTTCCTGAAGCTGCAATACAACCACGTTCAGATGATCGACGGGTTCAATTCCGATGCCTTGCTCTTCGGCATCGGTTCGGATTTTCGCGGGAATCCCAGCCCGGCGTTCTCGGACGGCAAGACCCAAGTGAGCGTGTGGGCCGGCACGTCGCAAACGAATCATCCCCAAGTGCCCATGGAAAAAGGGTACATGGTGGAAGTCAAACGCCCCTTGGGCAATGCCTGGGCATACTCGGGCAGTTTCGTCTACGAAGGCAACAACGGCGTGGCCGGTAGACGGGGCGCGGCGGCGCAATTCTGGTACGTCGCACCCGTCTTGAGTAAATGGACGTTCTCGGCGGGCGTCGGCCCCTATGTCTCGTACGATCGCGACGAAGTATCGAACAAGACGCGGCTCAACGCGCTGCTGAGCGCGCAGGTGACCTACCAGGTCACGAACGACTGGGCGGCGAGTCTGCGCTTTAACCGGGTTGCCACGACCAACAACAAGGATCAGGACATGTTCATGGTCGGCATCGCGCGCAATTTCTAGCGCCCGCTCGTGAGGCGTCGACGCGTTGCGGTGAATGTTGCACGGGGGCCTTTGCGTTCAATCGCTCTTTTCCCGCTTCGGCTTGCGCATGGCGGGGCTCGTGCGCAGCGCGTCGATGCTGGCTTCCACGAACGCGTCGATATGCGCGCCGAAGCGGTCGCGCTCGGGCAGCAGCAGGGCATTGCGCAAGCAGCCGCCGATCATTGCATGCAGGTAGAGCGCGCCGCAGCGCGTATCCAAATCGGCTGGCAAGGCGCCCTGCTGAACCGCGAGCGCCAGATCGTCTTCAATTTTGCCGACGCCCTCGCGCAGGCTCGTCTGGTGGCGCTCCTTGACGGGCCCCATCTCATCGACGAATTCGCATTTCAGAAACAGAATGTCGAATACGCGTCGCCGGCGCGCGTCGCTCGCGGCGGCGTGCAGACACCATTTGAGCGCCGCAGACAGGCGCGCGAGCGCGTCGTCCCCGTTCCCGTTCGCGTCGTCGGCCGGTCTTGCGCGCAGCTCGTCGAGCGGCAGCAGAACACGGTCGAACATCGCCGTAAACAAGTCCCCCTTGTTCGCGAAGTGCCAATAGATGGCCCCCCGCGTCACCCCGGCCTGCGTGGCGATGTCGGCCAACGACGTGCGTGACACACCCTTGTCGTAAAACACCTGCTCGGCCGCATCGAGGATGCGGTTGCGCGTCTGCAGGGCTTCTTCCTTCGTGCGTCTGACCATGTTCGTGCCGCCCGCGAAACGAGCGAGTGAGAGGACTTCGAGCCGCCGCGCCTGCCCAATTACTGGGAATCGAACCGACAAAAGCCAGATTCGCGCGGGCCTGAATACTACGTAACAGTTCTCATTTTACATACAGTCGAGTATGTATATACAATACGCGTCGACGTTTGAATTGCCCAAAGCGAATTCGCGGGTAAGATCGTCAGTCGTTTGCCCGCGGGCCGGCCGTTGCATGCCGCTCGCGCCTTCGCGTCTCGCGCGGCTCACGCGGCGCCTACATGCACGTGGGCGACGCGCCCGGGCCGACGCTCATCGACTTGCCTTAAGCGTCGAGCATCAAGCGTTACGCGACGAATGTCGCGCTGCGCGCCTCGCGGGGGAAGAGGCGCGGCAGGACCATTTTGTTCCCAGTCAAAGACCAGAGGTCGCTCCATGCGTGTCCAACCGGTTCCATTTCGCTTAATCTGCGCCGCGACCGCGGCTGTGGCGCTCGCGGCGTGCGGACAAAAACAGTCGGCGCCGCCGCAGCAGCCACCCGAAGTCGGCGTCGTCACCGTGCAGCCGAGCGCCGTGCCCGTGGTCACCGAATTGCCCGGCCGCACGAGCGCATTTCTCGTCGCGCAGGTGCGCGCGCGCGTGGACGGCATCGTGCAGCGGCGCGAATTCACGGAAGGCAGCGAAGTGAAGGCGGGCCAGCGGCTCTACAAGATCGACCCGGCGCCGTACCAAGCCGCGCTCAACAGCGCGAAGGCGACGCTCGCCAAGGCGCAGGCCAATCTCGCCACCACCACTGCGCAGGCGAACCGCTACAAGGTGCTGGTGGCCGCGAACGCGGTCAGCAAGCAAGACTACGACAACGCCGTGGCCGCGCAAGGCCAGGCGCAGGCCGACGTCGCCGCCGGCAAGGCCAGTGTCGAGACGGCGCAGATCAATTTGGGCTATACCGACGTCGTCGCGCCCATCTCGGGCCGCACGGGCGTGTCCCAAGTGACGCCGGGCGCCTACGTCCAGGCGAGCCAGGCGACGCTGATGGATACGATTCAGCAGCTCGACACCGTCTACGTCGATCTCACGCAATCGAGCCTCGACGGTCTGAAGCTGCGCCGCGAAGTGCAAGAGGGCCGCTTGAAGACGAACGGCCCCGGCGCCGCGAAGGTCACGCTGATCCTCGAAGACGGCCGTCCTTATCCGATCCCGGGCAAGCTGCAGTTCTCCGACGTGACGGTAGATCAGTCGACCGGCTCGGTGACGATCCGCGCGACGTTCCCGAACCCGAACCGCGTCTTGCTGCCCGGCATGTTCGTGCGCGCGCGCATCGAGGAAGGCGTGAACGAGCGCGCGATGCTCGTGCCCCAGGTGGGCGTGACGCACGATCAAAAGGGCGCCGCGATTGCCCTCGTGGTCGGGGCTGACGGCAAAGTCGTGCCGCACACGCTGACCACCGCCGGCATGCACGGTCCGAACTGGATCGTCGATGCCGGCCTGCAGCCCGGGGATCGCGTGATCGTGCAGGGCACGGAGAAGGCGCACCCCGGCATGCAAGTGAAGGCCGTGCCGGCGCAATTGCCCGCGGTCGCGGGCGGCGCCTCGGCGCCGGCCGCGGGCAGCGGGGCCGCGTCGGCCTCGGGCGCGTCTGCAGGTTGATCACGGAGAGCCCGCTACATGGCTAAGTTCTTTATCGATCGACCGATTTTCGCGTGGGTGATCGCCATCATCCTGATGCTCGCGGGGGTCGCGTCGATCTTCAATCTTCCGATCGCGCAGTATCCGACGATCGCGCCGCCGTCGATCCAGATTTCGGCGAGCTATCCGGGCGCGTCGGCGAAGACGGTCGAAAACACGGTCACGCAGGTCATCGAGCAGCAGATGAGCGGGCTCGACCATCTGCTCTATCTGTCCTCGACGAGCGACGATTCGGGTACCGCCAGCATTACGCTGACGTTCGCGGCCGGCACGAACCCCGATATCGCGCAGGTTCAGGTGCAAAACAAGCTGTCGCTCGCGACGCCGCTCCTGCCGACCGTCGTCCAGCAGCTCGGCACGAAGGTGACGAAGTCGAGCAGCAGCTTCTTGCTCGTGCTCGCTTTCGTTTCGGAAGACGGCAGCATGAGCCGGTACGACCTGGCCAACTACGTCGCTTCGCACATTCAGGATCCGATCAGCCGGCAAGACGGCGTCGGCACCGTCACGCTGTTCGGTACGCAGTATGCGATGCGGATCTGGCTCGACCCGACCAAGCTGACGAACTACAGCTTGACGCCGGGCGACGTCGTCACCGCGTTGCAGCAGCAGAACGTCCAGATCGCGGGCGGCCAGCTCGGCGGCACGCCGTCCGTGCCGGGGCAGATGCTCCAGGCGACCATTACCGAACAGACGCTGCTGCGTACGACGCAGGACTTCGGCAACGTCCAGCTCAAGGTGAATCCGGACGGTTCGCAGGTGCGAATCAAGGATGTCGCGCGGATTGAACTCGGCGGCGAGACCTACAACTTCGACACGAAGTACAACGGTGCGCCGACGGCCGGTATGGGCATCCAGCTCGCAACCGGGGCGAACGCGCTGCAGACGGCGAAGGAAGTGCGCGCGAAGATCGACGAACTGTCGAAGTACTTCCCGCACGGTCTCGTCGTGAAGTATCCGTACGACACGACACCGTTCGTTCGCCTGTCGATCGAGGAAGTGATCAAGACGCTGCTCGAAGGCATCGTGCTCGTCTTCCTCGTCATGTATCTGTTCCTGCAGAACCTGCGCGCGACGTTGATTCCGACGATCGCCGTGCCGGTGGTGCTGCTCGGCACGTTCGCGATCATGAACGCGGTGGGCTTCTCGATCAACGTGCTGTCCATGTTCGGGCTCGTGCTCGCGATCGGGCTGCTCGTGGACGATGCGATCGTCGTGGTGGAAAACGTCGAGCGCGTGATGAGCGAGGAGGGCCTCTCGCCACGAGAGGCCACCCGCAAGGCCATGGACCAGATCACGGGCGCGCTCGTCGGCGTGGCGCTCGTGCTCTCGGCCGTGTTCGTGCCGGTGGCGCTGTCGGGCGGTTCGGTCGGCGCGATCTATCGTCAGTTCTCGCTGACGATCGTGTCCGCCATGGTGCTGTCGGTGCTCGTCGCCTTGGTGCTGACGCCGGCGCTGTGCGCGACCATTCTCAAGCCGATCGCACCGGGCGAGCATGCGGCGACGACGGGCTTCTTCGGCTGGTTCAACCGAACCTTCGACAAGAGCCGCGACAAGTACCACAGCGGCGTGCACCACGTCATTCGTCGCTCGGGCCGCTGGCTCGTGATCTACCTTGCCGTGATCGTGGCGGTGGGTCTGCTGTTCGTGCGGTTGCCGAAGTCGTTCCTGCCCGACGAGGACCAAGGGTTGATGTTCGTGCTCGTGCAGACGCCCACTGGGTCGACGCAGGAAACCACGGAGCGCACGCTCTCGAATATTTCCGACTACCTGCTGACACAAGAAAAGTCGCTCGTCGAATCGGTGTTTACGGTGAACGGCTTCAGTTTCGCGGGCCGCGGCCAGAATTCGGGCCTGGTGTTCGTGCGGTTGAAGGATTACGGGCTGCGCCAGGGTTCCGACCAGAAGGTGCAGGCGATCATCCAGCGGATGTTCATGCACTACGCGCGTTACAAGGACGCGATGGTCATTCCGTTCAATCCGCCGTCGATCCCCGAACTCGGAACGGCGTCGGGCTTCGACTTCGAGCTGACCGACAATGCGGGCCTCGGGCACGACACGCTGATGGCCGCGCGCAATCAGCTGCTCGGGATGGCGTCGAAGGACCCGACGCTCGCGCTCGTTCGGCCGAACGGGCTCAACGATACGCCGCAGTTCAAGGTCGATATCGACCGCGAAAAGGCGCAGGCGCTCGGCGTGTCGCCACAAGCGATCGATCAGACGTTCTCGGTGGCCTGGGCGTCGCAATACGTGAACAACTTCCTCGA
Source organism: Trinickia sp. (assembly GCA_035492395.1). GTDB lineage: Bacteria > Pseudomonadota > Gammaproteobacteria > Burkholderiales > Burkholderiaceae > Trinickia. The sequence continues at coordinate 45,021 of DATJJH010000074.1, read as the reverse complement.
TACGGACAACCGGATCAAGAAGGTTTACGTCATGGCCGATGCGCCGTTTCGCATGAAGCCGGAGGACATGAGCGACTGGTACGTGCGCAACGCGTCGGGCGCGATGGTGCCGTTCACGTCGTTCGCCACGGGGCACTGGACCTTCGGGTCGCCCAAGCTCGAGCGGTACAACGGCGTGTCGTCGATGGAAATCCAGGGCGCCGCCGCGCAGGGCAAGAGTACGGGGCAGGCCATGCAGGCGATGCAGAAGATCGCGGCGAAGCTGCCGACGGGCATCGGCTATTCGTGGACGGGGCTGTCGTACCAGGAAATCCAATCGGGTTCGCAAGCGCCGATTCTCTACGGCGTATCGATCCTCGTCGTGTTCCTGTGTCTGGCCGCGCTGTATGAAAGCTGGTCGATTCCGTTCTCGGTCATCATGGTGGTGCCGCTCGGCGTGATCGGCGCGCTCCTGGCAGCGACGCTGCGCGGGCTCGAGAACGACGTGTTCTTCCAAGTCGGTCTGCTCACGACAGTGGGCTTATCGGCCAAGAACGCGATTCTGATCGTCGAATTCGCGCGCGAATTGCAGCAAAGCCAGGGCATGGGTCCGGTCGAAGCCGCCATGGAAGCGTCGCGGTTGCGGCTGCGCCCGATCTTGATGACGTCGCTGGCGTTCATTCTCGGCGTGCTGCCGCTCGCGATCAGCAACGGCGCGGGTTCGGCCAGCCAGCACGCGATCGGCACGGGCGTGATCGGCGGGATGTTGACGGCCACGTTCCTCGCGATCTTCTTCATCCCGATGTTCTTCGTCGTGATACGGGCGAAATTCTCGGGCGAAAAGGAGGACGCGGACGAAGCGGAGCGCAAGGCGCAAGCGCATCATTCGGCGCCGCATTTGCCCGGCCAAGGCGAGAACACGAACGGCGACGAAGGACACTGAAGATGCAGATCAACCATTCTTTCATTGCGATCGCCGTCGCGTGCTTGGCGGCGGGCTGCACGTTCCAGCCGAAGTACGAACGTCCTGTCGCCCCCGTGGCGGCTGCGTTCCCGGCTTCGGGCGTCTATGCGACGCAGCCGGCCGCCGCGGCCGGCGACACCGCGAACGGCCGCACGGCTGTCGATATCGGTTGGCGTGAATTCTTCGCCGACCCGCGCCTGCAGCGGCTCATCGACATCGCGCTCGTCAACAACCGCGATTTGCGCGTTGCCGTGCTCAACGTCGATGCCGCGCGCGCGCAGTACCGCATCACGCGTGCGCAATTGTTCCCGGCGATCGATGCGAAAGGCAGCAATTCGGTACAGCGCTTGCCGCTCGATTTGTCGCCGAGCGGACAAACGATCTCGCGCGAATACCAGGTGGGCCTCAGCGCCTCTTGGGAGATCGACTTCTGGGGGCGTATCCGCAGCTTGAAGGATCAGGCGCTCGAGCAGTACTTGTCGACTGCGCAAGCGCGCAAGGCAGCCGAGATTTCGCTCGTCGCTCAGGTGGCCAATCAGTACTTGCAGATGTTAGCCGTCGACGATCTGCTCAAGATCACCGACGACACGCTGAAGACCGCCGAAGCGTCGTACTCGCTCACGAAGCTGCAGTTCGACAACGGCACGGGTTCCGAACTCGATCTGCGCCAGGCGGAAACGGTCGTCGAGCAGGCGCGCGCCAATCGCGAAGCGCAAGCGCGTGCGCGGGCGCAAGCCGAGAATGCGCTCGTGCTGCTCGTCGGCGAGCCGCTTCCCGACGATCTGCCGGCGGGGCGCTCGCTGGACGATCAGCGGCTCTTGACCGACATCCCGGCGGGCTTGCCGTCCGACTTGCTGACGCGCCGGCCCGACATCATGCAGGCCGAGGCGACGTTGCGTGCGGCTAATGCGAACATCGGCGCGGCGCGCGCGGCGTTTTTCCCGAAGATCTCGTTGACGAGCTCGTTCGGCACCGCCAGCCCGACGCTCGGCGGATTGTTCAAGGCCGGTTCGGCCGCTTGGACGTTCGCACCGCAGATTACGCTGCCGATTTTCGAGGGCGGGCAGAACCTCGCCAACCTCGATCTCGCCAACGTGCAGAAGCGCATCGAGGTGGCGCAGTACGAGAAGGCGATTCAGTCGGCGTTCCGCGAAGTGGCCGATGATCTCGCCGCCCGGGCAACCTACGATGGGCAGATCGGCGCACTCGAGCGCACGACCTTCGCGCAATCGCGCACGCTCGACCTGTCGCAGTTGCGGTACAAGAACGGCGTCGACAGCTACCTGCAAGTCTTGACCGCGCAGACGAACCTCTACACGGTGCAGCAATCGCTGATCAACGCGCGTGCGGCTCGGCTCGAGAACCTCGTGAATCTTTACGTGGCGCTCGGCGGCGGCTGGATCGCGAATACAGGCGATACGCCGCGGCCGGCCGATGCGCCGGCGGCGCCCGCGGCCGCGTCAAGTGCGATGCCCGCGAAGGCGGCGGGGTGAATCAAAGCGCGAGGCGCGGCGCCACGTAGGCGCCGTACTGCGGGCCGATGCCCCACGACTGCACGGGAATCCGATAGCCGCCGACGAAATGCCCCTCGATGTACTTGTCGCTGCCGCCGTACGAGCCGTCGACGTGGAATGCGGCGAACGCGACGATCGGCACGTAGCTGTGCGTATCGATTTGCGCGGCGACGGGAATGACGATCGTCACGCCGACGGGCACGTCGCTGTAGATGGTCGTCTTCACCCCCGGTTCGATCCAGATGTCGTCGCCGATCGAAAGCGGCGAGGGGTTGCCGGACGTGATTAGGCCGCGCACGGTCGGCACGTCGTCGGCGTTGATGAGGAACGACGTCCATTGCCCCGCTTCGCAGCTTGCGCCGTACAGGCGGCCATTGCCGACCTGGAACTCGTAGGGCTGCCCGGTGGACGGATCGATCGCCGGCTCGCTCGTTTGTGCGTCCCAGTACTGGTTGAGCACGCACTGATCGACGACCATCGGAAACAGGCCGCCCGCGCCGACCGTCGACGGCGCAGCCGCCACCGCGATGGCCGTGGCGCTCGCGCTCGTGCTCAGCAAATCGAGAAACCCACCGAGCAGCAGCGATACGGCGCCGCCGTTCAGGCTTGCGCTGCGGGTGACCGTGACCTGCACGGCGGGCGCATCGTAAGCGCCCGGCGTGATCGTCTGGGCTTGGAGAGTCGACGGCGACCCCGTCAGATTCCAGAACCCCGTTTGAACGCTGGCGACCGAGAGCACCGCGCCGTCCGACGCGTTGAGCGATACGGCGGTGCTCGTCGTGCTGGCTGCGCTCGGCCAGTCGGGCCCGCTGCCGCTCGGCAGCAGCTTCGCGGCGCCCGCCAGGGCGGCCGCATCGGCTGCGTTTTGCAGTTCGTTGCGCACGGTGGCCACGCGCGGCAGATCGACCGCGAAAGCGCCGAACGTCAGCAAGATCGGCATCGTGAGCAAGAACCAAAGCGGTACCGAGCCCCGTTGCGATGCGAGCGACGTTCGTAAGCGCTTATTCATAGTTCATGACCGTCGTCGCGCTGACGGTGACGGGGCCCGTCAACGCGCTGAACGCCGAGCCCAGCACCAGCCCCTCGTAGGTGTAGGTGACGGTGACCGTGAGCGGGCTGCCGGGCGACGTGCCCGAGGACTGATCGACATTGACGGTCGGCGTCGTGGCGGCGCCGCCCGTGACGAGATTGCTCTGGGCATAGGCGAGCGCGACGTTCGCGATGTCGCTCGCGGCCATCTGCGGCACGCGCACGACGACGCCGGCGCGCGCGGCCTCGCGGCTCGCGTTCGTGATGACCGCCTTGTCGCACAGCAGCAGGCTCGTGTCGACGATACCGAACAGGACCGTCATCAAGAACGGAAAGACGAGCACGAACTCGAGCGCGGCGACGCCGCGCTCGTCGGACCCGAAGCGCGCGGGGCGAGTCAATCGATCGCTCCGGGGTGCGCGGTTCGCGCGGCCGGGACGGGCCGTGCCCGCGCGGCGTCATCGGCCCCGGCCCCGGCGCTCGTTTGTGCCGATGACCAACGCGCGCGCAGGTTCCGATAGAAGCGCAAGTTGTCCTCGGCCGACGCGGCCGGCATATCCGCCGTCAAAATGCGCTTGGCCGCATCGCCGTTACCGAGCACGCCGTATGCGAGGGCGAGGTTTTCGCGCGCTTGCGGGGGCGCATCGGGCAGTCCGGCGACATCGAGCAGCACGTTCGCGCCTTCGCGGGCGCGCCGCTCGAGTATCAGAGAAAGGCCGAGGTTGGTCTTCAGGCCCTGCGCTTCGGGATGGCGTGTAAGCGCCGCGCGATAGACCGCCTGTGCTTGCCCATGCTGGCCTTGCAGATCGAGCGCGGCGCCGAGGCCCTCGGCCGCGATGGCGTTCTCGGGATGGGTGGCGACGAGGCGTCGATAGCGTTCCACCGCCTCGTCCAGACGCCGCTCGCGCAGTGCGACGCGCGCGAGCCCGAGTTGGGCCCGCGGATCGTTCGGCGCCGCCGCGGCCGCTCGCCGGTACAGGACCCCGGCCCGTGCAAGGTCGCCGGTTTGATAGACCGCGTCGGCCACTCCGAGCTCGGCCGGCAGCGATTGCGGATCGGCCTTGAGCGCGCGTTCGAACAGCGACAACGCCAGTTGGGTGTCCCCGCTTTCGAGCGCGCTTTCGGCGATACGCAAGTCGGTGCTCGTATCGGCGCCGCGCTGCGCGAGCACGGGCCGCGTCTCGATGCGAGGGCCGCTGGCGCATCCGGCCAGCAAACACGCGGCCAGCGCGGGGATCGTCAGGGCGGCGGCAAGCCCTTTTCGCGACGGCAGCGGGATCGAATGCATAAAACCTCCCAGGGTCGACCGGGCGGTCGATTCAATGATGAAACACGGCGATGAGCCGAATGACGGCCGGTCCGGCCGCGATCAGCGCAACGGTCGGCATGATGAACAGCATCATCGGCAAGGTCATCTTCGGCGCGAGCTTGGCGGCCTTCTCCTCGAGCGCGATGAGCTGCATGGCGCGCTCGGTGCGGGAAAGCATGCGCAGCGACTGCGTGATGGGGGTGCCGTACTGCTGAGACTGCACGAGAGTCGTCACCAGCGCGCGCATCGAGGTGAGGCCGATGCGCGCGGCCATGGCGTTCAGCGCCCGCGCGCTGTCGCCGCCGATCTGCAGCTCGTCGGCCGTCACGGAAAACTCGTCGGCGAGCGGCGGACAGATCGTGCGCAACTCGGCGGCCACGCGCTTGATGGCGACGACGAGACTGTTGCCGGCGTTCGTGCAGATCACGAGCAAATCGAGGGCATCGGGCAGGGCGGTCGAGATCGCGCGCTGACGGCGTTTAATGGCGTAGCCGAGCGCGTACTCGGGCAGCATCATGCCGATGACGAATGCTGCCGCCATCGCCAGCAGGCGCATGACGAAATGGCCTCCGATTCGTGGAATATGCGGCGCGAGCGCAATCGCCCCCAGTGCGAAGCAGGCTCCGCAGACGATCTTGAGCCCCGCGAGGATCGAGACCGCCCGCGCTTCGCGGAACCCCGCACTCGCAAGCCGCACGGCGAGCTTGCCGCGCTCGGCCGCGTCGATGATCGGCACGCGCTCGCCGAGCGTCGCCACTTTGCGGGCGAGCTGCTGCGGAACATTGCGAGCTTGCCCCGGCGCAGTCGCTTGCGTGACGCCGTGCCGCACGCGCTGTGCAATCCGCGCGCGCGTGCCACGCCCCCGCAGCACGAGCCAAAGCGTCGCGCAGGCAAGCAGCGCCACGAGCGCGAGATTCATCCAGAGGTCGGTTGCTGTCATGGTCATCGCGACGTGTCCAAATTGGCGATCTTGCGGATCATGGCGAGGCCGATCGTCAACAGAACGGCCCCGAGCACGAGCATCTTGTGGCCTGCCCGCGTATTGAACAGCAGCGACACGTAAGGGCGGTTGACGACGTAGAGAAAGCCCATGATGAAGAAGGGGACGCCGGAGATGATCTTGCTCGAGATGCGCCCTTCGGCCGTCAGCGCCTTCGTCTTGGAGCGAATGTCGCGGCGCGTGCGGACGATCGCGGCGAGATTCTCGAGCGTCTCGGCAAGATTGCCGCCCGTTTCGCGCTGCAAGACCAGGCAGACGGCGAAGAACGAAAAGTCGGCGAGCTGCAGGCGTTCGGCGGCTTGTTCGAGCACATCCTTCACTTCAGCGCCGACGAGCAAAGCATCGCCCATCGTGCGAAACGTCGAGCGCACGGGCTCCTCGCTTTCCACGCCCGCGGTGCAGATGGCCTGCACGGCCGGAATGCCCGCGCGCACGGCGCGGATGATGAGATCGAGCGTGTCCGGAAACACGGCCAGAAAGCGTTGCTTGAAGCGGGCGATGATGAAGGCGTACGTGCCGCGCACGGCGATCAGAGCGTCGATGACGGCGCCGAGTGCGCGCACCCAGAGCGGCAGCCCGGCCAACGACGCGGCGGCAAACGATGCGACGCCCACGGTCACGCCCACCGCGACGATGGCTCGCACGCCCGCGCGACCGGCGATCGTCTCGATGCGCTGCCGCTTGGCATGAAGCCACGCTTGCCAGGCGGGCTCGTCGCCGTTGCGCCGCTCGAGGCTCACGAGCTGATGAGACGGCTTGTCGCTGCGCACCTTGCGGCTCGATTCTTGCGAATCGCGCAGCGCCGTGACGCGCAGGGCGATCCGCTGCGCGGGTTGACGCCGGGCCATGTCGCGCAGCGAGCGCGCGATGAGTCCCGCGACGACGATCGCGAAGAAGGCGGCGATAGCGACGACATCGGCGGGCGTCACGATTGCATCGCTCCGATCAGTTGCTCTTCGAAGCCGTAGTACGCCGCGCGCTGCGCGAAGGCCGGCCGCAGGGACGACGATTCGAACGCACCGCGCACTTGTTCCTCATAGGCGCTGGCGTTGAAGCGAAACGCAAACAAGTCTTGCGTGATGACGACGTCGCCCTCCATGCCGGAGATCTCGGTGACGCGCGTCACGCGCCGCATGCCGTCGCGCATGCGTTCGACCTGAAGGATCATATGAACCGCGCTCGCGATTTGGCGGCGGATCGAGATGAGCGGCAGATTGCCGTTGGCCATCATCACCATGCTCTCTAGCCGCGTGATCGCATCGCGCGGCGTGTTGGCGTGGATCGTCGTCATCGAACCGTCGTGGCCCGTGTTCATCGCCTGCAGCACATCGAACGCCTCGGTCCCGCGCGTTTCGCCAAGGATGATGCGATCGGGCCGCATCCGCAGCGCGTTGCGCACGAGGTCGCGCTGCGAGATGCCGCCGAGCCCTTCGGTGTTTTCGGGCCGCGTCTCGAGGCTGACGACATGCGGCTGCTGCAGCTGAAGCTCGGCTGCGTCCTCGATCGTCACGATGCGCTCGTGCGGATCGATGAAATTGGACAGCGCGTTGAGCAGCGTCGTCTTGCCCGAGCCCGTGCCGCCCGAAATGACGATGTTCAGGCGGCAGGCGCTCGCGATACGCAGCACCTCGACCATCGCGGGAGAGAGATTGCCCTGCTGCGCCATCTTCTCCAGCGTGATGTTGCGCTTGGCGAATTTGCGGATCGAGATCGACGCGCCGCGCAAGGCGATAGGAGGCAGCACGACGTTGACGCGGCTGCCGTCGGCCAAGCGAGCGTCGACGAGCGGGCTGCTTTCGTCGACGCGCCGGCCGACGGCAGCGGCGATCCGCTGCGCGACGTTGACGACGTGCGCGTTGTCGCGGAACTTGAGCGCGGTGAGCTCCAGGCGTCCGTTGCGTTCGACGTAGACCTGATCGGGGCCGTTCACCAGGATGTCGGTGACTTTCTCGTCGGCGAGCAACGGCTCGATCGGACCGACGCCGAACATGTCGTTGAGCATTTCGTCGACGATGAGCGCTTGCTCGGCCAACGCGATCGTGAGGCGTTCGCGCGCGATCGTCTCGGCCGCGATCTGCTCGATGCCTTCCCTCACCTGCGCGCGCGACATCATGAGCGCGGCCGACATGTTCATCGACGAAAACACCGCGGAGCGGATCGTCTTGAACGTGTCGGATCGAATCAGCGCCTCATGGCGGTCGGGCGCCTGCGGCGAATGGTTCGAACCGCTTTGACCGTTCTGGCCGTTCGATGCCGGCGAGCGGTGCTCGGCATCGGTTGCATTAGCCGACGCGTACGCGGCTGGCTGCTCGAGTGCCTCCGCCGCGCCTTGCCGCGCATTTCCTTGCGCTGCCGTGTGGTTCGCCCCGTGCCTCGCGGGCGCGTCGGCATGCCGAGTCTCGTTTGCCGCGCTCGATTGCGGCGCGAACGAGGGGGCGTGGCTGCGGCGACCGAACATCATGCCGCGCTCCGCTTGGGCAGCACGCGCGCGTACCAAGGCGCGCGTTTGGCCACGGCCGGCGCGTCCGAACCGGTGATCGCATCGGCGAGCGCGGCCACGGCGCGCGCGAACGACGAGTGCTTGCTTTCGTCGATCGCCTCGCCGAGGTTCTCTGCGACGGCGAGCGTGTGCGGTTCGTACGGAAACTCGTGCACCGAGGCGCGGCCGAGCGCGTGGACGAAATCGCTTTGCGCGACGCGGCCGCGCACCGGCTGCTGGGCGTTGTTCAGCAAAACAGAGACGGCCGCGTCGGCGGGGCGCCCCTCGGCAAAGCGACACAGGCGGGCCGTCTCGCGCGCGGCGTGAACCGATCGGTCGGCTACGACGTGGATCGTCTCGCACGCATCCAGCGTTTCATCGACGAACCCTCCCGCGCGTTGCGGCAGGTCGAGCACGACATAGTGGAAATGACGCTTGAGCGCGGCGACGAGCTCCCCAACCGTGCCGGGGCGCAGCGCGAGCGGCTGATCGTAGGCGAGTTCGGCGCCGAGCACGAAAAGGCGATCGCTTTGTGCGACGGCGGTTTGATGAATGAGCTGCTGGTCCAGACGCTGTGTGTTTTGCAGCAGCTCGGCGAGGCCGTTGTTCGAGACGATGCCGAGCATCGACGCCGCGGCCCCGCCGTGCAAATCGAGATCGACGTAGGCGATACGCCTGCGCGTCTTGTCGGCCAGGTGCCGTGCGAGTGCGGTGGCGATCGTCGTCACGCCCACGCCGCCGCGCGCGCCGATGAAGCCGATGGCCTTGCCGGCGCGTGCGGATGCAGAGGGATCGGCGGCGGCCAGCGCACGCTGTACGAGCTCGACCGTGAGCGGTTTGACGAGATAGTCCTGTACGCCCATGCGCAGCAACGAGCGAAATAGCCCCACGTCGTTGCGGTCGCCGATCACGACGACGCTGACCGAAGGGTCGACGACTTCGGCGAGCCGCATCAAATCGGATACGGGCATGGCGGAGCCGGAGACATCGACGAGCATGTGCCGCGGCGAATGCGGCAGGCCGCGCATGAGTTCGATCGCCTCGTCGATGGCGCCGCGCGTGACATAGGCGTGCGCGATGCCTTGATCGAGCATCAGGTTTTTGACGACCTCTTCGCTGCTTGCGTCGGCGACGACCGCGATGATGCGATCGGTCGCGAGCGGCTGCGCGCGGCGGTTGGCGGAGCGCAATTCGAATGCACCCATGGCGTGTCCGTCCTCAGTGGGAGACCGACGTCGTGGTCGACGTCGGTTTGAGCGCCTGCGTGCGCCCTTCCTCGTAAGCGCGCACCGCCCCGGCGCCGAGGGTCGCGTCGGCCCCGGCATACGGCAAGGGGGCGACGAGGTCGGCGGGCCGCGCGAGCATGGCTGCGAGGTTCGAGTACGTCGCGCAGCCGAATGCGACGCCGGGCCGAGCACGGCCCGCGTCGAGCATGTGCGATGGCTGATTCAACTCATCGCATTGCGGAGCCAGGGCCCGGCCGCCGTCTTCCGAACTGAAGCCGATCACGGAATCGTTCGGCATCCCGAGCGGCGGATGAGTCGACATGCAGCCGGCGAGCGCCGAGGCGGCCAGCAACATGGCGAGTGAGCGGGTGAGGACTGCGAATCGAAGGTTCATCGCGCGACTCCAGATCAATAGACGAAGCCGGCGGCGCCGACGAGGCGCGGCGCGTCGCCGGCAAGCGGGTCGAGACCGAGCGCGCGCTGCAATGCATACTCGACGTCGCTGCTCGGGTGCGTCACGCTGTCCAGCGCGTCGTGAGCTTGGCCCGGCCCGACCGGCTGCACGATGTAGGGCGTAACGATGACGACGACTTCCGATTTGTTGTTCAGGTAGTCCCTCGACGAAAACAGCTTGCCGAGGATGGGCAGGCGGCCGAGGCCGGGCAGTTGCGAAAGCACGTCGCTGCTCTTGCTTTGCAGCAGGCCGCCGATCGCGAAGCTTTGGCCGCTCGAGAGCTCCACCGTCGTCTCCACGCGGCGAACCGTCAGCGCCGGCACCTTGATCGAGCCGGTGGTCACGCTATTGGTCGGGTCGATTTCGCTCACCTCCGGCCGCACCTTCAGGCTGATGCGATTGTTGGCGAGCACGGTCGGCGTGAAATCGAGCGAGACCCCGTACGGCTTGAATTCGATCGTGATCGCCCCGGTGGTGTCCTGCGCGACGGGAATCGGGAATTCGCCGCCGGCGAGGAAGCTGGCCGTCTGGCCCGACATCGCCGTGAGGTTCGGCTCGGCCAGCATCGTGATCAGGCCTTCCTGATCGAGTGCATCCAAGACGCCGTCGATCGAATAGCGCGAGGTGTGGAAGCCGCCGAGCACGGAAAACGCGCCGGAGGAAGACAGATTGAACAGCTTGGAGGTGGGATCGAGGAACGCGCGGCCGTTGAAGAGCCCGCCGATGAAATTGCCGTTCGCACCGAGCGCGCTCCAGTTGATGCCCAACTGCTGCGTGATGTTGCGGTCCACTTCGGTGATGCGTACGCGAAGGTGGACTTGAATCGGTTGTTCGAGCGTGAGCCGGTTGACGAGCGCTTCCTGATCGCGCAGGTACGGCTTCAACGTTTGCACGACGGCGTCGGCATCGGCCGGGCTCGGCACGCGCCCGCTCACCATCAACGATCCCGGGGCGCTGGCGACGGTCAGGCGCCATTGGGGAAACCGTGCGTCGAGCAGCCGCTGAATCGAGGCCGTGTCCAGGGCCACGAGAATCGTCTTGCGCAGAATCGGGCGGTTGTGAGCGCCGAGCGCGAACAGCGTCGTCGTGCCGGCCTTCTTGCCGAGGACGAACACGGTCTGCGGCGTCGGCACGTGGACGTCGGCGACATCCGGATCGGCCACGAAGACGGCGACGGCCGGCTCGGGCAATTGCACCATTTCGCCGCCGCCGGCGGGGACGGTCAGCACCGTGTCGTCGCCCGTCGCGTGCGCGTTCGCCGCGACGAGCGAAAGCCACAGCGCCGCGAAGGCAAGGCGCAAGAGGGAGCGAAGCGTGCGAAGCATCATCGAGAATCCTATGCAGCGGGGTGTGCGCTCGCGGTTGCGGTCGCGTTCGGCGCGGCCGGCGCCGTGGGGGGCGCACCGGGCGGCAGGGGCGGCGCCAGGCCGGCGGGCCCGTTCTGCAGCCCTGACGCATTCATGCCGAACGAATCGGTTTGCTTCGAGCCGCGATAGATGACGACGGGCCGCTCGGCGACGCTCGCATGCAAGCCGCTCGCGTGCGCGGCGGCTTGCCGCGCCGGCGTCATGGCGCGCAAGCCTCGCGAGACATCGCGTGCCCAAATGGGCGGCGTTTGCGGCTCGATGACATCCTCGGCTTGGGGTGCGTGACGATCGCGGGTCGCGAAGCTGCGCAACGCCAACGAGAGCGAGCCGAGGTGCGCCGCCACCGTCACGACTTCGGCGCTGCGCGGCGTCACCTCGAAGGTGACCGTGCGTGCGCGGGCATTGGCGGTGCTCGGCTTCGTATCGTCGTCCTTAGGCCGCTTGAACGCGGTGCCGACCGCCAGCACGCGCACGCGTTCGGCGATCGTTTCGGTTTCGACGGTTCGATCCGAGGGGCTCGCCGCCGCATTCGGGGCGCCGGGCGCCGTTGCGAGCTGCTGCGTCAGCAGGACATCGACGTAGTCGCCCGGTTCGATGAGGCCCGCGTTGCCCGACACGTCGTCGATGGCGACCGAGATGGCTCGCATACCGGGTTTGAGCGCGGCGGCCAGAAAGCCGGGCGAACTCGGCGAGATGACATCGGCGGGCCCGAGGGCGGCGCCGGCATGAACACCGTGGCGCAGCAGATCGCCCTTTAAGTCGGCCGCCTGCGGCGTGCCCTCGACGAGCGCGCCCGCCGGAGCATCGGCGCGGGGTACGCTTTTCCAGACGAGATCGCTGTCGCGCAGCAAGAGGCCGTCGGGCAAATCGGCCGCGGCGGCTCGAATGCGCACGGTCGGCGTCGGCTTCGCGGGGCCGGGGCGCGAGGCCGCGATGTAAAGTGCACGCAAGACGAATGCGCCGATAGCGGCAATCACGATCAAGCCGGCTAGTTTGAGGATGTTTTGCATGACGACGGCGTTCCGTTATGTGAGCCGTACGTGGACCGAAAGCGGCCACACCGAGAGGTGAGGCAGCAAAGCGAACGTGTGCGCCGATGTCGACGAAGCAGGGAGCCAAACCGCCGCCATTGCGCCGACCGCCAAGGCGAGACCGTAGGGCACGCCGTGAGAAGGCGCGAGCCATGCGAGTGCGCCAGGGGCCGCGGCGTCGCGTTGCATGCGGCCGACCGCGATCTGAGCCAGGGCCAGGATCAATCCGAACAGAGAGACGATGAAGAAGACGGTGGCGGCGTGGGCCGGGCCGCTCCACAGAAACACGGCCCCGAACAGCTTGGCATCGCCGCCGCCGAGCCAACCGAATCGGAACAGCACAGCCGCGAGCGCGAGCGCGGCGACGCCCGTGACGAGATGCAGTTCGAATGCGATGCGCGTTGCGCCGGCCAGCCAAGCATGCGCGACGTAGAGCGTGGCAAATGCGGCGACGATCGCATTGGGCAGGCGTCGCCGGCGCAGATCGGAGAGCGCCAGCATCGACAAAAGCGCGCTGGCGAGGGCGTCTATCACGTGCATGAGCATGAGTCTCTCGATCGATCTACGCCGCCGCGCAAGGCGAGCCGTTCGGCGTTCTTTCGCCGAACGGCCCCGACAGGTCAATGACCGTTGGTCTGAACGCTCGTGACGTGCGTGATCATGTTTTGGAACAATGCGGGCAAACCGTCGGTACCGCCGAAGATCGCTCCCGCTGCGGCGACGGCGACCACCACGATGCCTGCCAAGACGGAATATTCGAGGGCGCTGACGCCGCGCTCGTCGCGCGAAAGGAATCGGAGAAAACGCAACATATAAGGACTCCTAATTAATGACGAAGGGGGCCGCTGGACCACTTTCGCAACAGGGGGAGGGAGGCGTTTGCTCCCAAATTTGTTTACGGCAATCGTTTGCGCCGCTTTAGGAGATTTCGTAGGAGACCTAATTTTCGATTGTTCTTATCTATCGTACTTTTTCGCGACCGACGATCGGCGCGGTGCCTCGAAGCCTTGCTGGAAGGCGCTTCGCAGTCGGCGCCGGTAAACGGCAACAATAATCCGACGAATATGAAGTTAGGCGTAAACGATAGATCAGTTCTCCTAATGATCTACTCGTGGGCTGCCGATGCATGGGCCGCATCGGCCTCACGCTTTTGTGTTCCTGTCCCCATCGTGCCGGCGCCGCTTCGAAAGGACCGAGATCGGCCGTGTGCCGAAACGACAAAGGGCGTGCTCCAAGCTGTAGCTCGAAGCACGCCCTTTCGCCTGTCCGCCCCGCGCGTTAGCCGGCGGTACGCCGCCGCCGAATCAATGCATGTCGATCGCACGCCCTTCGAGCGCGGCCGAGGACCGATCGTGCTCCTCGTCGCTCGAGGCTTCGCGCTCCCGCGACACGCCATTGAAGACGACGTTGAGCACCACGGCAGATGCCGATGCGAGCAGGATGCCGCTGTGCAGCAGCGGCGAAAGCGCATGAGGTAGCTGCGCGAAGAACTTCGGCGAGACGACTGGCACGAGGCCGAGCCCGATGCTGACGGCGACAATGAACAGATTGTGCGGTTCGGTGGTGAAGTCCACGCGCGAGAGCGATTTGATGCCGCTGGCCGCAACCATGCCGAACATGACGATGCCGGCGCCGCCGAGTACGAACGGCGGGACGGAGGCGACGACCTGCGCCATTTTGGGAAACAGGCCGAGCGTGACGAGGATCAGCCCGCCCGTTGCGCAGACGAAGCGGCTCTTCACGCCCGTCACCCCGATGAGCCCGACGTTCTGCGAGAACGACGTATGCGGGAAGGAATTGAAAATGCCGCCCAAGAGCGTGCCGAGCCCGTCGACTCGCAGCCCGCGCACGAGCGTGGCCCGATCGACGGGACGGCCCACCATGTCGCCGACGGCGAGGAACATGCCTGTCGATTCGATGAACGTGACGAACATGACCGTGACCATTGTCGCGATCGCGAGCGGATCGAAATGCGGCAAGCCGAAGTGGAAGGGCGCGACGATGCCGACCCACGGCGCATGCCGCACGCCGTCGAAGGATACGTGGCCCGTGACGGCCGCGACGACGAATCCCGCGACGATGCCGACGAGCACCGATATGTTCGCGAGAAAGCCGCGGCAGAACTTGTTGATGAGCAGGATCAGCGCGAGGACCAACAGCGACAGGCCTAAATACAGCGGCTTGCCGTAATCGGGGTTGCCGACGCCGCCGGCCGCCCAGTTGATGCCTACTTCCATCAGCGACAAGCCGATGACCGAAATGACCGTGCCGACGACGACAGGGGGGAAGAAGCGCAGCAGCCTGCCGATGCCCGGCGCGAGAACGATGCCGATGGCGCCTGCGGCGATCGTCGACCCGAAGATATCGAGGATGCCCAACTGCGGATTGGTGCCGATCGCCACCATGGGGCCGACGGCCGCGAAGGTGCACCCCATGATGACCGGCAGGCGGATGCCGAAAATCCAAAGCCCGAGTGTCTGAATCAACGTGGCGATGCCGCATGAGAACAGATCGGCGCTGATGAGAAAGGCGATCTGGTCCTTGGGTAGCGACAGCGCGCCGCCGACGATCAGCGGCACGGCCACCGCGCCGGCATACATGACTAGGACGTGCTGAATGCCGAGCGTAAGCAGGCGGCCAAGCGGCAGCTGCTCGTCGCACGGGTGAACCGTGGTCGAACGCATGTGTCTCGCTCCATTTTCGTCTTTGTATCGGATGGCTCCACGGTAGGCGTTCGGTGCGCGACGCACAAGACGCTGCCGCCTATTCCGTCCTTTTCTGCGCCGATATGGGCGCGCTCAGCCATGCGCGCGTGAGGTCGGTTCGCCGGTGCATACGGGCCGTGCCTGGCCGCGCGAGCGAGCGCCGTTTCCGGTAGCCGCTATGATGTGTATTTCTCCGCGCGTATGCCGCGCGGCGGCGCCATGCTGGACACCATGGCGCCGGCGAAAACCGAATGACACCGAACCGGAGATACCCATGCTGGAGTTGGTTGAAACGCACCTCTGCCACGGGGGCGCCCAATCCATTTATCGGCACGATTCGAAGGCGATAGGCTTGCCGATGCGCTTTTCGGCCTATCTGCCGCCGCAAGCGCAGCACGGTCGCGTGCCCGCGCTGTTTTACCTGGCCGGGCTGACCTCGAACGAAGAGACTTTCCCGATCAAGGCGGGGGCGCAGCGCTTCGCGGCGCAGCACGGCATCGCGTTGATCTCGCCCGATACGAGCCCGCGCGGCGCGGGGATCGCCGGCGAAACCGACGATTGGGATTTCGGCGTCGCCGCCGGCTTCTACCTCGATGCGACGCGCGAACCCTGGTCGCGCCATTACCGGATGTATACCTACGTGCGCGATGAGCTGCGCGAAACGGTGACGGCCGAGCTGCCGATCGACGGCGCGCGGCTCGGCATTTTCGGACACTCGATGGGTGGGCATGGCGCGCTCGTGCTCGCGCTGCGCAACCCCGACATCTATCGATCGGTGTCGGCGTTCGCCCCTATTTCGGCGCCCATCCAGTGCCCCTGGGGCAAGAAGGCGTTTACGGGCTATCTTGGGGAGGACGTCGAAGCATGGCGGCAGTACGACGCCAGCCAGCTCGTCGCACGGGCCGAGCGTCGCTTCGAGCAAGGCATCCTCATCGATCAAGGCTTGGCGGACAAGTTCCGCATCGAGCAACTGCACCCCGACGTGTTCGAGCAGGCGTGCCTCGCGGCCGGCCAGCCGCTGACTTTGCGTCGCCATGACGGCTACGATCACGGCTACTTCTTCATCGAAACGTTTATCGAGGATCACATCGCGCATCACGCGCGCGCATTGACTTAGCGTAAGGATTGCGTCGGCGGCCGTGCTACGCTCGCATTTGAGCGCGCAACGGCCGCTCATCGCTTACGGATCATTTCCGAGAGATGAGTCCGGCGCTTGCCCCGGATCGTCGCGAACGAGTCAGCATGCCTATCCATTACCTGCGCGGATTCACCGCGCCAGAGCGCACCGACGAGGCCAATCGTCGCCTCGGGCGTTCGCTGGCGTTCGTTGCCGGCGCCGCCAATGCGGGCGGATTCCTGGCCGTGGGGCAATATACGTCGCACATGTCGGGGGTGGTGTCGTCGATGGCGGATAACTTCGCGTTCGGCGACATCGGGCTGGCGAGTGCCGGACTTGCGTCGCTCGTTTCGTTCCTCTGCGGGGCCGCCACGTCCGCCGTCATGATCAATTGGGGCCGGCGACACGCATTGCGCAGCCTCTACGCCATGCCGCTGATGCTCGAGGCCGCGCTGCTGCTGATATTCGGTTTTCTCGGTTCGAATCTGGAAGGCCACCGCGTGCTGTTCGTGCCGGCGACGGTTGCCCTGCTGTGCTTCGTCATGGGCCTGCAGAACGCCATGATCACGAAGATCTCGAAGGCCGAAATTCGCACGACCCACGTGACCGGGCTCGTGACCGACATCGGTATCGAACTCGGCAAGCTCGTGTACTGGAACCGAACCAGGCGCCAGGAGCACGCGGTGCGGGCCGACCGTCAACGCCTCGCGCTGCTTGCCTCGCTGCTGACGGCGTTCTTTTGCGGCGGACTGGCCGGTGCGCTCGGCTTCAAGCACATGGGCTTCGTCTCGACGGTGCCGCTGGCGACCGTGCTCGTCGCGCTCGCCGCCGTCCCGCTGATGGACGACATGCTCGGGCAGCGTTCGTGAGGATTTCGCTCACACGCGCTTGATCGGCCCTGAAAGTCCCCCCGCCCCCGGATCGCGCTTGATCGTGATCTTTCGCACCGCACCATCGAAAATAAGCGCGTCGCCTTGACAGTGAGCGATGTGTATCCGATCATTCGATCAGTGATTGAGCAATTGCTCTATTACTGAGCGTTCGCTCTCGAAGCGCGCCGACGCGCGGCAAGACCAGAAACAAAGACGGGTTCCGTTACACCCTTGGAGACAAGTTCGTGAGATTGCACGACAAAGTCGCGGTCCTGACCGGGGCCGCGAGCGGGATCGGCGAGGCCGTCGCCGCACGCTATCTGGAGGAGGGCGCGCGTTGCGTCCTCGTCGACGTCAAGCCGACCGACGCCGTGTGCGCCGATCTTGCCAAGCGGCATGCCGATCGCGTGCACATCGTGCGGGCCGACGTCACCCGGCGGGAAGACATCGATGCCATCGTCGCGCAAACCGTCGAACGTTTCGGCGGCGTCGACATCCTGTTCAACAACGCGGCGATCTTCGACATGCGGCCGCTGCTCGACGAATCGTGGGACATATTCGACACACTGTTCGCCGTGAACGTGAAGGGGATGTTCTTCCTGATGCAGGCAGTGGCGCGGCGCATGGTCGAGCAAGGCCGAGGCGGCAAGATCGTCAACATGTCGTCCCAGGCCGGCCGCCGCGGGGAAGCGCTCGTCTCGCACTACTGCGCCACCAAGGCCGCCGTGCTGAGCTATACGCAGTCGGCCGCGCTCGCGCTCGCGCCGCATCGCATCAACGTGAACGGCATCGCGCCAGGGGTGATCGACACGCCGATGTGGGGCCAGGTCGATGCGCTGTTCGCGCGCTACGAAGGCCGCGCTCCGGGGGAGAAAAAGCGGCTCGTCGGCGAGGCGGTGCCGCTCGGCCGCATGGGCTTGCCGGCCGACCTGACGGGCGCGGCGCTCTTTCTTGCATCGAGCGATGCCGACTACATCACGGCGCAGACGCTGAACGTCGACGGCGGCAACTGGATGAGCTGAGTTCGAACCGCGCTTCGCTGCGAAGCGCTCGTGTATTTCCACCACAACGTACAAGACTCAAGGAGACAAGCGATGCAACGCAATTGCCCCTTTGCCGTTCGACTGACGCGGCGCGCGACCGCCGCCGCGGCCCTCGCGCTGACGGCGACGGCCGCGCTGCCGGCGTCCGCCGCGACGATTACGATCGCCGTGGTGAACAACCCGGACATGATCGAGATGAAAAAGCTCTCTTCCGATTTCGAGAAGAGCAATCCCGATATCAAGCTGAACTGGGTCGTGCTCGAGGAAAACGTGCTGCGCCAACGGGCGACGACCGACATCACGACCGGCAGCGGCCAATTCGACGTGATGATGATCGGGGCGTACGAGGCGCCGCAGTGGGGCAAGCGCGGCTGGCTCGCGCCGATGACGAACCTGCCGGCCGACTACGACGTCAACGACGTCATGAAGCCCGTGCGCGACAGCCTTTCGTACAACGGCACGTTGTTCGCCTTGCCGTTCTACGCCGAAAGCTCGATGACGTTCTATCGCAAGGATTTGTTCGCGGCGAAGGGCCTGACGATGCCGCCGAAGCCCACCTACGACCAGATCGCCCAATTCGCCGACAAGCTGACCGACAAATCGGCGGGCGTCTACGGCATCTGCCTGCGCGGCAAGGCCGGCTGGGGCGAGAACATGGCCTACCTGACGACTCGCGTGAACACGTACGGCGGCCGCTGGTTCGACGAGAAATGGAATGCGCAGCTGACTTCGCCCGAATGGAAGAAGGCGGTCAGCTCGTACGTCGACATGATGAAGAAGGACGGCCCCCCCGGAGCGAGCTCGAACGGGTTCAACGAAAACCTCACGCTGATGTCATCGGGCAAGTGCGCGATGTGGATCGACGCCACCGTCGCGGCCGGCATGCTCTACAACAAGAGTCAATCGCAGGTGGCGGACAAGATCGGCTTCGCCGCGGCGCCGACCGAAGTGACGCCCAATGGTTCGCATTGGCTCTGGGCATGGTCCTTGGCAATCCCGAAGACATCGAAGAAGCAGGACGACGCGAAGAAATTCATCGAATGGGCCACGGGCAAGCCCTACATCGAACTCGTCGCGAAGGATGAAGGCTGGGCGTCGGTGCCGCCGGGCACGCGCGAATCGACCTACAACCGCCCCGAGTACAAGCAGGCGGCGCCGTTCTCCGAATTCGTGGAAAACGCCATCAAGACGGCCGATCCGAACCACCCGACGGCCAAGCCGGTGCCCTACACGGGCGTGCAATTCGTCGGCATCCCCGAATTCCAATCGTTCGGGACTGTGGTCGGGCAAAGCATCTCCGGCGCGCTCGCCGGCCAGATGACGGTCGACCAGGCGCTCGCGGCGGGCAACGCGGCCGCCAATCGCGCCGTGAAGCAAGCCGGCTACCAGAAGTAAGGGGCAAGCCGGCGGGCGATGCGCGCGCTTCGTGCGCATCGCCGCCTTGCGGGTCGCCGGCGCGAAGCGCCGCGCGCGGCCCGCGCTCGATGTCATCTTTGCGATGACGGAGAATCGATCAGGAGTCCGAAACGATGGGACATCTTCATATGCCGCTCTCGCACGCAGCAGAGCAAGGCGCCTTGCCGACTCCCGAGCGGCGCGCCGGGTCGACGCGCTGGCTCGCCGCCCCTTCGGTCGCCGTCCTCGTGTTGTGGATGACGATACCGCTCGCGATGACGATCTGGTATTCGTTCTCCCGCTACAACCTGCTCAACCCCGACGAAAAAGGGTTCGCGGGATTCGACAATTACCGCTACCTCATCACCGATCCTGCGTTCGTGCCGTCGATCGTTCACACGCTCGAGTTGATCGGGTTCGTGCTGATCATCACGGTCGTCGGCGGGATATTCATGGCGATCTTGTTCGACCGCAAGTTTCTAGGGCAAGGCATCGCCCGTCTATTGGCGATCGGCCCGTTTTTCGTCATGCCGACCGTGAGCGCCCTCATCTGGAAGAACATGATGCTGCACCCCGTCTACGGGGTGGTGGCCGTCGCCATGCGCTCGCTCGGGATGCAGCCGATCGACTGGTTCGCCACGTATCCGCTCTCCGCGATCGTCGTCATCGTCGCCTGGCAGTGGCTGCCGTTCGCGTTCCTCATTCTGTTCACCGCGATCCAATCGCTCGATGAAGAGCAAAAGGAAGCCGCCCGCATCGACGGCGCGGGTCCGATCGCCATGTTCTTCTACATTACGCTGCCGCATTTGCGGCGCGCGATCGCCGTCGTCGTCATGATGGAGACGATCTTCCTGCTGTCGATTTTCGCGGAGATCTACACGACGACCTCGGGCGGTCCGGGCAACGCCACGACAATTCTGTCCTACTTGATCTATGCGCTCGGGTTGCAGCAATTCGACGTCGGCCTTGCGTCGGCAGGCGGCATTCTCGCCGTGGTGCTCGCGAACGTCGTCGCCTTCTTCCTCGTGCGCATGCTCTCGAAGAACCTCAAAGGGGAGTACGAAGCATGAGCCATCCGACCGTACCCGCCACGCCGGCGCCGCGCATGCCCGGCCTCGACGCCGTCAAACGCGTCCTGCCCGGCGCGCTTGCTTGGCTCATCGCGCTTGCCCTGTTCTTCCCCATCTTTTGGATGACGATCACGGCATTCAAGACCGAGCGCGATGCCTACTCGATGTCGCTGATCTTCTCGCCGACGTTCGACAGTTTCCGCGAGGTGTTTGCCCGTAGCGACTACTTCTTGTTCGCACGCAATTCGATTTTGATTTCGGCCGGCGTGACGGTGCTGTGCCTTCTGTTGGCCGTGCCCGCCGCCTACACGATGGCCTTCTTTCCGACCCGCCGCACGCAAAAGCTTTTGCTGTGGATGTTGTCGACGAAGATGATGCCCTCGGTGGGCGTGCTCGTGCCGATTTACCTGCTCTGGAAAAACGCCGGCTTGCTCGATACGGTCACGGGGCTCGTCATCGTCTATGCGTTGATGAATTTGCCGATCGCCGTATGGATGGCGTTCACGTACTTCAACGAGATTCCGCGCGATATCCTCGAAGCAGGCCGCATCGACGGCGCGGCGACCTGGCAGGAGATCGTCTATCTCCTGATGCCGATGGCGTTGCCCGGGCTCGCATCGACCGCGCTGCTGCTCGTGATTCTCTCGTGGAACGAGGCCTTCTGGAGCATCAACTTGTCGAGTTCCAGCGCGGCCCCGTTGACGGTGTTCATCGCTTCGTATTCGAGCCCCGAAGGCCTATTTTGGGCGAAGCTCTCGGCGGCCTCGTTGCTGGCGGTCGCCCCGATCTTGCTTGTGGGCTGGGTGTCGCAGAAGCAACTCGTACGAGGGCTGACGTTCGGAGCCGTCAAATGACGGCAGCGACGACGAGGGTGGCCGAACTGCGTCGCGACCGCGTGCTGATCTGCGATTGCGACGGCGTGCTGATCGACAGCGAGGCGGTCGCCGCGGGTATGCTCGTGCGGGAGCTGCAGGCGCGCTGGCCTCATGCCGATGTCGAGCCTATCGTCTTGCCGCTGCTCGGGCTGCGTATCGAGCGCGTGCTGGAGGCGAGCGCCGCGGCGCTCGGCGAGACGCTGGCGCCGGTGGATATGGATGCGATTCGGCGCAGCGTGGAGGCCGCCGCGCAGCAGGCGCCGGTCGTCGCGGGCGTCGAAGCCGCGCTCGCCCAGATCGCGCTGATCAAGGCGTGCGCGAGCAACAGCTACTCGGCGTATGTGTCGGCGGTACTGGCCCGTACGGGGCTCGATCGCTTTTTCGGCGCGCATGTGTTTTGCGCGGACCGCGTGCCGCGGCCGAAGCCTGCGCCCGACATCTACATTGCCGTGGCCGATGCGCTAGGCGTATCGAATGCGGCGTGCCTCGTCGTCGAGGACAGCGTGACAGGTGTTTCGGCGGCGAGCGCGGCGGGCATGACCGTGTTGGGTTTCGCCGGCGGCACGCATGCCGGACATGTCGGCGCGGCGCACACCGATGCGCTCGTGCAGGCGGGTGCGCAAGAGGTATTCGACGACATGCGTGCGCTGCCCGCGCTCGTCGAGCAATGGATGGCCGGCGGCGCGTTTGGCGCGCGCCCGGCAACGAATCGCAAAGGAGACGCATCATGGCAAGCTTGACGTTGCGTGGCATCGCCAAACGCTACGAGGAACACGAAGTATTGCGCAACGTGAACCTCGATATCGCCGATGGCGAATTCGTGGTGTTCGTCGGGCCGAGCGGATGCGGCAAGTCCACGCTGCTGCGCATGATCGCGGGCCTCGAGGGCATCAGCGGCGGCGAACTTCTGATCGACGCGGCGCGCGTGAACGACGTGCCGCCCGCCAAGCGCGGCATCGCGATGGTGTTTCAGTCGTATGCGCTCTATCCGCACATGTCGCTATACGACAACATGGCGTTCGGGTTGAAGCTGGCCGGGGCGAAAAAGCCCGAGATCGACGAGGCGGTGCGCAACGCCGCCAAGATCTTGCACATCGATCATTTGCTCGATCGCAAGCCGAAGCAGCTGTCCGGCGGCCAGCGTCAGCGTGTCGCGATCGGGCGGGCCATCACGCGCAAGCCGAAAGTGTTCTTGTTCGACGAGCCGCTGTCGAACCTCGACGCGGCGCTGCGCGTGAAGATGCGGCTCGAATTTGCGCGTCTGCACGACGAGCTGAAGACGACGATGATCTACGTGACGCACGATCAGGTCGAGGCGATGACGCTGGCCGATAAGATCGTCGTGATGTCGGCGGGCAACGTCGAACAGGTCGGCAGCCCCAACCGGCTCTATCATGCGCCGGCGAATCGCTTCGTCGCGGGGTTCATCGGTTCGCCGAAGATGAATTTCCTCGAAGGCGTGGTGGAACAGCTTGCCGGCGACGGCGTGACGGTGCGTTACGCCACGGGCGAGACTCAGCGCGTGGCGGTCGAGACGCGTGGGTCGGGCTCGTCGAGTGCTCGCACGCTGCAATTGGGTGCGCGCGTGACCGTGGGCATTCGGCCCGAGCATCTGCACGCAAGGCCGGCAGGTGCGGCGGGCGGAGCGGCGGGCGGACCGGCCGTGTACGGCGTGTCGGCGAACACGACGACCGTCGAATCCCTTGGGGATGCGGCGTACCTTTACGCCGAAGCCTCCGTGGCGCCGGATGGACTCATCGCGCGCATCCCGCCGCTCGAACGGCATGAAAGAGGCGAAACGCTCGTGCTGGGCGCGGAGCCGGAGCACTGCCACTTGTTCGATGAAGACGGGCAGGCTTACGAACGCAAGATCGTCGAGGTGTTGTCGGCGGCTTGAACGGAAAGGGGCAAGGCGCGCTGCTGCTGCGCGCCATTCGCTTGCGCGCTAGGCGTGCCGGCGCTGATGCGCCAGCATATAAGCGCGCAACAGTTTGTTGATGCGCGTCTGGTAACCCTGGCCTTGGGCTTTGAACCAGTTCAGTACGTCGACATCAAGTCGCATTGTCACGGCTTGTTTCGGCGGCACGTGCAGTTCCGCGCGTGCAAAGAAGTCGTCGCCGAGTTCGGGTATGTCGCTCGTGTCGATCTGATTATCTTCGAGTTTCTCTAGCCGCTTCCAGTCAGTTTTTGATGCCTTGCTCATATCGTTTCGCCTCGCGTTTGACCGCTTTCCGAGCCGAGACGATTCGTGTGACCGGACCTCTGCGCTCGACGTACACGACGACTGCCAGCGTCGCCCGCATGCAGCCTAGTGCTATCCACCGCTCTTCTCCGTAATCGTCCCGCCTATCCAGCGTTACCAACACCGGATGATTGAACACGTCGATCGCATCGTTGAAATCGATCCCGTGCTTGAGAATGTTAATTCGATTCTTTCGCTCGTCCCACTCGAACTCCACAGATCACCTATCCGATATTGTATTGACGTTTGTACAGACGCGCTAGCCCCTTCGATCCCGGCTCTAGTCTCGGGGGCGTGCGGCGTCTCGTTGCGCATGACAAAGGCAGCCCGCCACTATGCGGTAGTCTGGAAAGGGGGCGTGCAACCGGCCGCTTTTTTCGGACGGAAGCACCGCGCCTCAGAGAAGCAGCAACATCGGCTGTCTGTCGATTTCGCCCCGCCTCGTTCGTCGAGTAGGATCGAAGGGGCCGTCCCTTCTCCCTTGGAGCCAACCATGTCTACGAACACCGTCCGCCTTCACCGCGTCCTGCGCGCCACGCCCGAACGGATCTATCGAGCATTCCTCGATGCGAGCGCGCTTGCGAAGTGGCTTCCGCCGAACGGCTTTACCGGCACCGTCCACGCGTTGCAGGCCGAAATCGGCGGAAGCTACCGGATGTCGTTTACGAATTTCACGACCGGCGGCGGCCATTCGTTCGGCGGGGAATATCTCGAGCTCGTGCCGCACGAGCGCATTCGCTATACGGGCAAGTTCGACGATGCGAATTTGCCCGGCACGATGCAGACCACCGTGTCGTTACGTCAGACACCCTTTGGGACGGAGTTGAACGTCGTGCAGGAAGGCATCCCCGAAATGATTCCGGTCGAGGCCTGTTATCTGGGATGGCAGGAGTCGCTCGCGTTGCTCAAGCTGCTCGTGGAGGCCGAAATCCCGCAATGAGCAGCGAGCGATGAAGCAGTGAGCTGCGCGGCGGGGTGCGCCGCCAGCCGCTTCGCGTCGATGTGCCGCCCGCGGCGGGTAACCTCAAGCCGGTACTTGCGGGTCGCGCGCCTTGGCGCGTTTGGCGCCGCGTTCGTCGACCTCGAGCGCCGCGCGTGCGCATGCCTCGTCGGTCACGAGGCCCGAAAGCCACCCACCTTCGAGGACAGCCAGCACGGCGGCATGCTTGCGCTTGCCGCCCGCGAAGCCGATCGTGGGGCGCTTGGGCGGGGAGTCGAGCGTGACGCTCGTCACGCGCCGGCCCGTGGGCGATTCCACGCGCTTGCCGTCCGCGTCGATCGGGTGCCCCAACATCTCTGCTACGGCCCCGCGCTTGACGAGGTCGGCCAGTTCGGCCGCGGTGATGAAGCCGTCCACGTGCAACGGGCATTTCGGCCCGATGTCGCCGATGCCCGTCAATGCCACGTCGGCTTGAGCGGTCAACGATTCGACGATGCGGTAAAGGCGGTGATTGACCCACTGCGCGCGCTCGGCCTCGCTATCCGCAATCAAGGGCGCCGGCAGCAGAAAGTGCTTGCCGCCCGTTCTTTCAGAGATATGCAAGGCTACGTCGTATCGGTTCGACGAGCCATCCTGCGCGATGGCGCCGACCATCGAGACGAGCCGATGCTGCGGCCGGTCGATCTGGCTCAATTGATCGACGGCCGCCTTGAGCGTGCGGCCGCTGCTCACCGAGATGATCATCGGCTTTTCTTCGCTCAAGTAGCGCTCCATCACCTGCGCGCCGGCCACGGCGAGCTTGCGGTCGATCGCTTCTGGGGTGTCGTCGTCGACGGGCACGACCTCGCACATCGATAGGCCATAGCGTGCCTTCAACCGTTCCGCGAGCGTCAGGCAATCTGCCAGACGATGCTCGATGCGCACGCGCACGAGATTCTTTTCGACGGCGAACGCCACGAGGCGCTGCGCCACGGGGCGCGATACCTGCAGCTTTTCGGCGATCTCGTTCTGCGTATTTCCCGCGACGTAGTAAAGCCAGGCCGCGCGCGTGGCCAGGTCGAGCTTTTCGTTGGATTTGGAGACGGCGGTAGACACAGCGGTAGCCACGGTGGTGAACCCGGTTAGATACGATAAATGACGGTACGCGCGAGGGCGCGATACAGCATATCAGGCCAGCCGGGGGCGCGACGGTTCGAAAAGGGGCCGCACGTGGCGGTACAGCTCGCGATAAGCGGCGAGCCGCATGCGCAACTGCGCGTGACGCTCGGCGTTCGGGGTGAATTGCGCGACGACAGGCGGCTTGGCGAGCACTTCCCGCGGATTGCCGCCGGCCGCGAGCCAGCCCAAGCGCGCCGCGCCGAGCGCGGCGCCCGTTTCGCCGCCGCCGTGCTGGCGCGTGGTGGTCGCGAGCGCGTCGGCGAGCAATTGCGCCCAAAACGCGCTGCGCGCTCCGCCGCCGAGCAGCGAGAGCGCGCTCGGCGCCGTGCCGGCCGCGGCCAGGGCGTCGAGGCCCTCGGTCAGCGCGAGCGTCACGCCTTCGAGCACGGCATAACCGAGCAGCGCTCGGTCGGTCGCGTGCGTCATGCCGAAGAATACGCCTTGTGCGTAGGGATCGTTGTGCGGCGTGCGTTCGCCTGACAAGTAAGGCAGGAAAATCGGCGCTGAATTGCGCGCGTCGGGGGAGAGCGCCGCCGCTTCCGCGACCAGTGTCGGCTCGTCGGTGCCGGTTAGCTTGCACACCCAGCGCAGGCAACTCGCGGCCGAAAGCACGACGCTCATCTGGTGCCAGCGATCGGGGATCGCATGGCAGAACGCGTGTACGGCCGACGCCGGATTCGGCGAAAAACGGTCGCCGACCACGCACAACACGCCCGACGTACCCAGCGAAACGAAGCCGTCGCCGGGCTCCGTTGCACCGATGCCGATGGCGCTCGTCGCGTTGTCGCCGCCCCCGGCGGCGACAACGACTTCGCCCGACAGCCCCCACTCGCGCGCGACTTCCGGCCTGAGCACGCCGGACGGCTCGCTACCCTCAGCAAGCGATGGCATTTGCGCGCGGCGCATGTCGCACGCCTCGAGCAACGCGTCGGACCAGTCGCGTCGCGCCACGTCGAGCCAAAGCGTGCCGGCGGCATCGGAAGGATCGGACACTTTGTCGCCCGTCATGCGTAGCCGCAAGTAGTCTTTCGGCAGCAGCACGCAGGCCGTGCGGCGAAAGAGCTCGGGCTCGTGCCGCGCGACCCACAGCAGCTTGGGCGCGGTAAAGCCCGGCATCGCGAGGTTACCGGCTACGTCATGTAGCTGCGGTGCGCGCTGCGTGAGCTCGGCGCATTCCTCGTCGCTGCGCATGTCGTTCCAGAGGATGGCTGGGCGCAGCACGCGATCGGCCGAATCGAGCAGCACCGCGCCGTGCATCTGCCCGGACAGGCCGATGCCTCGCACTTGGGCGAACGCGTCGGGACAAACGGCGCGCAGCTTCGCGATCGCTTCGCAGGTGCCGCGCCACCAGTCGGCGGGATCTTGCTCGGCCCAGCGCGGGTGCGGGCGCGACACGTGGAACGGCGAGCCGGCGGTGGCGAGCACGCGCGCGTCGGCAGACAGCAATAAAACTTTGACTTCCGACGTGCCTAGGTCGATGCCGAGGTACATGGCGGGCGGCCTCTTGGTCGATGCACTACGAGATGGAGCCGAAGAAGAAGGGCAAAGCGCTACTTTAGCGCTTACTCCATGTCATCGGTGTTTAGCCCGCGAGCGGCGCTCTGGAAGCGAGCCAGGCGTCGACGCGCGCGAGCGCCGCCTCGATGACGCGGGCAAGCCGGGGATCCTGCGCCATATCGCCCCAGAGCGCACGCGACGCGCAAAATTGCGCGAGCGGATCAGGCGCCGAGAACCATCCTCGAACAGCCGCTTCGTCGAGCAGGCCGTCCTGATACGTGTACGGCAGCCGACCTTGACGCCAGCGATCGAGAAAGCGGAAGAACAACGCCGGCAACATCGCCGTCGCGTTCGGCTCCGCGTGCCGCGCAAAGCACTCGACGAGCGTCGGCGCGATGAAACCGGGGATCTTCGAAAACCCGTCGGCCGCCACGCGCTGATTCGTGTCTTGAATATACGGGTTGCTGAAGCGGTCGAGGACCACGTCGCGGTAGCGCGCGAGATCGAGCGGGCTGGGCGTGAGGCACGGGATGACGTCTTGCGTCACGTAGTCGTGCGCCAAGCGGCGGACCTCGGCGTCGAGCGTTCCCTCGTGGATGAAGGTATGGCCCACGAGCGTGCCGGCCCACGCGATGCAGCTATGGCTCGCATTGAGAATGCGAATCTTGGCTTCCTCATAGGGCAGGACCGATTCGACGAGTTCGGCGCCGACACGTTCCCAAGCGGGGCGGCCCGCTTTGAAGCGGTCTTCGATGACCCACTGGATGAACGCTTCGCCCATGACCGGGCAAGCGTCGGGTACGCCGGTGGCCTCGAGCACGCGCGCGCGCACTTCCTCGGGCGGGCGCGGCGTGATGCGGTCGACCATCGAGTTCGGGCACGCCGTGTTCTCTTCGAACCAATGGGCGAGCGCGGTTTCGCCGCGCGCGGCGAGGAAGGCGCGCATGCCGGCCTCGAAGCGTTCGCCGTTGCTGCGCAGGTTGTCGCAGCTTTGCAGCGTGACCGGCCCCGCGCCGTTCGCCCGCCGCGCTTCGAGTATGGCGGCCAACGCGCCGTAAATGGTCGTGCGCTCACCGCGCAAATCGGCGGCCAGGTCCGGATTGGCCGTGTCTAGCCGGTCGTGTTCGTCGAGGTAATAGCCGCCCTCGGTCACCGTGAACGAGATGATCTTGCAAGCGGGATCGGCGCCGGCTTCGACGAGCGGCGCGAGGGTGGGCGACCACGGCAGCACGCGCGTGATCGAACGAATCGTCTCGTACGCGCGCTCGCCTTGGGGCGTGACCGTTTCGAGCGTATAGACGCCGTGCTGC
Organism: Trinickia sp.; assembly: GCA_035492395.1. GTDB lineage: Bacteria > Pseudomonadota > Gammaproteobacteria > Burkholderiales > Burkholderiaceae > Trinickia. Next base: position 16,445 of record DATJJH010000074.1, on the reverse strand, counting down.
TTCGCGAGCGCATCGAGCGTCGCGTTCATATCGCCGCGAATGTTGCCGACTGTGAGCGACCAGCGCGCTTCGCCGGGCGGCTTGGCCGCGGCCAGGCGATGCAGGTACCACGCTTGGTGGGCGCGATGGAAGGAGCCCGCGCCCAAGTGCAGGATCACGTTGGAGGCGCTAGTGCGCGTATCGACCATCCTTTGTCTCCTTGGTCCGGCGCGATGCCTCACGAGGGCCGCGGCCGGCGTTTCATTGAATATGCATCGATCAATTGTTCATCGGTTGAGCGAATGATCGGATGCGGGCGAGCGAAAGTCAAGGCGCGCCGCAGCGAACCGGGAGTGACGAAAAGGGGACCGGAGATTGGGGAGCGAACGGCGACGCGGCGGCGCCGTTCGCGACAGGCTAGCGGCGTCGCAGCAAACTCGCGCCGTACACGAGCGCCGAGAGCGCGGTGATCCAGAAACTCGTCGGCCAATCGGTGTAAAAGGCCAGGGTGACGCCGAGCCATGCTTGCGCGAGCGCAAACAGCGCGGCCAGTGCGACGCCGGCTGCCAGTCGCGTCGAAAGGTTCTGCGCGGCGGCGGCGGGTCCGACCATCAACGTGAAAACGAGCAGGACGCCGACGATTTGCGTGCATGCCGCGACGGTCAGGGCGGCGATCGCGAGGAACAACATCGAGACGAAACGCAGCGATACGCCCTTGGCTTCGGCCAATTCCGGCTGCAAGGTCGCAAACAGCAGCGGGCGCATGATGGCGCCGAGGGCGACGAGACTGGCCGAGCCGATGGCGGCGAGCACGACGAGCGTCGAATGGGTCACGCCGAGCACGTTGCCGAACAGCAGCGCGGTGACTTGCGTCGCGTAGGCCGTGAAGAAATGCAGGAACAGCAGGCCGCAACCGAGTGCCAGCGAGAGCACCACGCCGATGGCGACATCGCGGCCCGCCAGCTTCTCGCCGAGCGCACCCATCGACAAGCCGGCCGCCAGCGTGAACCCGATCATTCCCCAAAGCGGCGAAATACCGATGAGCACGGCGCCCGTCGCGCCCGTAAAGCCGACGTGCGAGAGCGCATGCCCGGCGAAGGTTTGACCGCGCATCACCAGAAAGTAGCCGACGATGCCCGCGAGGACCGCGACGATCCCCGACGCGGCGAACGCGTTCACCATGAAGTCGTATTCAAACATCGTGCTTATGTCCGTGTTCTGGCTCTTGGCGGTGCGCGTGGCCATGACCGTGACCGTGACCATGGCCGTGCGCGTGATCGGCCGCGCCGTTTTCGTTCTCGTGTTCGTGATCGTGCTTTTCGACTTCCACGTCGCCCGACATCACGAAAATGCGCCCGTTCACGCGCATGACGTCGATCGGCGAACCGTAGAGCCGCGACAACACCGGCCGCGTGATCACTTCGTCGACGGTGCCGAGCGCCGCCGAACCGCTGCCCAGATACAACACGCGATCGATCGCGTTGAGCAGCGGGTTCAACTCGTGCGCCGAGAACAGCACCGTGATCCCGAGTTCGCGCTGCACGCGCCGCACGAGTTCGACCACCACGCGTTGACGGTGCGGGTCCAGGCTGATGAGCGGCTCGTCGAGCAAGAGCAACCGAGGCTTGCCGAGCAGGCACTGCGCGAGCAAGAGACGCTGGCGCTCGCCTCCCGAAAGCTCGGAGAGCGGGCGTGCCGCGAGCACGCCGGCGCCGACGAGATCGAGCACGCGCTCGACGTCCTCGCGCGTCGCGGCATCCGCGATCGGCAGACCCCAGCGATGCCCGTCCGCCGCCATGGCCACGAAATCGCGTCCCAGCACGCGCCGGCTCGCAAGCGCGCTGCGCGTTTGCGGCATGTACCCGATCGCGGGGTTGCCGCGAGCGACGTTCTCGCCGTCGATCCGAATCGCGCCCTGCGCGATGGGTATGAGGCCGAGGATGGCGCGCATGAGGGTGGTCTTGCCCGCGCCGTTTGGCCCCAGAACGCCGATGAATTCGCCTGGGTCGATGGCAAGGCTCGCGTCCTTCAGAATCGTCCGCCCCGCCAATTCGAGCGAGACGTGATCGAGTTCGAGCGCGGGAGCCGGCCCGCGCGGCCGGCCATCGGCAAACACCGTGCGCTGCGTCGCGGGGCGACCGCTGTCGTCGTGCATCGTCAGCGAGCCTCCAACGCGTTGGCGAGCGCGTCGAGCTGCCCGCTCATCCATTGTTGATAGGTTTTTCCGGCCGGCTGCGTTTCGGTCACGCTGACGGTCGGCACCCGAGTTTGCTTCGCGATCCCCATCATCCGCTCCGTCAGTTTGCTGACTGCCTGCGCGTTGTAGATCAGCGCCCGGACGCGTTTGCCTCGCAGATCCGCTTCGAATGCGGCGATGTCGGATGCGGCCGGTTCGGTGTCGTTCATGACAGAGAGTTGAAAGCGCGCATTGCGCATGGTGAGGCCGATCGCATCGCATAAATAGCCGGCGACGGGTTCGGTCGCGGTCACGGCCACGCCCGCGTACGACCGCCGCAGCGTGGCGACGCGCGCTTCGAAAGGGGCGAGCGATTGAATGAAGCGAGCAAGGTTGGCTTCGTATTGCGCGCGGTGAGCCGGGTCGACGGCGACGAGCGCGGCGCTCACGGCTCTGGCGACGGCCGGCATGGTTTGCGGCTTGTACCAGAGATGAGGATTGTCGCCGGGCTTTGCGCCGACTAGGCTCGCCGCGACGATCGCCGTGCGCTGGGCATTCGGCGAGGCCGCGAGCAGTTTCGCCATCCACGGGTCGTAATCGGCGCCGTTATAGACGACGAGCGCGGCATGCTGCAGCGCGCGCGCAGTTTTCGGACTGGCTTCGAACAGGTGCGGGTCCTGATCGGGGTTGTTGAGAACACTCGTGACGTCGACGTTCTCGCCGCCCAGTTGCCGAACCACATCGCCGTAGAAATTCTCGGCGGCGACGACGTTGATACGGGCGGGGGCGGCCCACGCGGCGCCGCTCGGCGCGAGCATCGGCAAAGCCCACGCGCAAGAGAGCGCCGCGAAACGGGCGATCGCACGGCCGACTCGGCGGATCGAATGCATTGCTTTGTTCTCCTTGGAATGTCGTTGCGCCATCAGCGTTGAGAACTCGGGGCGCGCTTGCCCTTGCATTCGCTGCACAGCCCGCTCAACTCGACGACCTGCTTGTGCACTTCGAACCCATGCGCGGGCGGCGTCGACGAAAGTTGCTCCGCCAACTGCTCGCCCGGGATTTCTAGCGTGTCGCCGCAGCGTTCGCAGATGAGGAATTGACTTTGATGCGGCTTGCCGATTTCGCAGCAGGCGACGAAGGCATTGCGCGATTCGATTCGATGGACGAAGCCGTGCTCGACGAGAAAGTCGAGCGCGCGATAGACGGTGGTGGGCGGCACGCGGCCGCGCTCGGGCTCGAGTGCGGCCAGCAAGTCATAGGCGCCGATCGGCTTGCCGGCGGCGGCGACGAGCGCGTAGACCTGACGACGCAACTGCGTGAGCGCCAAACCGTGATCGGTGGCGTAGGCGTCGGCGCGAGCGAGACGCGCGTTCAAAGGCGAGGTGTCGGCAGACATAGCACCGTCCGAGAAAAGTCACGGATGCGATGATATAACATATCTTTTTATTTTGCTGCCGCGAAGTCTTCGCCCGACGGGCGGGAGGGGAGATCGATGGTTGCAATCGCCGCCTACGCGGTCACGGCGACGAAGACGGCGACGGCGACCATGCATCCGCCGAACAAGTAGCCTTGCAGCTTGACCGATTTCTCGCTGCCGAACCGATCGAACATCAACTGCCCGCCGTAGATCCACGGAAAGTGGCAAGCCACGCACAGCAGCGTAAACATGACCGCGATTTCCACGACCTGCCACGCCAGCGGGAGGTCGCGGCGCAAGAACTGCGAAAACAGCACAAAAATCATCGAATGGATTTTTGGGTTCAACGACACGGAGAAGAACCCGTCGAAGACGGTCAACCGAGGCATCGCGGCCCGTTTGCCGGGTGCCGACGATTTGATGAACCCATAGGCCAGATAGAGCGTGTAGGCCACGCCGGCCCACTTGAGCGCCTGCGCCGCCGTCGGATAGTCATGCAGGACGCGACTGAGGCCGAGCCCGTACACCAGGCACCATACGAGGTTGGCCGCTTCGAAGCCGACCCAGAACGGAAGGGTGCCTTTCACCCCGAACTGTCCGCCTGCGGCGGCGAGAACCGTGTTGCCTGGGCCCGGGCTGACGATCATCGGCACCGAAAAACCCACGATCAGCATCCCCATCTCGAGTGAAATCATGCGTGCTCCTAGCTAAAGGCAAGTGGCGATCGCTCTCATTAGACGCACGTTCCCGTGACCGGCAAAGCGAGAGGTTTTCATGCGCTCGATAACGTGAGATTATCGAGCGCATGCGCCGCTTGCCTCCTCTGGGCGCGCTGCGGGCGTTCGAAGCCGCCGCGCGCCATTTGAACTTCACCCAGGCTGCCGCCGAACTATTCGTGACGCAGGCGGCGATCAGTCATCAGGTTCGTCAGCTCGAACAATGGCTGGGGCTTCGCCTGTTCGAAAGGCGCGGGCATTCGCTGACGATGACCGAAAAGGGGCGGGCCTATCTGGCGGAAATCACCGAAGCGCTGGACCGGATCGCGTCGGCCACGGCGCGGGTGAAGGACGGCTTCGACGGGCCGCTGCGCGTGACCGTTCTCCCGTCTTTCGCAACGTGCTGGCTGCTGCCGCGCCTTGAGCTCTTTCAGGCGCAGCATCCCGATATCGAACTGAAGATGACCGTGTCGGCCCGTATGTGGGACGGCATCGACGATCGTTTCGATGTCGGCATTCGCTCGGGCTTGGGTCGTTGGCCTCATCTGCAAGCGGATCTGATCGCACGAGAATCGCTGAGTCCCGTTTGTTCGCCGTCGGTGGCGGCCGGACCGCCGCCGCTGCGCGAACCGGCCGACTTGCGGCGCGTACGCCTGCTGCACGACACGCCGCGCGACGGCTGGCGCATCTGGTGCGATGAGGCTCGTATCGCCGATATCGAAGGACGCAGAGGTATGGCGTTCGACGATGCCTCGCTCGCCTTGCAGGCGGCCATACAAGGGCAAGGCGTCGCGCTAGGCCGGCTGACGCTCGCCGAGCGCGACTTGCGCGAGGGCCGCTTGGTGCAGCCTTTCGATATCGCCGTGCCGAACGATTACAGCTACTGGCTGGTCTATCCGCCCGCGCAGGCCGAGCGTTCGGATGTCGCGGCGTTTCGTGCGTGGCTGCTGGCGCAGGGGCGCCTACCCGCCGCGCGCACGCGCAAGCAAGCGCCCGGCGGTACGGCGCCCCTCTAAAGGGCGCAGGCGCTACAACACTGTCCTCACGTGCCAGAGCTCGGGAAACAGCACGACATCGAGCATCTTGCGCAGATACGGCGCGCCGCTCGTACCGCCCGTACCTTGCTTGTAGCCGATGATCCGCTCCACTGTCGTGACGTGCCTGAAGCGCCATTGACGGAACGCATCTTCGAGATCCACGAGCTCTTCGGCCATCTCGTAGAGTTCCCAGTGCTCGGCCGGGTTGCGATACACCTCCAGCCAAGCCGCTTCGACCGACGCGTCGTAGGCGGTCGGCGTTGTAAAGTCGCGCTCGAGCCGCTCAGGTGCAATGGCGAAACCGCGCCGCGCCAGCAGCCGCACGACTTCGTCGTAGAACGAGGGCGCCTCCAACGTCGCTTTGACCTCGGCGAGTACGTCCGGCCGGTGCGCATGCGGCTTGAGCATCTGCGCGTTCTTGTTGCCGAGCACGAACTCGATTTGCCGATACTGATACGACTGGAAGCCCGATGACGCGCCGAGGTACGGACGCATCGCCGTGTACTCCGACGGCGTCATCGTCGCGAGCACGTTCCACGCTTGCACGAGCTGCTCCATGATGCGCGACACGCGAGCGAGCATCTTGAAGGCGGGCGGCAGCTCGTCGCGCCGCACGCAGCCGAGCGCCGCGCGCAGCTCGTACAGCGCCAGCTTCATCCACAGCTCGCTCGTCTGATGCTGAATGATGAACAGCATCTCGTTGTGATCGGGCGAACGCGGATGTTGAGCGTGGAGAATCGAATCGAGCGATAGGTAGTCGCCGTAGCTCATCGATTTCGAAAAATCGAGCTGAGCGTCGTGCCACGTTGCCTCGTCGGGCGGCACGTGTGGCGCGCCCTTGTCCGCCAGTTCTCGCGCGGCCGGCTCGTCGCCATACCCGAACGGGCAGCCGCGTGCGACCGGCGACGCGCTTTGGGGCGCGTCGGGCATCTCCGGCAGGCGCATATGTTCAGTCATTTAGGACTCCTTCCTTTTATCACGTGACGGAATGACGGGCCGCGAACTCGGGTGTGCGCCACGCCTCGGCGGCGAGCACGTCGCGCAGCGTTTCGACTGCGTCCCATACGTCGACGAAACGCGTGTAAAGCGGCGTGAAGCCGAAACGCAGCACGCGAGGTTCGCGGTAGTCGCCGATCACGCCGCGTGCAATCAACGCCTGCATCACCTCATAGCCGTGCGGATGCTCGATGCTCACGTGAGAGCCGCGCTGCGCGTGCGCGCGCGGCGTGACGAGCGTCAGAGGCTGACCCGCGCAGCGCGTTTGCACGAGATCGATGAATGCATCGGTGAGCGCGAGCGACTTGCGTCGAATCGTCTGCATGTCGGTTTCGAGGAAGACATCGAGACCGGCTTCCACGAGCGACATCGAGACGATCGGCTGTGTGCCGCAGAGAAAGCGGCCGATGCCCTGGCCGGGGGTATAGCGCGGATTCATCTCGAACGGCGCGCTGTGTCCCCACCAGCCCGACAAAGGTTGGGCCAGCGCGTCCTGATGGCGCTTGGCGACCCACGCGAACGCGGGCGAACCGGGGCCGCCGTTCAGGTACTTATAGGTGCAGCCCACGGCGAAATCCGCGTGCACGCCGTTCAAATCGACGGGCACGGCGCCGGCCGAATGCGCGAGATCCCAAAGCGCGAGCGCGCCCGCGCGGTGGATGACCTGCGTCAGCGCGGCCATGTCGTGCATGTAGCCTGTCCGATAGTTCACGTGCGTGATCATCGCGACGGCCGTGTCCTCGCCGATGGCATCGGGCAGTTCGGCCGGATCGTCGACGAGGCGCAAGCTGTAGCCGCGATCGAGCTGCTCGATGAGGCCCTGGGCGATGTAGAGATCGGTTGGGAAGTTCGCGCGCTCGGAAACGATCACGCGGCGCTTGGAATCGTGCTGGTCGGCCATCCGCAGCGCGGCCGAGAGCAGCTTGAACAGATTGACCGAAATCGTGTCGGTGACGACGACCTCATCGGCCGCCGCGCCGATGAGCGGCGCGAGCTTGTCGCCGAGGCGGCGCGGCAGCGCGAACCAGCCCGCTGCATTCCAGCTGCGGATGAGCCCTTCGGTCCATTCCTTCGTAATGACGGTTTGCGCGCGGGCGGCGGCAGCACAGGGCGGTACGCCGAGCGAATTGCCGTCGAGATAGATGACGTCGGGTGCAAGCGCGAAGCGTTCGCGCAGCGGAGCAAGGGAATCGTCTCGGTCGAGCGCGATTGCATCGGCACGGGTTTTCATGGGGTGTGTGCGAAAGGGTGAGATCGGTGAAGTTGGAGGAAATCTGCAATCGAAAGCGTTCTAGCGCCTCAACCCGGCGCGGCATCCGCGCGGCTTTGCCGCAAGACGGCCCGCACTGGGCTCGCATCTAGCGTCATGAGCTTGAGCGGCAGTGCGATGAGTTCGTAGTCGCCGGGCGCCACCGCGTCGAGCACGAGGCCCTCGAGAATCGCCATGCGGTGCACCCGCACGCGCGCGTGCGCGTCCATGGTCTTCGACTCCTGCGGGTCGAGCGAAGGCGTGTCGATGCCGATCAGTGCGACGCCGCGCGCCGCGAGAAAGTCGATCGTTTCCGCGGCGACGGCGCAAAACGCGTCGTCCCACCGGGTAACGGGCGCGCGCTCGTAGGTGCGCAGCAATATACGCGGGGGAAGCCGGTCGGCATGCGCGGCGATGTGCTCGGGCAAGACGAGCGGCGCCGCGCCGATGCAATGCACGACGCGGCAAGGGCCCAGATAGGGCGCGAGCGGCACCGCGCCGATGGCCGAGCCCTGAGCGTCGTAATGCAGCGGGGCGTCGGCGTGCGCGCCCGTGTGCGGCGAACAGGTCAGCCGGGCGACGTTGACGGGCGAGCCCGCTTCCATGCGCCAGACGCGCTCGATGCCGACCGGCGTATCGCCGGGCCACACGGGCGTGGCCGCGTCGATGGGCGGTGAAATGTCCCAGATCGTCTCCTGCATGTCTCCTCTCTGATCGGAAAGCGTGTGTCGATAATAGGCAACATCGGACGCAAAGTGCTTGCAAAATGCTCCCCCCTAACCGGCCGGACTAGAACATAATTCGAGATAAACCTAAAAAGGGGGCCAAAAATGAATGCGATCTCGCTCGACGCCACCGATTGCCGCATCCTGAGCGTTCTGCAGAACGAAGGACGGATCAGCAATCTCGATCTCGCCGACCGCATTTCGCTGTCGCCGTCGGCGTGTCTGCGCCGTTTAAGGCTGTTGGAAGAACAAGGCGTGATCGAGCGCTACCGGGCGTGCCTGAACCGGGACGCGCTCGGCTTCGAACTCGAAGCTTTCGTCCAGGTTTCGATGCGCAACGATCAGGAAAATTGGCATGAGCGCTTCGCGCAAGCCGTGCGGGCATGGCCCGAGGTGGTCGGCGCGTTCGTCATCACGGGGGAAAGCCATTACCTGCTTCACGTGCTCGCGCACAATCTCAAGCACTACTCGGACTTCGTGCTGAGCAAACTCTACAAGGCGCCCGGGGTCATGGACATCCGGTCCAACATCGTGCTGCAGACACTGAAGGAAGATTCGGGCGTGCCCGTCTCGATGCAGGACGGGCAACATTGAACCGTGGCGTCGCGCCTCCCGCCGGACGGTTAAAGCGGCTTGACGCCGTGAAACGCGCCGCCATGGAAAATGAGCGGCGCGATGTCGTCGGCGTTCGGATGCACGCCGCAGCGCTCGACCTCGCCCACGAAGATCACGTGATCGCCCTCTTCGTGGCGGCTGCGATTGTGGCATTCGAACCAGGCCAGCGCGTCGTCGAGCACGGGCATGCCCGTATCGCCGGCCGCGTGGGACACGCCCGCGAAACGATCGCCCTTGATGGTCGCGAAGCGCTTGCACAAATCGAGCTGCGACGCGGCGAGCACATTCACGACGTAATGGCTGTTCGTCTGAAACACGGGCATCGAGGCCGACTTCGTCGCCAGACTCCACAGCACGAGCGGCGGATCGAGCGACACCGAGTTGAACGAGCTGGCCGTGATTCCGATGAGTTGCCCCGATGGCGCGCGTGTCGTGATGACCGTCACGCCCGTGGCGAATTGACCCAGCGCACGCCGGAACGCGGCGCCGTCGAAGTTTGGGGGGCTCGCGCGCTTCATGGTGCGCAGGCTCCGTCGTGCGGTTCGGCGCCCGCGTGCACCGCATGCCGGAACGCCGGCGAAAGGGAGAGGTTCAAAGTCGAAATATCGTTGCGTGAATCGGCATTTAAGCCAGGATTTTAATTGAATCGGTCGACCTTGCCGTAGAAGCCCATTTGTCTGGGGGACGAGCCGGGCGCCCTCGTGATTCACATGTTGGCCCAAAACGCACTAAGCTTGTGTCTCTGAGCGCAGCGCGCGCGCCTCGCGTGCTGCACCGTGCCGAGCTTGAAACAGGAGAGCGAAAGTCATGAGTCAGACGAGCGAAACCGCCACGCTGGGCGGCGGCTGTTTCTGGTGCCTCGAAGCCGTCTATGCCGATGTGGAGGGCGTGACGAGCGTCGAGTCGGGCTATGCGGGCGGCGCGCTCCAGCGCCCGACGTACGAGCAGGTGTGCGACGGCGGGACCGGTCACGCCGAGGTGGTCAAGGTCGAATTCGACCCGACTCGGATCAGCTACCACGAGATTCTGCAGATCTTTTTTTCGATCCACGATCCGACGCAAGTCAACCGTCAAGGCAACGACGTGGGCGACCAGTACCGGTCTGTCGTCTTCACGCACGATGATCGTCAACGCGACGTCGCGCTGGCGGCGATCCGCGAGCTCGAGCGCGACAAGGTGTACGACGCGCCCATCGTCACGCAGGTGATGCCGCTGGAGGGCAATTACTGGCCCGCCGAGCCCTATCATCAGCGGTATTTCGCCCAACATCCCGAGCAAGGCTATTGCGCGTTCGTTGTCGCGCCGAAAGTGGCGAAGTTTCGCGCGAAGTTCGCCGGCTGGATGCGGCCGGGCGCGTGACGCCAGGGCGCTTCGCAGGCAGCGCGACGGTTGGGCCAAGCGTTGGCCCGCGTACTCGGGGCGCATCTTCCCGCCGGTGAACCGCTGCCCGCTCAGGTCGACGGCGCCACCGAGTCGGCCCTCGGCGGCATCTCTTCTCTCAATCGCGCGTAGGCCGCTGCAATCTCGCGCGCGAGTTCGACGCACGTCAGCGGCGCGGAACCTTCGGCCTTATTGTTCGTGACGATCAGCACCGGCTGTCCGGCAATCGCGTAGCGGGCGGCCAATTCGGCGAGCGCCGCGCGCGTGGCGGGGTCTTCGTCGACGAGGCGATTGAACGGTTCGTACTTCGCTTTCGCTTGTTCGTACTTAAAGCCGCCGTGCAGGCTCCACCGGACGATGAGCGGCCCGCAGGGCGCTTCGCCGTCGAGCAGCGCGAGCGCGGCCGCTTGGCGCAGCGGATCGGGCATGCGCGCATGAAGCCCGACGCAGTAGCGAACGCCGCGCTCGCGCAACATGCGGATCAGCCGCGGCGTGAGCAGGCAGGCGTCGCGAATTTCGAGCGCATAACAGGGCTGTTGAGCGTCGCCCACCGCCGGCCCGGGCAACGATAGCGGCGGCAGCGCATCGAAGAATGCACCGAGCCGTTCGACGACGGCGGCCGGATCGGCCAACAGCCGGTCGGGCAGCGGCGGCAACTGAAATACGAGGGCGCCGGCCTTTGCCCCGAGCCCTTCCAGACAGGGTGTGACGAACTCGTCGGCCGCGAGCCGTGCGTCGAGAAAGCAGGGGTTTTCGGCGATCGGTTCGCCGCGCTCGGCGCGCAGCGTGGCATCGGTCACCGACGCCGGCGCCTTGACGATAAAGCGGAAGTGGTCGGGCACCTGCTGGGCGTAGCGCAGGTAGTCGGCGACCGAGAGCGGCGCGTAGAACGAGCGGTCGATGCTGACGGTGCGCAGCAGCGGATGCGCACCGTAGGCGGTCAGGCCGTCGCGTGAGAGTTTCGAATCGCTGTAAGCCTCGCCGTAGACGATGCCTTCCCAACCTGGAAACGACCACGAGGAGGTGCCGAGCCGCACGGGCGCCGGTAAGCCTTGCGCGGCGTCGAGCACGTCGGCGGACGGCGGCGCAGGAAGCACGGCGCGCGCGCGGCGGCCGCGCGTGGTGGGCGGCGCGGTGGGCGGCGCATTGCGCGGCGCGCCCGGGGAGGCGGGCACCGCATCTTGCGGGCTAGGGCCGGACGATACGGCCGGCTCGAGGGAGCCGGCATCTTCATCGCCGAACAAATCGAATTGCGTGTCTTCTTTGCTGGCTGCCATCGACTATCGACTGACGGGGCCCGAGTGTCGGGCCCCCATGCGCGCTATGCACCAAGCGGCCGATCGTACATGTACCGGCGCGACCATGGCAACGTCCGCGCGCTGCGGCCGGCTCTGCGGCAGACCACTTGGAAGATGGAGACGTCGTCGTTTTCGAATGCGTAAGCGCAGCCGGCCAGGTAGACGCGCCAAATGCGGAACTTCTCGTCGTCGACGAGCGTTTTCAGCTTATCGGCGTGCGCTTCGAAGTTCTCGGTCCAAATTTCTAGCGTGTGCGCGTAATGGCGCCGTAAGCTTTCCACGTCGAGCGCCTCGAGCCCGCCGCGCTGCATCGATTCGAGCGCGAGGCTGATATGCGGCAATTCGCCGTCCGGAAAGACGTAGCGGTCGATGAATTCACCGCCGCCCAGTGCAGTCTCGCCGCTGTCGTAGTCGCTCGACGTAATGCCGTGATTCATGGCGATGCCCTCGTCGACGAGCAGATCGTGAATCTTCCGGAAATAGGTCGGAAGATTCTTGCGGCCCACGTGCTCGAACATCCCCACGCTCGTGATGCGGTCGAATTGGCCGTCGATATCGCGATAGTCCTGCAGACGGATTTCGATCTGATCGGACAGACCGGCTGCCTTCACGCGCTCGGTGGCCAAATCGAATTGATTTTGCGAAAGTGTGACGCCGAGGCATTTCGCCCCGAACTTGCTGGCCGCCCGCAGCACGAGCGCGCCCCAGCCGCAGCCGATGTCGAGCAGGCGCTGGCCCGGCTCCAGACGGATCTTCGTCAGGATGTGATCGATTTTCTTCAGCTGCGCCGTGGCCAGGTCTTCGTCGCCATCTTCGAAATAGGCGCACGAATAAACCATGTTCTCATCGAGCCAATACCGATAGAACTCGTTGGAGACGTCGTAGTGGTACTGGATCGCCTTTTGATCCGATGCTTTCGTGTGATTGAAATAGCGTCGCACGCGCGCCAGTTTGCTCGCGCTCGTGACGGTGCTTTTGGCGAGCGAATAACCGATCGTGATGATGTCCGAGAGCTTGCCCTCGATGTCGATTTTGCCCTTTACATAAGCCTCGCCGAGATTGTCGAGGCTCGGTTCGAGCAGCAGCGGCAAGGCCGACGCCGAATTGACCTTCAGCGTGACTTGCGGCGCCGCGAAGCTGCCGAAGTCCAATTGCTGCCCATTCCACAACACGAGACGCGCCGGCAGGTTCGTCTGATTTCGCACTTCGTCCACCCACTGAGCCAGCTTTTTCTCCCAGAACATGCGTTTTCTCCGTGTACGTTGAAAATGCAAAGCAGAGCAAAGCAGCCGCCCACGTGTCGCGTGCGAACGCGGGCGGCGTGGTCTTGCAAAGACGTTCGAGCGACGCGGCCCCTGTGCGCGATCGGGCAACCGCGCACAGGCAGCTTCGTTGGGCGCGTCAGCTCGCCGTCAAGGCGACAGCCGCGAGATGCGCCAGCCTTGGGCGCTCTCGCGCGTGTACAAAATGCGATCGTGCAGCCGCGAAGGGCGGCCTTGCCAGAATTCGATCAGGTCGGGCACGAGGCGATAGCCGCCCCAGTGCGGCGGGCGCGGGGGCGTTTCGCCGAACCGCTCCGAGAACGACTTCTCGCGCGCTTCGAGCAGCGCACGGCTCTCGAGCGGCCGGCTCTGCTCGGACGCCCAAGCGCCGATGCGGGAGCCCAGCGGGCGAGAGTTGAAGTACATGTCGCTTTCCTCGGCGCTCGTCTTCACGACGGTGCCTTCGATGCGCACCTGGCGTTCGAGCTCGATCCAATAAAAGAGCAGGCTTGCATGCGGGTTGGCCGCCAGATCCAGTCCCTTGCGGCTTTCATAGTTCGTGAAGAATACGAACCCGCGCTCGTCCACCCCTTTGATCAGCACGATTCGGGCCGACGGGTAGCCTCGCGCGTCGACGGTGGCGAGCGTCATCGTATTGGGCTCGGGCAGCCGGGCGTCGAGCGCTTGCTTGAACCAAGCGTCGAATTGGCGGATGGGGCTCGCGTCGACGCTCGTTTCGTCGAGCGAACCGCGCGCGTAGTCTTTTCGGAGATCGGCTAGGGTAGTCATGTTCTTATGCGACCACTACAGGGCGGGATCAGTATAGCCAACCGCGGAAAAACGTGCCGCGTGTCGCTCCGCCGCAAGGCGGGCGGGCATGGGGCAGGCCGCCCGACACGAGCCGATGAGGCACAATACAGGCCTTGCTCGTTTGATTTTTACGCATCATGTCCAGCCTCGGCGCCACCGCGACACCCTCCGATCTTACTCTTGCTCCCGCGTTAGCGGACGCCGAGCAGGCCGACCGCGAGCGCCGGTTCGGGGGAATCGCGCGGCTTTACGGCCAGCCGGCGCTCGCTGCCTTCGAGCGGGCGCATGTGGCCGTCATCGGCATCGGCGGGGTCGGCTCATGGGCGGCCGAGGCGCTTGCGCGCAGTGCTGTCGGAAAGCTGACGCTGATCGACCTCGATAATGTGGCTGAAAGCAACACGAACCGGCAGGTTCATGCGCTGGACGGCAATTTCGGCAAGGCGAAAGTCGACGCGATGGCCGAGCGGATCGCGTTGATCGACCGCCAGTGCGAGGTGCGTCGAGTCGAGGATTTCGTCGATCCGGACAACTTCGACGCGCTGCTCGGCGGCGGCTTCGACTATGTCGTCGACGCGATCGACAGCGTGCGCACGAAGACGGCGCTGATCGCCTGGTGTGCGGCGCGCGGGCAGCCGCTCATCACCGTGGGCGGGGCGGGTGGGCAGCTCGACCCCACGCGCATCCGAATCGACGATCTCGCGCTGACCATTCAAGACCCGCTGCTCTCGAAGGTACGCGCGCAGCTGCGCAAGCATCACGGTTTTCCGCGCGGGCCGAAGGCCAAGTTCAAGGTGAACGCCGTGTATTCCGACGAGCCGCTCATCTACCCGGAAGCGGCCGTATGCGACATGGACGACGTCGCGCAGCACCTGGCCAGCTCGCCCGGCCACGCGGGGCCCGTCGGCCTGAATTGTGCGGGGTTCGGCTCCAGTGTGTGCGTGACGGCGAGCTTCGGGTTCGCCGCGGCCGCCCACGTGCTGCGGGCGTTGGCGAAGGCCGCCGGTTAAAGCGCCCGCTCGCGCGCCCGCTTTCGTACCTGCTTTCGTCAATGCAGCATCGCGCTGAGCCTGCGGCGCCACTCGGATATGAGTTCGGGCCGGTGCGACGCCAAATCGAACACCGAGAGCATGGTCTTTCGGCCGACATCGTCGCGGAACGCTCGATCGCGTTTGACGATCTCGAGCAAGTGCTCGAGCGCCGGCTCATAGGCGCGCCGGGCGATCAGCGCGTTGGCCAAATCGAAGCGCGCCTCCAGGTTGCCCGGGTCAGCGGCGACGGCGGCCTCGAGCGAGTCGGTCGGCGGCAGCTCGGCGGCCGCGTCGAGCGCATCCAGGCGTGTCTTGAGCGCGTTGTAGCGCACGTCGATGCCTTGCGTCGTTTTCGGCGAGAGCAACTCGGCCTCGCGGCGCGCGTCGTCCACTTGCTCGTCGTCGAGCAGCAGCTCGATCAGGTCGAGCCGAGCATCGTCGAAGCCTGGATCGAGCGCGAGCGCCGCTTGCAAATGGTCGCGGGCGGCGCCGAGCTGGCCTTGTTCGAGCGCATGGTGCGCGGCGCGCTGCTCGGCTTGAGCCGGGTTCGGCACGAGCCGCTCGATGAACGCCCGCAACTGGTTTTCGGGCAGCACACCCGTGAATTGATCGACGGGGCGGCCTTCCGAGAACGCGACGACGTGGGGGATGCTGCGTACTTGGAAGTGCGCGGCGAGTTGCGGGTCGTCGTCCACATTGACTTTAACGAGCCGCCAGCGGCCGGCGTATTCGTGCTCGAGCTTTTCGAGCAGCGGGCCGAGCGACTTGCAGGGGCCGCACCACGGCGCCCAGAAGTCGACGAGAACGGGAGCGAGCGCCGAGGCGTCGATCACGTCTTTTTCGAATGTGGCCAGAGTGGTGTTCATTGCGTTCTCGATGTCCAATTAGACTGTGACTTGCAGCAGATGGGGGGCGGACGCGCCATTTCAACCGCCCGCCCGGATCGATGGGCTTACGCTTGAAGTCAGTGCGCCGGTCGCTGCGGCAGCGGGATCCATTCCGTCTCGCCGGGCACCTTGCCCATGGTTTGCTCGGCCCAAGCCGTTTTCGCTTGAGCGATCTTTTCGCGCGAACTCGCCACGAAATTCCATTCGATGAAGCGCTCGCCGTCGAGTTTCGCGCCGCCGAGCAGCATGACGGTCGCACCGGCGCGGCTCGACAGCGTGGCCGTCTCGCCGGGCACGAGCACGGCCATATGCGCGGGGTCAAGCGGTTCGCCGTCGATCGCCAGATCGCCGTCGACGAGGTAGACGCCGCGTTCCTCGTGCTCCGCATCGATTGCGAGCGCGGCGTCGGGGGCGAATTCGGCCGCGACGTAAAGCGTAGGCGAAAACGTGCGCGTGGGCGCCTGCGCGCCGAAGGCGCTGCCGGCGATGACCGTTAGCGTGACGCCGTTGCGCTCGATGCGCGGCAACGTGGCGGCCGCATGATGCTCGAATGCGGGTTCCGCGTCCTCATGCGCAAGCGGCAGCGCCACCCAGGTTTGAATGCCGTGCATCGTCTGTCCGTGGCGCCGCGCTTCGTCGGGCGTGCGCTCGGAATGCACGATGCCGCGTCCGGCCGTCATCCAATTGACGTCGCCGGGCGTGATTTTCTGCACGGAGCCGAGGCTGTCCCGGTGCAGCATGACGCCTTCGAAGAGGTACGTGACGGTCGCGAGACCGATGTGGGGGTGCGGCCGTACGTCGACGCCGGTGCCCGGCGCGTAGCTCGCGGGCCCCATATGATCGAAGAAGATGAACGGGCCGACGAGACGA
>DATJJH010000073.1:0-18091 GCA_035492395.1 Trinickia sp. | reverse complement strand
GCGGGCGAGAGCCCGATCCGGTTGTGCCAGTACGTGCGAAGCCCGCATTGAGCGGTGCCGAAGGCGTCGTAGCTCGATCCCGCGACGAAGCATGCGTCGTCGGCGGCAACGCCGAGTTCGGTTAGCGCCAGCGCGTAAGGGCGGTTATCGGGCTTGTATGCGCCGGCGCGCTCGGCCGTGACGATGGCATCCCAATGGACGGGCAGAATCGATGCGGCGAGGCGGCCTAGCCGCTCCGAACAGTTCGTGACGACGGCGAGCTTGCAGTGCGGGCGCAGTTGCTCGAGCGCCGCGACCGCGCCGCTCCACGGAGCGAGCGTAAGCCAGTTCGATTCGAGCGAATCGGCGACGGACGACGCCAACCCGACAAGCCTTGCCGCTTCTCTGACCAGCGCCTCGTATTCGACGTAGTCGCCGCAGCCGTAGGTGAGCCGCAAGTAGGCCGCTCGCCACGCGCGGCCCAGCGGCTCCGAGCCGGCCGCGCGGTTCCAGAGGGTCCACGAATCGAGCAGCGCCGTGAGCAAGTCGAAAAGAACGGCTTGGGGGAACGCATTTTTCGAAGAAGTTTCTATCGCCACGACGGCCTCCGTATGCTCGGTGCTAGGACGGGAGCGATTGTAGGCGCGTCGTGGGTCGGCGGGATAAAGCGCGGCTAACTCTTATATTTAGCTTTTCTTAACGATCGCTGCGCGCTTGCTTTATCTCATGCATCCAATGAGTCTGGGCGATTCCTCGTGGATCGGCCGGCGCTATTGGAATCGCTCGATGTGCGCGCTCAGCCACTCGTCGAAACGCAGCGGCTTGCGCCCGAGCACACGTTCGACGGTGTCGGTGGTCGTGCCGGCGCGCCCGGCCTTGACGGCTTCGAACGATTTGGCAACCGATGCCGCGGCCGGCTGCGGCACGCCGGCGCGAACGAGATTTTCGATCGCCGTCTCCGTCGTGATGTCGACACAGCGTAGCGGACGATCGAGGGCACGCGCGACGAGGGCTACTTGCTCCGGCACGTTGATGGTTTCTCCGCCGGTCAGCGTCATGACCGTGTCGGTCGGTGCGACGCCGGTCAGCGCGTGGGCGGCGACAGCCGCGATGTCGTCCGGTGCGATCGGCGCGGCGCGTCCTTCGCCCATCGGGTTTTGCACGATGCCTTGCGCACGGATGCCCGGCAGCCACAGGTAGGTGTTGGACATGAACCCGGTCGGCCGCAGGAAACGTGCATCGAGATTCGCGGCGCGAATGAGGTCCTCCTTTTCTCGATGCATGCGGGCCAGCATCGTATCGGGCGCCATGTCGACCATCGTGGTGGATAGGAAGACCACGCGCGGCACGCGCCGCTCTGCGATGCACGAGACGAGGCGGGCGAACCCGTCGGTATCGCCGATGTTCATCAAAAAGACGCCCTGCACGCCTTCGAGCGCATCGGCGAACGCGTCGGGCGTGGCGTAGTCCCCCACCGCGATTTCCACTTGGCTGTCCCAGCCGAACGGCGCGATTTTGGCCGGATCGCGCACGTAAGCGCGGACGCGGTGGCCGGCGGCCGATAGTTGCGAAACGAGTTGACTGCCGACATTGCCGCCGGCTCCAGTAATCAGATACATCGTCGTTCTCCTTCGGGTTCGGTTCAAAGCGATGACGGGATGATTCGCACGTCCGACCGAAAGAATGGCTATCATGAGCAACAATTGGAAGGCTTCGAACAATCTGTTGCTGAGCAGGAACAATAAGCGAATGGCGAACATGATCGATTTGAACGACCTGCAATGCTTCGCCCGGATCTGCGAAGCGCAGAGCTTCACGGTGGCGGCCGAGCGCTTAGGCTTGCCGAAGTCGAGCGTGAGCCGGGCTTTGACGCGGCTCGAGCGGCGCTTGGGCGTGAGGCTCATCGAGCGCACGACGCGCAGTTTGATGCTGACGGAGGCAGGTGAGCTCTACCTCGAACGCTGCAGGCGCATGTTGGAGGAAGCCGAGCAAGCCGATCTCGCGATCGGCGCGATGCATGCGAAGCCGCGCGGGCTGCTGCGTGTCGCGGCGTCGGTGCCGTTCACGCGGTTCGTGCTCGCGCCGGTGCTCGGCGATTTCCTCGCGGCGTATCCACAGGTGCGTGTGGAGATGCAACTGCTCGGCGCCGACGCTCGACCTGGCGATACGGCGGCCGACATCGCCATAGAGGCTGATCCGAGCGAGGATTCGTCGCTGCGCGCCACGCCGCTGTTCACCCTGCGCCTTGCCCCTTACGCGAGCCCCGCTTACCTCGCGGGCAGACGGCTGCCGCAGGCGCCGGCCGATTTACGCGACCACGATTGCATTTCGTCGCATTGCTCCAAGCCAGGCTTGCCGGCCGGCACGTCGTCGTGGCGGCTGCAGCGCGGGGCGAACGCTCAGGAGGTGCGGTTCGAGCCGCGTGTGACCGCGGCCGATCCGACGATCGCGCATCAACTGACCTTGGCCGGCGCCGGCATCGCGCTGCTCAATGAGCATGCGGCGCGACACGACGTCGAGGCGGGCCGCCTCGTGCGGGTGCTGCCCCAGTGGGAGCGCGAGCCTTTGCACCTCTATGCGTTGTACGCGTCCCGCTTGAGTGCATCGCCCAAGGTCAGCGCCTTCTTGACGTTCCTGCGCGAGCGGTTGAGCGACGACGGCAGCGGCATCAAGCTCGTGCCGCGGCCGCCCGAAACAAGTATGCCTCGCTCGAACGAGGGAGCGCGCCGCCAACGCTCGGCCGCGACCGTCGATTGACGTCGGTCGAGGAGCGATTCATGGCTAACCGCGTGCACTACCGACATGTCGCCGAGATGCCTGGGCTCGTGCTTGGCGCGGCGCAATTCTCGACGTTCAGCTTCGACCGGCATTTCCATCTCGACTACCACATCGGGCTCGTCACGCAGGGCGTGCAGCGGCAACGGTGCAGGGGAAAAACGGTATTGATCGGCCCGGGCTGCGTGTCGCTGATGCCGCCCGGCGAGATCCACGACGGCGCGATCGACTCGGCAAGCGGCTACACGCTCCGGACGTTTCGCCTTTCGAGCGAGTTGCTCGGCAGCGTGGCCGAGGAGTTGAGCGACACGCAGCGCGAACCCGCCTTGCCGGGCGCGCTGCTCGAAGACCCTGAACTCGCAATGCAGCTCGTTCGGCTGTTCGATGCGATGCGGGCGGCGGGCGACGCCGATTCGCTGGCCGTGCAATCCGAATGGCTGCGGCTCATGAATCTGCTGCTGACGCGCTCACGCGCGATCGTGCCTCTGGAGAAAAGCGGCGCGTTGTCGGCGGCGCGATGGGCGCGAGTCAGAGATTATTGCTATGCACACCTAAGCGAAAAGATCACGCTCGATGCGCTCGCGGCGCTGTGCGATCTCGGGCGGTTTCAATTCTTGCGGCAGTTCAAGGAAACGGTCGGAATGACGCCCTATGCATGGTTGCTGCGCTTGCGCCTGGAGCGGGCGTGCGCGCTGCTGTCGCGTAGTCCGCAAACGGTCGCGGAAGTGGCGCAAGGGGTGGGTTTCTACGATCAAAGTCACTTCAACCGCGCGTTTCGTCAGGCATTCGGCGTGGCGCCGTCGAATTATTGACCGTCGCGTTCGTCAATTTTTTACAATGCCCGCCGCACCGGCCTCGATACGATGTCGACTACTGCAACGGTTGGGGCTTGCGCCCCTGGACGATACGGGAGTCGATGCAATTGACGGCGAATCACGAATATATGCCGCCGGGCCGCGAAACACGGCCGGCTTTGGGGTTTTCCAGCGACAACATCGCCGGGGCGTCGCCCGAGGTGATCGAGGCGATAGCCGCGAGCAATGTCGGCCAAGCGGGGCCGTACGGGGCGGACGACGTCACGGCGCGCGTCGAGCGAAAGTTCAGCGAGCTCTTCGAGCGTGAAGTGAGCGTGCTGCTCGTGCCGACCGGCACGGCCGCCAACGCGCTGTGCCTCGCAGCGTTGACGCCCCCGTGGGGCAGCGTGCTGTGCCATCCGAGCAGCCATGTGAACAACGACGAATGCGGCGCGCCGGAATTTTTCACGGGGGCGGCCAAGCTCGTACCCGTCGACGGGCCGTCCGCCAAGATCGGCATCGAGGCGTTGCGCGCAGCCGCCCGGACGAAAGTGGGGGACGTGCACTCCGTGCAACCCTCGTGCGTCAGCATCACGCAAGCCACCGAGGTGGGCAGCGTCTATTCGGTCGATGAAATCGCGGCGATCGGCGACGTGTGCCAGTCGGCCTCGCTGCGCCTGCACATGGATGGTTCGCGCTTCGCGAATGCGGTTGTCGCGCTTGGGTGCACGCCTGCCGAAATGACGTGGAAGGCGGGCGTCGATGCGTTGTCGTTCGGCGCGACGAAGAACGGCGTGCCCGCCGCTGAGGCGATCGTCCTGTTCGATACGGCGCTCGCTCGCGAGTTGGCGTTCCGGCGCAAGCGCGCGGGGCATCTGTTCTCGAAGATGCGATTCCTGTCGGCGCAGATCGACGCCTATTTGCACGACGATCTTTGGTTGCGCAATGCGCGACAGGCGAATGCGATGGCGCGACGCCTCATGCTTGGGCTGCAGCCCTTCACGTGCATCGAAGTACAAGGCGAGCCGCAAGCGAACATTTTGTTCTGCCGGCTGCCGTCGGCGCTGATCGACGCGCTGCTCGCGCAGGGCTTTACGTTCTATCGCGACCGTTGGGGCCCGGGCGTCGTTCGGCTGGTGACGTCGTTCGCGACGACGTCCGCCGATGTGGACCATTTCCTCGACAGCGTGCGCCGCGCCGTGGATTGTAATAGTCAGTAATCGTTTTCACAGAAGATTGCACGCGATTCTGCGGGGGAGGCATTAACTTTTGCCCCCCAAGTCGACTACAGTCGTCGTTTCTTCCCGCATTTTCCGGCGCGTCTTCGCATGTGGATCGTCAACGTTGCCCTCAAACGGCCCTACACGTTCATCGTCATGGCCATCCTCATTGTGTTGGCGACGCCGTTTGCGCTAATGAGGACGCCTGTCGATATCCTGCCGAATATCGATATCCCCGTCGTCAGCATCATCTGGAGCTATCAAGGGCTGTCCGCGCAAGAGGTCGCCAATCGCATGACGTCGGTCAACGAGCGCGGCCTCACCACGACCGTCAGCGACATCGAACACATCGAATCGCAGTCGCTGCCCGGCATTGCGATCATCAAGCTGTTTCTGCAGCCCAATGCGAGTCTTCAAACGGCCATCGCGCAGACGGTGGCGGTCGAGCAAGCGCAGCTGAGGCAAATGCCGCCGGGCGCCACGCCGCCGCTCATCATCAGCTACTCGGCTTCCTCGATTCCGGTCATTCAGCTCGGGCTGTCGAGCCCGACGCTGTCGGAGCAGAACCTGAACGACACGGCGCTGAACTTCCTGCGGCCGCAAATCATCACGATCCCCGGGGCCCAGGTGCCCTATCCGTACGGGGGCAAGACTCGCGTCGTTTCGGTCGATATCGATACGCGCGCCTTGCTGGCCAAGGGGCTCACCCCGCTCGACGTCGTCAATGCGGTCAATGCGCAGAACCTGATCCTGCCCACGGGCACCGCCAAGATCGGCCCGCGCGAGTACACGGTCGACATGAACGGTTCTCCGACGACGATCGCCGGTTTGAACGACTTGCCCGTACGCACCGTCAACGGCGCAACGACGTATCTGCGTGAAGTCGCTCACGTGCGCGACGGCTTCGCGCCGCAGACGAACATCGTGCGTCAGGACGGCCGGCGCGGGGTGCTGCTCTCCATCTTGAAGGCGGGCAACGCATCGACGCTGGCGGTGGTGGATTCCGTGCACCGGCTGCTGCCCAACGTCGAGGCGACGTTGCCGCGGGGCATCACGATCCGGGCGCTTTTCGACCAATCTCTCTTCGTGAAGGCCGCCATTACGGGCGTCGCGCGCGAGGCCGCCATCGCCGCCGCACTGACGGCCGCGATGATTTTGCTGTTTCTCGGCAATTGGCGCAGCACCTGCATCATTGCAATCTCGATTCCGCTTTCGATCCTTTCGTCGCTCCTCGCGCTGCACGCACTGGGCCAAACGATCAACATCATGACGCTGGGCGGCCTCGCACTGGCGGTCGGCATTTTGGTGGACGATGCGACCGTCACGATCGAGAACATCGAGCGGCATCTGCATCTGGGCGCCGATCTGCACGATGCAATCCTAGAAGGCGCGGGCGAGATCGCCGTGCCCGCGTTTGTTTCGACGCTGTGCATCTGCATCGTGTTCGTGCCGATGTTTTTCTTGACCGGCGTGGCGCGCTACTTGTTCGTGCCGCTCGCCGAAGCAGTCGTTTTCGCGATGCTCGCGTCGTACATTCTTTCGCGCACCCTCGTACCGACCATGGCGATGCTGCTGATGGGCCATCGCCATCAGCGTGCGCCGGGTGCTCGTCCGAACTTGTTTTTGCGGCTGCATCACCGTTTCGAGGCCGCGTTCGAGCGTATGCGCGCCGCTTACATCGTGCTGCTGAGCACGCTGCTCGTGCGCAGACGCGTGTTTGCCGCGTCGTTCCTCGGGTTCTGCGTGGCGTCGCTCGGCTTGGCGTTCGTACTCGGCGCCGATTTCTTTCCGTCGGTCGATGCGGGCGATATCCGGCTGCATATGCGTGCGCCCACGGGCACGCGGATCGAGGAGACGGCGCGTCTGGCCGACGACGTCGAGAAGGTCATTCGCACCGTGGTGCCGCCGCGCGAGCTGGGTACGATTCTCGACAATCTGGGCCTGCCCTATAGCGGCATTAATCTCTCGTACAGCAACGCGGGGACGATCGGCACGCTCGACGGCGACATTCAGATTGCCCTTACGCCCAATCACGCACCGTCGCAGATCTACATCGACAAATTGCGCGCGATGCTGCCGCAGCGCTTTCCGGGCGTCGAGTTCTTCTTTCAGCCGGCCGATATCGTCACGCAGATCCTGAACTTCGGTTCGCCTGCCGCGATCGACGTGCAGATTTCCGGGGCCGATCAACTGGCCAACTTCGATGCGGCGAGCCGGCTGATGAAAGCGGTGCGCACGATACGCGGGACGGTCGATGCGCACATCCAGCAACGGTTCGACGAGCCGATCATTCACCTGGAAATGGATCGCACGCGTCTGCAGCAATTGAACCTCAACGCGAACGACGTTGCGCAGAATGTGCTGATTTCATTGGCGGGGAGTACGCAAACTTCGCCCGGTTTTTGGTTCAACCCGCGAAACGGCGTCGAATATCAGGTCGCGGTGCGCACGCCGCAATATCAGGTGACCTCCGTCGATGCCCTGTTGCGCACGCCGGTGGCGGCCCGGAACGCATCGGCCGATGCGCCGGGCGCGCAGCAATTGCTAGGCAACTTGGTTCAAGTGCAGCCGGCCCGCCAGTTCGCGTCGGTGACGCATTACAACATCCGCCCCGTCGTCGATCTGCTTGTCAGCGTCGAGGGCCGCGATCTCGGCGGCGTCGCCGCGCAAATCGACACACTCGTCGCACAGGCGCGCGCTAAGCTGCCGCGCGGCAGTCAGATCACCGTGCGAGGCCAGGTGGATACGATGCAGCGCTCCTACCTCGGCCTGGGCGTGGGCGTGGCGATGGCGATCGTGCTCGTCTACTTGCTGATCGTCGTCAACTTCCAATCTTGGCTCGATCCGCTCATTATCGTAAGCGCGTTGCCGGCCGCGCTCGCGGGCATCGTCTGGATGCTGTTCTTGACGGGTACGCACCTGTCGGTACCGGCATTGACGGGCGCGATCATGACGATGGGCGTCGCCACCGCGAACAGCATCTTGATGGTGTCGTTCGCGCGAGCGCGGCTGTCCGCCGGGGCGCCGCCGCTGACGGCCGCGCTCGAAGCCGGCGCCAGCCGTATTCGGCCCGTGCTGATGACGGCTTGCGCGATGATCATCGGCATGGTGCCGATGGCTCTTGGCTTGGGCGAAGGCGCGGAGCAGAACGCGCCGCTCGGCCGCGCGGTGATCGGCGGGCTGCTGTTCGCGACGGTTTCCACGCTGTTTTTCGTGCCGCTGTTGTTTGGCGGCATTCACGGCCGTGTCGCGAGGCGGCGCGAGCGCCATGCGCGGGCGCGAGAGAAAACGGACAAGACGGACGAAACGTGAAGCCATTGTTTTTCTGGGTAACTTGATATGACGGAAGAATCTCACGCGTCCTTGGCCATTCCCCCGAGGGAGGACGGCGAGGGCCCCATGCTGCCGCCGCGCGATCGCGTGTGGGGGCGCGCGAAGATCGCGCTCGTCGTGGTCCTCGTGCTGCTTGCCGTAGGCGCGCTGCGTTCGGTCGTAGCGAATATCTGGAACGAGAAGGCCGCCGCGAACGCCACCGCGCAGAACGCGAAGCAGTACGTCGACGTCGTGACGCCGAAGATGGCGAAGGGCGCGGGCGACATGCTGTTGCCCGGCACGCTGCGCGGGTTCGTGGAATCGCCGATCTACGCGCGCGCCACCGGCTACCTGCTGCATTGGTATGTCGATATCGGCGAGCACGTGAAGCAAGGCCAACTGCTGGCCGATCTGGATACGCCGGAGATCGACCAAGAACTTGCCCAGGCGCAAGCGCAGCGCCAGCAAGCCAGCGCGAGCCTCGTGCTGGCGAAGACGACGCTTGCGCGCTGGCAGCAGCTGCGCCAACGCGATGCCGTTTCGCAGCAGGAGCTCGACGATCGGCAAGGCGCCTACAACCAGGGCGTCGCGAACCTCGCTGCCGCCGATGCCAATGTGAAGCGGCTGCGGCAATTGGAGTCGTTCAAGCGCATCGTGGCGCCGTTCGACGGCGTCATTACTCAGCGCAATGTGGATATCGGCGATCTGATCACGGCAGGCAGCGCGACGAGCCGCGCGCTGTTCGCCCTCGCGCAAGCCAATCCGCTGCGGGTCTATATTCAGCTTCCGCAGGCCTACTCGCAGAACGTCAAGGTAGGCATGCCCGTGGAAATCACGCAAGCCGAACTGCCGGGGCAATCGTTCCGCGGCACGATCACGCACGTATCAGGCGCGATCGACGTGACTACGCGCTCGCTGCAGATCGAGGTGACGCTGCCGAACCCCTATGACAAGCTGCGCCCTGGGGCTTACGTGCAAGTGGCCATGCCGCAGTCTCCGCACGCTCGCATGCTCGTCCCCGGCAACACGCTGCTGTTCCGGGCGGGAGGGCCGCGGCTTGCGGTCGTCGATCAAAACGGCGTCGTGCATTTGCGCAAGGTCACGATCGCACAGGATCTGGGGCAGGAACTCGAAATCGACAGCGGCATTGCGCCGACCGACAAGATCGTCGTGAACCCGAGCGATTCGATTGCCGAGGGCGACCACGTGAACATCGTGCCGCCCGGTGCGGACAAGGGGCTTTCCTGATGCGAGGCCGCGGCTTCATTCGGACGGTGCTCGCGCTGGCGGCCTTGGCGACGCTCGCCGCGTGTACAGTCGGTCCGGACTACAAGCGCCCGGACGCGGCCGCGCCGCCGAGCTGGCAAACCGATTCGTACTGGCGGCAAGCCGAACCGTCCCATGCGCCGTTGACGCTCGATTGGTGGCGCGCGTTCGACGATGGTGAACTGGACGGGCTCGAGCAGCGCGCACTGACACAAAGTCAAACGCTGGCCGCGGCAAGCGCCCACTATGAGCAAGCGAAGGCGACGCTCGCCGCCACGTCGGCGCTGCAGGCGCCCGAACTCGATCTGCAGGCGCAGCTCGCGCGCGCGAAAATTTCGAAAGACCGGCCGCTGACGAACTATGCGACCCCGAATCAATCGACGGTGCAAAACTCGGTGACGATCGAGCCAGCCGTCACCTACGACGCCGACTTGTTCGGGCGAATCCGACGCGAAGTCGAGGGCGCAAAGGCATCGGAGCAACAATCCGCCGACGATTTGGCGAACGCGCGCCTCGTGCTGACGACCGATCTCGCGACGGACTATTTCGCACTGCGTGAACTCGATGCGGAAATCGACGTACTGGACCAATCCGTGCGCTTGCAGAAGAAGGCGCTCGACTACGTCAACGCCGAGCACGAACTTGGATCGGTTTCGGGGCTCGATCTCTACCAGCAGCAATCGCAGCTCGACGCCACGCGCGTTCAGGCGACGCTGCTCGTCAATCGGCGCGCGCAGTACGAGCATGCGATCGCGGCGCTGGTAGGCATACCGGCGCCGCAATTCGCAATCGCGTCGAAAGTGGTCGAGCTTCACGTGCCTCCGATCTCGCTCGGGGTACCCAGCGATGTGCTGCAACGGCGCCCTGACATCGCGTCGGCCGAGCGCGCGATGGCCGCGGCCAACGCGCAAATCGGCGTGGCGAAGGCGGCCTTCTTTCCGAGCCTAGTGCTCAATCCGGGCATCGGATGGGAGGCGACGACCTTTGCGAAACTGCTGACGGCCCCGAGCCTGATGTGGACGCTGGGGGCGCAAGTCAGCCAGGCCGTATTCGACGGCGGGCGACGCAAGGCCAATGTGAATCGGGCCAGCGCGGCTTACGAGGAAGCGCAGGCGAACTATCGACAAGCCGTGCTCAACGCGTTTCAGCAAGTGCAGGACGGCGTGACGGGGCTTTCGGTGCTCGATGCGGCTTCGAAGCAAGCGCATGCCGCGGTCGTGGATTCGCAGCGGCTCCTTTCGCTGGCGAACGATCGTTACTCGGGCGGGCTCGTCGCCTACCTGAACGTGATTGCCGCGCAGCAGTCGTTGCTCACGAGCCAACGCACCGAAGTGCAGGTGCGCGGGCAGCAGATGGGCGCCGCCGTGGCGCTCGTCAAAGCGCTGGGCGGCGGATGGGATGACAAGGTCTCGTCAACGACGCCGATGGCGGCGCGTGGGCAGTAGGGGGCGGGTGGGCCAATCGCCCTATTTCTGCGGCGTGGGCGCACTCGCGGGGGGAACGCTGCTCGCCGGCAGCTTTCGATACTGCTCGCGCCACTTTTGCAAATCGCCATTCCATTCGGGGGCGAGCTTGATCAATTGAGTGGCCGACGCTTTGCCGAACGACAATTGAGCATCGGCGAGCGCACGGATCTCGTTTTTCTCCGCCTTTGACGACAGAAACGCGGAAAACGTGGGCAACTCCCGCCCGAATTCCTTTTGGATCCGGTCGATCGCATCGCCTTCGAGCGTCGCCGACGTGCTCATCACCGTCGGGGCGACGGCGCCGCCACTCACATCGTCGCCGGTATGCGCGGCGTCGCTTTGCCATTGCAGCATGAGCAATATCTGTCGCGACATCAAAAGAACGGCCGTGCGGCGCTTCATGACATCGGGCGACGGTATGGCGGGCGAAGCTGGGGCTTTTGCGCCGCCGGCCCGTTCAAGCCGCTGCATTGCGTTGAATTCGATCGTGGTCAAGCCCGTCTGAAACGCGAGGAATCGGCGGCCCGTTACCGTTGAGTAAAAACCGATCAACGCAGCGGCGTCGCGGCGCGAAAGACGATGGGCGTAGCTGTTCGCCAGCGCGTCGCGATACATGCGCTGCAACTCGGGCTCGACGGTCTTGATGCGCTCCTTGCGACGCCGCGCGCAGTCGAGCGCGATGGTTTGCCGCATCGGTTCCCAGCGAGGGTCCTTGTCGTTCCAGTTCGGATTGCCCGGATCGACGGCGCCGATGTTTTCCTGCGTGCAATTCGAGATCTCGCCCGCCGCGTCGGCGCCCGAGTGTGTCAATGCGGGCGACGTTTTCAACCGCTGCCCCGCCAGCAACTGCTCGATCTGGAGTGCGTCCGGCGGCGTGACCGGTGCTGCGCCGCCGGCCGCGCGCTGGGCTGGCGCGCGCAGCGAAAAGGCGGGGGCATCCAACGGCTGCGCCGGTTGCACGGGGCCGTGCAGGCATAGGAGAACGATGCCGGCGCCTGTGCGCGCCGCGCGACGAATCATGGCGGTGTCCCCCGGTTGATGCGGTTTTTTTTCGTCTTATCGTGATGGGCCGGCCCGCTGCGGCGCCCGGCAGGCAAGGCGATGGTCCGCCACGCTTGCGCATTGTGCCGAGCGCGCGGGCCGCCGTCTGAGCGGTGGCGAACGATAAGGCGTCGTTCAGGCCGCCATCGGGGTTGCCGAGCATGCGCTGTCGATCGACGCGCTTACGGCAACGCCCACCATGTCGGTAGTAAACGCCTGACTTCCGCGCGGCGATAGCGATCGTCGATCAGGTGCAAAACGCCGACGTCCGTCTCCGTGCGGATGACACGCCCGGCAGCCTGGACGACTTTCTGCAGCCCTGGGTACAGGTAGACGTAGTCGTAGCCGCTGCCGAACTTGGCGTCCATCGCACGCCGCATTTGCTCGTTGACGTCATTGATTTGCGGCAAGCCGAGCGTGGCGACGAACGCGCCGATCAACTGCTCGCCCACCAGATCGACGCCTTCGGCGAACGCGCCGCCCAGCACCGCGAGCCCAATGCCGCAGCCGCCCACGCGAAACCTCGCCAGGAATGCGTCGCGTGCGGCTTCGTCCATGCCGGGCGCTTGCGTCCAAATCGGCACGTTCGGATAACGGTCGCGCATGAGCTCGGCAATGCGCTCTAGGTAGTCGAAGCTGCTCAGGAAACCTAAGTAATTTCCTGGCCGCTGCGCGTATTGGCGCGCCATCAAGTCGACGATGGGCGTGAGCGAGCGTTCGCGATCGCGCCAGCGCGTGGACACGTGCGAAGCGACGTGGATTTCGAGCTGCTGGGGCTGGAACGGACCGTCGACGCATAGCGAAACGGTCGCTTCG
The DNA here is from genome assembly GCA_035492395.1 of Trinickia sp. Taxonomy (GTDB): domain Bacteria; phylum Pseudomonadota; class Gammaproteobacteria; order Burkholderiales; family Burkholderiaceae; genus Trinickia. The sequence continues at coordinate 5,422 of DATJJH010000073.1, read as the reverse complement.
GGCAGGCCGAGCATGTCCCGGTAGAACTGCTCCGGCGCGAGCGTGCCCGAAAACAACACCGTGGCGCGCGCGGTGGCGTGTCGCGGCGCGAGAAAGTGCGCCGGCACGACGTTGCGCACGCACAGCGTCGAGAAAAGGGAAGAACGACCTCCACGCGGTTCGCTCGTAGCGCTTGGCTTTCCGTGCAGGCGGACGTCGAATACGGAGTGCTCCCCGAATTGTTCGGACAACGAAACGAAATGCATGGCGTCGAAGAACACGCGCAGCAGCGTTTCGTCGATCGATAGCGGCGCGTCCGCGAGATGATCGGTCACGGCGCCGATGAGGTTTTGCGCCGCCGACAAGAGCCGTTGCGGCACCTGCGCATAGGCCTGATAGGCATTTTCCTGCGCACGGCCGAGCGCATTCCATTCGCGCTGCAGCCGTTGCATCGGCTGCTTCAACGCGGCGGGTGCGGCCTTGCCGGCTGCTTTGAACGCGGCTTGATCGATCGACGCCGTGTACATCTTACGACCGCGTTCGAGCAGGTTGTGCGCCTCGTCGACGAGCACCGCCACGCGCCACTGGTTGATGCGCGTCAGCGCATGAAGCAGCGCGCTGCTGTCGTAGTAGTAGTTGTAGTCCCCGACGACGACATCGGCCCAGCGTGCGAGTTCTTGGGCCAAGTAGTACGGACAAACATCATGGGCGAGCGCGCAAGCGCGCACCGTTTCGCGATCGAGGCGGCCCTTCGCAAGCGCGAGCGCCTGCGCCCGCGCTTGCGCGAGCCGGTCGTAGAAGCCGCGCGCGAGCGGGCACGATTGCCCGTGGCACGCCTTGTCCGGGTGCTCGCAGGCTTTGTCTCGCGCCACGAGTTCGAGCGTGCGCAGCGGCATGTCGCCCGCATGCGCGTGCAGCGTATCGATGGCGTCGAGCGCGAGCGCGCGGCCCGGTGTCTTCGCCGTGAGAAAGAACACGCGCTCGACGTGCCCTTGGCCGCAGGCCTTCAGCGCCGGAAACAACGTGGCGAGCGTCTTGCCGATGCCCGTCGGCGCTTGCGCCATCAACGCGTGAGCGTCGCGCGCGGCCCGGTAGACGCGAACTGCAAGCTCGCGCTGGCCGCTGCGAAACGCCCCGTGGGGAAACGTCATGCGCTCGAGCGCGGCGTCGCGTGCGAGCCGATGCGCGCGCTCTTGCTTCGCCCAACCGAGAAAACGCTCGCACTGCTGATCGAAGAAAGCCCGTAGCGCGACGGCGTCGTACGCCTGCGCGAGGACCGTTTCCTTGCGTGAGCCGACGTCGAAATAGACGAGCGCAACGTTCAGCTCCGCCAGACCGCGTGTTTGACACAGCAGGTGACCGTAGACGAGCGCTTGCGCCCAATGAAGCGCCCGGTGGTTGTCGGGCATCGCATCGAGCTGGCCGCGATAGGTCTTGATTTCCTCGAGCCGGTTCAGGGCCGGGTCGTATCCATCCGCGCGGCCGCGCACCGTCAATTCGTCGTATGCGCCGCTCAGCGTCAACTCGGTTTCGTAGCCGGCGGCGCGTCGGCCTGCAACGGCCGCATGGCCCTCCATGCCTTCGAGCGAAGTGGGTGAGGGCGTGAAACGAAGATCCAGGTCGCCCCGTTTGGCCGTGAACTCGCAAAGCATGCGCACGGCGACGACGTAGCTCATGCGGCGGCCTCGTCGAGCGGCACGCCAGTCGACTGGGCCCAGCGGACGTCGAGCACGCGCACGGGCATATCGTGGGCCATGCAAAAGCGCAGCCAACGAATTTGATTGTCCTGCAGCTTGTCGCCCGGGCCTTTGACTTCGATGAATTCGTAGCGGCGCTCGGCCGGCCAAAAGCGAACGAGATCGGGCAGGCCGGAGCGGTTTTCGCGGATATCGGCTAGCAGTCGGGCAAACCAGTGTTTCAGGTGGTCGGCCGGCAAGCAGGCGAGCGCCAGTTCGACGAGCTCGGGCGTCAGCATGCCCCAAAACACGAATGGAGATTGAATGCCTGCTTTTGCGGCAAGGTGCCGACGGATCGTGTCGCGGTAGGCGTCGCTCTCGAGCTGCGACAGGCAGCGCTCGAATGCCTCGGCTCGGCGGGCGAGGAAATCGGGCGCATGCAAATCGGCCGGCCCGCGCTGGAATGGGTGGAAGAACGCGCCGGACACCGGGGAGAAGACGGCTTCCCAGCACAGCAGCCCGAATAGCGAGTTGACGAGGCCGTTCTCCACGTAGAAAACCGGCGCCGTATCGGTGCTCAGGTGGTCGCGCGCGACGTGTTCCACGGAAAACGGTTCGTCCGGATACGGCAGCACGAGCGTTTCGCGCGCGATGTCATGGGCGGGACTGCGTGCGGGGCGTTCGACTGTTTGCCCCGCGGCCTTGGCGAGCCTCGGCAGCATGCGCTCGATACGCTGGCATTCAGCCTCGCTCTCCGGGGCGCATAACGCCAGCGCGGCCAAGGCCAGGGCTTCGCTCGCGCGGGCGTCGCGTTCGAGCACGCGGATGCGCCGATGGCGCGCTCCGGGCCAAGTGCTGCGCGCGTAGGCATCGTGCGCGCAAGGCCAAAGACCGAGGCGTTCAGCCTGTTGACCGGCGCGAAACAGCAGCTTCGCGCGTCGCGTCTCGAGCCAGGGATTGTCGATGTCGATACGCGCCGCCTCGGCAACGAGGGCGTCGATGTCATGCGCGCCGACGAGCGTGTCGAGGGCGGCGCGGCAGGCATGCAGCGCGAGATAGGCCTCGATGTCGCCGCGCGCGCGAAATGCCCGCGCCTCGGGCGAAAGCGGCACCGATTCGTACTGGTAGACGCCAAGATCGGCGAGCACGAACTCCGACCAATCTTGGTGGAGGTTGCCGAAGAACATGAGCCGGAACGTGTCGCAAAGGGGACCGATCGTCGTACGCAACGCACGATCGGTCGCGCCCGGCGGCAGGCCCGGGCCCCAGTCGGCGTAGCGCCGCGGCTCGGGGTGGGCGGCGCGGATGGTGTCGAGCCATGCCGATTTGCGGGCTTGCTTGCTGGCCGCCAAGGCGGGAAACATGCTCGAGAGTTCGGCCCGCGTGGCCACCGAAAACAAGTCGTCGATCGTCACGAGCGCATCGGCATCGACCCAGCCGAGGGCCGCCAGCGGCGCGGCGGCTTCGTTGGGGCAGCCGACCTCCTCGTACACGAGCCGGCTGGCGCGAAACAGCGGTCCTCGCCGCATCAGCATGCGCACGAGCAAGGCGCGCGAGGGCATGGCAAGCGTGGGGAACGTTCGAAGGAAGGCGCGTTCGCTCGCGTCGAGCAAATCGTCGTAACGCTCGGCGATCCACGCCAGCGCGCGCTCGAAATTCAGCAGGTAATACGGCGACGAGGGCGACGCGGCCGACGGAGCCAAGGGAGCGGGGGGCGACACGGCAAGGTTGCGAAGGCTGTATAAATATACAGGGATGATAGCAAAATTGCGCGGGATCACCGCGCGTTTGCGCTGGACGCGCTGCCCCGGAATCGTCGTTCCGCGGCGATAATAGCGGCCGGCCGCGGCCCCGCGGCGCCCGATAAACTCGATCGAGATCTTATGGCCGCATCGGCGCGTATCGTTCGCTTCTTTCGCAATCGCCCGCGTATTTTTGTCGCCGTGGGGTTGGGCCTGCTCGCCTACGTCATCGTGCCTTGGCATTTGCGGCCGATTCAGCGGGCGCTCCTCGCCTGGGACTTCGGTATGTGGACGTATCTGGCCATGATTTGGACGCTAATGGCGCGCGCGAGCCCCGAAGACGTGCAGCGCGTGGCCGAGCGCGAGGACGAAGGCGCCACGGCCGTGCTCGCGATCATCACGGGCGCGGCCATCGCCAGTCTAGTGGCCATCGTGGTGGAGTTATCGGCGGCGAAGGGGCTAGGCGCGGCCCAAGCCGGCATCAACTACGCGCTGACGGGCGGGACGATGGTCGGCGCGTGGCTGCTGATTCCGACCGTGTTCACGCTGCAGTACGCGCGCTACTACCATCAAGCAGGCGAGAACGAAGCCTCGCTCAAGTTTCCCGAAGGCGATCAAGCGCTCGACTACTGGGACTTCTTGTACTTCTCGTTCACGATCGCGGTGGCGTCGCAAACTTCCGATGTCTCGCTGTGCTCGCGTCGCGCCAGGCGAACGGCCCTGGCGCAATCGATCTTGTCGTTCTTCTTCAACGCGGCCGTGTTGGGCCTGTCCGTCAATATCGCGGCAGGCCTGTTGGGCTCGTGAGATCGAGGATGTCTATCGCATGCGCGGCGTTTCCCGCGCACGCAGATCGAATACGAGCACATCCGCGTCGCTCCCCTCTGTCAGCGTGAGCGTGGTTTCGTCGCGCAGCTTGACGCCGTCGCCCGCGGTGAGCCGCATGCCATTCAGCGTGACTTCGCCTTGGGCCACGTGCACGTACGCGTAGCGTTCGGGCGGCAGCGTGAGCGAGGCCGTGTCCGCACCGTCGAGACGGGCGGCATAGACGCGGGCGTCCTGGCGTAGCGCGAGCGAGGCGTCGGCGCCGTCGGGCGAGAGCATCAAGCGCAGCTTGCCGCGCTTCTCCTCGGCGCTCACGTGCATTTGCTGATAGCGTGGCTGAGCGCCCAGCGCCGCCTCCGACGGCAAAATCCAGATCTGCAGAAAATGCACGGGATCGCTTGGCGATGGGTTGTATTCGCTATGTGCGACGCCGCTGCCGGCGCTCATCAGCTGCACGTCGCCGGGGACGATCGTCGAACCGGTGCCCATCGAATCGCGGTGTTCGAGCGCCCCTTCCAACACATACGAAAAGATCTCCATGTCGCGATGGGGATGACGGCCGAAGCCTTGTCCCGCCGCAACGCGATCGTCGTTGATCACGAGCAGATCGGAGAAGCCGACTTGCTTCGGGTCGAAGTAGTGAGCAAAGGAAAACGTGTGGCGGGAGCTGAGCCAACCGTGTTCCGCCACGCCGCGATCGCCTGCTTGCCGGATTTCAATCATCTTCGTTTCTCCAAGACGTTAGGACGCCGAACGAATGAAGCATGTTGGGCATCGATGACTATGGAGTCTAGGCCAACGTTCGGAACATCAGAAGACACACGGCGCGGACTCACTGTCCCATGGTTGAGACAATCGCCGGCGCGCGGCCAGAGGGCCGCTGTCAACGGCGGCGGCGTGATGGTTGCGCCATACCTTCGCTCACCGCCATCTTCAACGCTCGTCGGCGGCGATTAATGCCTTTTGATTGAGTTTGGGCGATTAAGAATTTTCCTGTTTCCGTTGACATCCATGTTGTGAATAAATCCGTGAGCGTCGCACGTGGCGATTCGTGATGGCCTCGATAAACGGAACCCAGCATGCCCAACCCTCTGCATACCCGTACCCTGTCAATCGCCGGGGCCGCCCTGCCGATGTATGGCGATCAACCGATCCTCACGCCGGTCAAACTGAGCGGCGGGGAAACGCTTGGCCAGTTGT
>DATJJH010000072.1:0-32866 GCA_035492395.1 Trinickia sp. | reverse complement strand
AAGGCATCAGTCCGAAGTGGAGCGCCTCGCATGCCTTCCAGGCCGGGCTAAGCGTAGGCCCGAACGCCGAGGGCGTGGTCAATGCGCAGAAAGGTGTGCTGACGTACACGATCGCGACCGGTGGGGTGCATAAGTTCTATGCGGGCACGAGCTTCGCGCAAATCGACAATCCCGCTAGCCCGGCGGGCGGCACGAGCCTCGTTTCGAAGTCGTACGTCGACCAGCACGTCACCAGCGCCACTGTGCAGCCAGGCGCCCCGAAGCCGGTGGCCGTGAGCATCGGCAACACCGTGAGCGCGGGCACGGCGACGACCTACCTGCGCTCGGACGCGGTGCTTGGCCTCGATCAAGGCATCAGTCCGAACTGGACGGCGGCGCACACGTATCACGCCGGGTTGAACTTGAGCGGCGCGTCGACGGGATCGTTCAACGTCCAGCAGGGCGCACTGGCGTACACGATCGCGACCGGTGGGGTGCATCAGTTTTATGTGGGCGCGAACGCCGTCGCGCAGATCGACAATCCCGCTAGCCCGACGGGCCCCACGAGCCTCGTTTCGAGGGCCTACGTCGACGCGCACAGCGGTAGCGGCAGTGCCGTGCAGCCAGGCACGCCGAAGCCGGTGGCCGTGAGCATCGGCAACGCCGTGAGCGCGGGCACGGCGACGACCTACATGCGCTCGGACGCGGTGCTGGGGCTCGATCAAAGCATCAGCCCGAAGTGGACCGGCTTGCACGCGTTTCAAACCGGGATGACCGTAGGCCCGAACGCGGTGGCGTCGTTCTATGCGCAGCCGGGCGCGCTGAAGTACACGATCGCCTCCGGGGGGGTGCATGCGTTCTATGTGGCCGGCAATAGCGTTGCGCAGATCGACGACCCCAACTACCCCCTGACGGATCGGAGCCTCGTTTCGAAGTGGTACCTGGAGCAGTACGTCGCGCAGCACGGTGGCCCGGGGAGCCGGCTCGACATGATCGTTTCGGCCGGCGCACCCAAGCTCGACCCGACCGATCTGACGGGATTTACGCCCAGCAACACCCTCACCATCTATGGCCCAGCGGGCCTGCGCTATATCGTGCTGGTCGACGACGGCGCGACGGTGGCCGACGGCGCTCAGACCTCCGTCGGGTATTACATTTTCGCGATGGGCGCCGATCAAGTGAAACGGCTCGCCCTGCGCATGCCCAGCGACTCGCGTGACCTCGGATTGTCGGTCCGAGTGGCGCCGCATTCTCTGATAGATGGCGCCGATCAAAACTTGCTCGCTATCCCTCCGATTCAAAAGACCGCCGAGTTCTTCCCGATGATGGTCCCCCCTCCGACGGAGAATTTCGCGTTAATCGAAAGCTGGGGATACACACGTGGCGTGCCCTGCGACGGTACCGTTTCGGCGCAGATCTATGTCGTCGTCGACGCCGGCTCGTCAGTGTCGGAACTCGCGGTGGATGTCGTGGGAGGCGCTGCGAGCTTCGATCCAGCGGGAAAATTGACGCATACGACCGTGTCCATCAACAAAAAAGCGGGGCAGCCGGACGGATGGGCAATCGTCGACGTCTATAGCAAAACCGCCGGGGTGACCAAGATTCAGGTCTCGGCGGCCGGCGTCAAGGACGTGGTGTTCGCGTATCCGTCGTTCGTTCAACCCGTCGGCCAATGAACACGCCGGTTCGACGACGCACCGATTGGAAAAAACCATGAATAAAATGCAGAACAGACTGACGCTGACCTTAAACCCCGGAGCGGAACCGGCGGATGGCCAGAGCACGATCAGCGCTGACGCGAAAGCCTATGTAGAGTCCGACGGCAGCTATTCGACACCTGACTCGTCCATCAACGTCATATTTGAACTTCCGGCCGATTCCGGCGCTACGTTCACGGATTCGCACACGAGCAAAACCTCTCGGGCGACGCGCGTCAGTTCAGGCGAAATCGAGTCACCCGTATTGTTTTGCAGCAGCAAACCCATCGACAACGGCCAGTTGAAGGCGTATTGGGAAAGCGATCCCGACGATACACTGCAAACGGCGCCTTTCACGTTCAAGGGCACGGGCCCGAAGATCAGCCTGCAAAACAACTTCGTGTCGGCCGACGGCAAAACGCCTATTACGCTGGAAGTGACGCTCTCCGACCCGGCCCAAGAGGGCACGCTCAAGTTTTCCGAGGCAACCGGGACGGTCACGTTCGATCCACCGAGCGTGAACCTCAAAGCGGGCCAGACCGCGACCACGAATGTGACCTGCAAAAAAGCGGGGGCTTATTTCGCGGGCGGCGGCTCGGGCGTCACGCCGGTCGAGTTGGATTTCCTGGCGACGTCTTTGTCGTCCGCGTTCTTTAGGAGCGCCTCGACACAGCGGGACGCGCCGACTTTTCTGATGGGCGCCAATAAATTTAGCGTCTCCGACTCGGTACAGCGGTTTTACGTCATTTTCTTGTCTCCCAGCGTTTCTCCGTTCGTGTCGATCATGCTCGAGGCGACCAGTCCTCAATCCGGTAACACATTCGATTTTTTGACGAACGACGGTAGTGCCGTGGACGGTAACTATGTCGACATGCCGGAGACCACGAGCGATGTGACGACGGACTACTACGTGGGCGCGTTTTTCTCCACGGAGAAAAACCTTTGGCTGTTGCACAGGAGCGATCAACCGATCTTCGGCATCGTCTAGCGTTGCGCGTTCGACGACGTGCCGAATGGGGAAAATCATGAATAAAGCGCAGAACGGGCTGTCGCTGATCCCGTCGGGCGATCTGCCGCCACAACCCGCCGACGGCCACAGCACGGTCAGCGTCGACGCGAAAGCCTATGTCAATTACGACGACGTCTATTCAGCTCCTGACCCGGCCATCAAGGTTATATTCGAACTTCCGGCCGATTCCGGCGCTACGTTCACGGATTCGCTCACGAACCAAACGTCTCGTATGACGCGCCTCGGTTCTGGCCGTATCGTTTCGCCCGTGTTGTTTTCCAGCAGCAAGCCGGTCGATAAGGGCCAGTTGAAGGGTTATTGGGAAACCGATCCCGACCGTACGCTTCAAACGGCGACCTTCACGTTCACGGGCTATGGCGCGACGCTCAAGCCGAAAAACAATTTCGTGCCGGCGGACGGCAAAACGACCATCACGCTGGAAGTGACGCTCTCCGATCCGACGCAAGCGGCTACCGTCACGTTCTCCGAAGCAACGGGGACGGTGACGTTCGATCCACCGAGCGCGCGCGTCGAACCGGGCAAGACGGGAACGACGAACGCGACGAGCGCGAAGGCGGGGGCTTATTTCGTGAGCGCCGGCTCCGGCGCCGAGCCGGTCGAGTTGGATTTCATGGCGGTGACTTTGCCGCACCTGAATGTCAGCCCGCAACCTTCGACATCGGGGAGTAGACCGACAGTGCTGGCAGTCTCCAACAAATTCGACGACATCGTCGGCTTCGGACTGACGTTTTACGTCCAGCTCCCGTCATATGACGCCGCTTCGTTCGTGTCGGTCATGCTCGAGTCGGCCCGTCTTCAATTCGGCAACCTATTGAAGTATTCGTCGAACGACGGCAGTGCGGTGAGCGGTAGCCCTATCTATCTGCCGGGCTCGCTCAGCGATATGAACACGATGGACCGTTACGTGGGCGCGTTTTTCTCCACGGAGAAAATGCTTTGGCTGCTGCACGATAGCGATCAGCCAATCTTCGGGCTTGATTAGCGAGGCGGTGCGACGACGAAGCGATGGGAGAAAACTCGAAGTTCCGCATCGAATAGCCTCTAGCAGCGTCCAAGGACGTCCAAGGCCGGAACCTTCACGGTGTCCGGCGCTTGCCGCTATCATCCGAGCAAGATCGAGATAGGAGCGGCTATGCGAGGCGAGGCGAAACTAAATAGTTTGGCGCAGCGACGCGCATGCGAGCGGCGTCGATGACCGAGCGAACCCTTTCATGCGGTGTGATCTTGCTCGACGGCCACGGCCGCGTTCTGCTCGCGCACGCCACCGAAACTGCGCATTGGGATATTCCGAAAGGGCAAGGCGACCCGGGGGAGGCGCCGATCGATGCCGCGCTGCGCGAACTTCGCGAAGAAACGGGCATCGAACTCGCGCCATGGCGGCTCAAGGATTTGGGGCGCTTCGCTTATCGGCGCGACAAGGATTTGCATTTGTTCGCTGCGCGCATCGAAGCGGGCGAAGTCGATCTCGCGCGCTGCGTGTGTACCTCGATGTTTCCGAGCCGCAGGAACGGTGCGTCCATCCCCGAGATGGACGCATTCCGATGGGTGACGCCCGGGGAAATGGAGCAATACGCGAGCGGCAGCCTCACGCGTCTATTCGCCACGGCGCTGTCGCTGGACGAGCTGCACCGAACGTTATGACGCGCGCAGCTGCCCCCTCGCTTACTTGCCCCAGCTATCGCGCAGGCCGACGATGCGGTTGAACACGGGCTTGCCCGGCTGCGCGTCGTAGCGATCGGCAACGAAGTAGCCGTGACGCTCGAATTGGCAGCGATCTTCGGGTTGCAACGCCTCGGCCCCCGGCTCCAAGTACGCCTGCACGACACGCTTCGAATCGGGATTGAGCGCTTCGAGGAAGTTGCGCCCGCCCGCATCGGGCTGGGCTTCCTTGAACAGGCGATCGTAGAGCCGCACTTCGGCCGGCACGGCGCTGGCTGCGCTGACCCAGTGAATGTTGCCCTTGACCTTGTAGTTGTTCGCGCCGTCCGTGCCCGATTTGCTGTCGGGGAAGTAGTTGCAATGAACGGCGACGATGTTGCCGTGCTCGTCTTTCTCCGCGCCCGTGCATTCGATCACATAGCCGTAGCGCAGGCGAACCTTGTTGCCGGGGAACAGCCGGAAATAGCCTTTCGGCGGTGTTTCAGTGAAATCCTCGCGCTCGATCCACAGTTCGCGCGTGATCGGGAAATGACGTTGCCCGCGCTCGGGGTGGTGCGGGTGAACGGGGGCCGTGCAAGGTTCCGACAGATCGGCCGGGAAGTTGTCGATGACGAGCTTGAGCGGCTCGAGCACGGCCACGGTACGGGGGGCCTTTTCGTCGAGATCGTCGCGCAGCGCGCCTTCGAACACGCTCATGTCGATCCACGAATCGACTTTTGTCACGCCGATGCGATCGCAGAACAGCCTAATCGCTTCGGGCGTGAAGCCGCGCCGGCGTACGCCGACGATCGTGGGCATGCGCGGATCGTCCCAGCCGTCGACGTGACCTTCCGTCACGAGCTGCAGCAGCTTGCGCTTGCTCGTGATCGCGTAAGTGAGGTTCAGCCGCGAGAATTCGATCTGCTGCGGCAGCGGCCGCGTGAAGACGCCGGCGTCGGCCAGTTCGTTCAGCACCCAGTCGTAGAGCGGGCGGTGATCTTCGAACTCGAGCGTGCACAGCGAATGCGTGATGTTTTCGATCGCGTCCGAAACGCAGTGGGCGTAGTCGTACATCGGGTAGACGCACCACGCATCGCCCGTGCGGTAGTGATGCGCGAAGCGGATGCGGTAGAGCACCGGGTCGCGCATGGTCATATTCGGCGAAGCCATGTCGATCTTCGCGCGAAGCACGTGCTCGCCTTCCTTGAACTCGCCAGCCTTCATGCGGCGGACCAGGTCGAGGTTTTCCTCGGGCGCGCGATCGCGGTAAGCCGAATTCTTGCCCGGCTCGGTCAGCGACCCGCGATTCGCACGCATGTCGTCCGCGCTTTGGCTGTCGACGTAGGCCTTGCCGCGCTCGATCAAGAGTTCGGCGTACCGATAAAGCCTGTCGTAGTAGTCGCTTGCGAAATATTGGTGCGACTTGCCGTCCTTCTCCCATTCGAAACCGAGCCAGCGCACGGCGTCGACGATCGAATCGGCGTATTCGATGCTTTCCTTTTCCGGGTTCGTATCGTCGAAGCGCAAGTGGCAGACGCCGCCGTAGTCGCGCGCCACGCCGAAATTCAAGCAGATGCTCTTTGCGTGGCCGATATGCAGATAGCCGTTCGGCTCGGGCGGAAAGCGCGTTTCGACACGGCCGGTCCATTTGCCCGTGCGGTTGTCCTCATCGATGATGTTGCGGATGAAATTGGACGGCGTGGTCGCGGCGTCGTTGCGTTCGTTGTTCATGCGAAAGTCGGGAATCGGCGGAAAGTTAAGCGCGGCGGGCCCGCGGCAATTCGTTCATTCTACCTAAAGGAGGCGCGAGCCTGCCTGAAGCGCTCCTGCGCGGGGGGCGGGCGTGAGGTTTCTGCCTTGGGCAGGTGTTCTGCGTCGACTCCGTGGGCGCTAACGTTAGCCTTTTGGCATTCAATCCATTACGCTTGCGGATCCGATCCTCGGCGGCCGCTGCGCGCCGAGGCAACAGCGCGGCCATTGCGAGCCGGGCTCGACCACATGACCGCACCGCCCCATGAACCCGATAACGATCTTGGTATTGCCCGGCTACGCGAATTCCGGCCCCGGCCATTGGCAAACGCGCTGGGAGGCGCTCGACCCCGCGTTCGTGCGCGTGGCGATGCCCGATTGGGACCATCCCGTGCGCGATGCTTGGTGCGACGCGCTCAATGCGGCAATCGCGGCCGCGCCGAATGGGCCCATTTGCTTGGCGGCCCATAGTCTCGGTTGCCTGACCGCGGCGCACTGGGCGTTGCGCCTGGCCGATGCGGCCCAACTCGGGAAGATCGCGGGAGCCTTGCTGGTCGCGCCGCCCGATCCGAGCGGCCCCGCATTCCCGCGCGATGCGAGCGGGTACGAGGACATCGCGCTCGCACCGCTGCCCTTTCCATCGATCGTCGTGGCGAGCAGCGACGACCCTTACGGCGGCGTGGCCTTTGCGCGCCGGTGCGCGGCGCTCTGGGGCAGCCGTTTGATCGAAATCGGCGCGCGCGGTCACATCAACGCCGACAGCGGCCTCGGCGATTGGGAAGAAGGGCGGCGCTGGCTCGCGTCGCTGGCCGCCTAACAGCGCTTTTGCCCGGAATCCGCCGGAGCGCGAGGCGAGCGGAGGGGCACGTCCGCCTCGCTGCCCCGCGCCCGGATCAAATCACCGATTTTCCACGCAGCGCGGCTATGGCCGCCTCGTCGTAGCCCAGTACGTCGCGTAGGACGGCTTCCGTATGTTCGCCGAGCGTCGGCGGCGCGCTGCGCACTTCGGGCGGCGTCGCGCTCATGCGAATCGGATTGCGCACCAGCGGGGCCGTTGCGCCGCTCGGATGCGGCACTTCCACGCGCATGCCGCGCGCGCACACTTGCTCGTCGGCGAACACTTCACCCACGTCGTTGATCGGGCCGCACGGCACGCCGGCCGCCTCCAACGCCTCGATCCACTCGCGCTTGCCGCGCGTTTTGACCATGTCGGCGACGATCGGCACCAGGATGTCGCGGTGGCGCACGCGCTCGGGATTCGTCGAAAATCGAATGTCGTCGGCAAGCTCGGGCCGTCCGCCTACTTCCGCGAACTTGCGGAATTGCCCGTCGTTGCCGACGGCCACGATGATCCAGCCGTCGCTTGTCTGAAACGCTTGGTACGGCACGATGTTCTGATGCGCGTTGCCCCAGCGCTGGGGCGCCTTGCCGCTCGCCAGATAGTTGGAGCCGACGTTCGCGAGCATGGCCACCTGCACGTCGAGCAGCGCCATGTCGATGGCCTGGCCTTCCCCCGTGCGGTCGCGGTGCGCGAGCGCGGCGAGCACGCCCACCGTCGCGTACATACCGGTCATGAGGTCGGCGATCGCGACGCCGGCTTTTTGCGGGCCGCCGCCGGGCAGGGCGTCGCGCTCGCCCGTGATGCTCATGAAACCGCCCATGCCCTGCACGATGAAGTCGTAGCCCGCTCGATCCGCAAGCGGCCCGGTTTGGCCGAAGCCCGTGACCGAGCAGTACACGATGTCGGGTTTGACCGCTTTCAGCGATTCGTAATCGAGCCCGTACTTCTTGAGCTGTCCGACCTTGTAGTTCTCCAGCACGACATCGCTCGTGCGCGCCAACTCGCGCACGATTGCCTGGCCTTCCGGCGTGGCGATGTCGACCGTGACCGAGCGCTTGTTGCGGTTGGCGCATAGGTAATAGGCCGCTTCGCGCGTATCGGCGCCGTCCGGGGTTTTCAGGTACGGGGGGCCCCAGTGGCGCGTGTCGTCGCCCACTCCGGGGCGTTCGACTTTGATTACGTCGGCGCCGAGATCGGCAAGCGTTTGCGCGCACCAAGGGCCCGCGAGCACGCGGGTCAGGTCCAGCACGCGGATATGACTGAGCGCTCCCATGCGGTCGATATCTCCTCGAATAGTCAATGGCGGTAGGCGGCGGGCGGCTTCAATGAGGGGATGTTACCCGAGCGGCCCGGGCCGCTGTTGCCGCCGCGCGCCCGCTGTCCGGGCGCCGTTCGGCAATTCGGCGGGGCGAGTGCCACTATGCGTGACGGGCGGCATAAACAATCGTCATCGTCCGTCCGGCGACGTTCAAATCGGGGCGCCAGCGGATAGACTGTCGACGCCAAGTCGCGCCGGTCGGCGCGCCGTGGCTGGGCAGGCGCCGATTAGCGTCGGCGCGGAACAAAATTCAGAACATAAGGGAGAAACCACCATGCTGCATCTCATCGGCGCGTTGATCATCGGGGGTATCGCGGGCTGGCTTGCCGGTCTCATCATGAAAGGCGGCGGTTTCGGCGTGCTGGTCGACATCATCGTCGGGATCGTCGGCGGCTTCATCGGCGGATGGTTGGCGCAAGCGCTGCATATTCAGGTCGGCAACGGGTTGATCAGCTCGCTCATCGTCGCGGTCGTCGGCGCGGTGATCCTGCTCTTCGCCATTCGTCTCATCAAGCGCGTCGTTTGATCGCGTGGCGCCCGGGCCTGCTTGGCGGGCGGGTCCGGTCGTTGCGCAGGCGCTGCGGCGCCTAGGGCGCGCGCTCGACAATTCCGTATAATGAGCCGTTTAGGGGAAAACGGCCGAGCGCCATGAGCCGCAAGGCGAGGCCGGTTTCCAGTCGAGACCGTCCGCCCAGTCTTCTATGAAAGCCGCCGAAATCCGCGAGAAATTCCTCAAGTTCTTCGAATCGAAGGGCCATACGATCGTCCGTTCGTCGAGCCTCGTGCCCGGCAACGATCCGACGCTGCTCTTCACCAATTCGGGAATGGTGCAGTTCAAAGACGTATTCCTCGGTGCGGAATCGCGCCCCTACTCGCGCGCCACGACGGCCCAGCGCAGCGTGCGCGCGGGCGGCAAGCACAACGACCTCGAAAACGTCGGCTACACCGCGCGGCACCATACGTTCTTCGAGATGCTCGGCAATTTCTCGTTCGGCGATTATTTCAAGCGCGACGCGATTCATTACGCGTGGGACTTGTTGACCAGCGTTTATACGTTGCCGAAGGAAAAGCTCTGGGTCACCGTCTATCAGGAAGACGACGAAGCCTACGACATCTGGGCCAAGGAAGTGGGTGTGCCGACCGAGCGCATCATCCGCATCGGCGACAACAAGGGCGCGCGCTACGCGTCCGACAACTTCTGGCAGATGGCCGATACCGGGCCATGCGGTCCGTGCTCGGAAATCTTCTACGATCATGGCCCCGATGTCTGGGGCGGCCCCCCGGGCTCGCCCGAGGAAGACGGCGATCGCTACATCGAGATCTGGAATCTCGTGTTCATGCAGTTCAACCGCGACGCTCAAGGCAACATGACGCCGCTGCCCAAGCCTTGCGTCGACACGGGCATGGGGCTCGAGCGTATCGCGGCCGTACTCCAGCACGTGCACAGCAATTACGAAATCGACCTGTTCCAGGCGCTCATCGCCGCGGCGGGGCGTGAAACGGGCGTGGCCGATCTCTCGAACAATTCGCTGAAAGTGATCGCCGATCACATCCGCGCCTGCTCGTTCCTGATCGTCGACGGCGTCATCCCGGGCAACGAAGGGCGCGGCTACGTGCTGCGCCGGATCGTGCGCCGCGCGATCCGCCACGGCTACAAGCTCGGCTGCAAGCATGCGTTCTTCCACAAGCTCGTGGCCGACTTGGTGGCGCAAATGGGCGCTGCCTATCCGGAACTCGCCGATGCGCAGGCGCGCGTCACCGACGTGTTGCGTCAGGAAGAAGAGCGTTTCTTCGAGACGATCGAGCACGGCATGTCGATTCTCGACGGGGCGCTGGCCGAGCTCGACGCCAAGGGCGGGAAGGTTCTGTCGGGCGACATCGCATTCAAGCTGCACGACACCTACGGCTTTCCGCTCGATCTCACGGCCGACGTATGCCGCGAGCGCGAGATGACGGTGGACGAGCCCGCCTTCGACGAGGCCATGTCGCGTCAGCGCGAGCAAGCGCGCGCGGCGGGCAAGTTCAAGGCTGCTCAAGGCCTCGAATACTCGGGCGCCAAGACGACGTTCCACGGATATGAAGAGTCGATTTTCGACGATGCGAAGGTCGTTGCGCTGTACGTCGAAGGTTCGGCCGTCACTGAAGTGAAACACGGCCAAGACGCCGTCGTCGTGCTCGACCACACACCGTTTTACGCGGAGTCGGGCGGCCAGGTCGGCGATACGGGGCTGCTCGCGAACGCGAGCGTGCGCTTCGCCGTGGCCGATACGCTGAAAGTGCAAGCCGACGTGGTGGGCCATCACGGCACGCTCGAACAAGGCACGCTCAAGGTGGGCGACGTGGTGAAGGCCGAGATCGACGCGGTGCGCCGTGCCCGCACGGCCCGCAATCACTCGGCCACGCACTTGATGCACAAGGCGCTGCGCGAAGTGCTCGGCGCTCACGTGCAGCAAAAGGGTTCGCTCGTCGATGACGAGAGGACACGCTTCGACTTTGTGCACAACGCCCCGATGACGGACGAGCAAGTGCGTCGCGTCGAGGATATCGTCAACGCGGAAGTGCTCGCCAACGCCCCCGGCGTGGTGCGCGTGATGCCGTTCGACGAAGCCGTGAAGGGCGGCGCGATGGCGCTGTTCGGCGAGAAGTACGGCGATGAAGTGCGCGTGCTCGATCTCGGTTTCTCGCGCGAACTGTGCGGCGGCACGCACGTGCATCGCACGGGGGATATCGGTTTGTTCAAGATCGTCGGCGAGACGGGCGTTGCGGCCGGCGTGCGCCGCGTGGAAGCGATCACGGGCGACAACGCCGTACGCTATGTCCAGGGTCTGGAAAGCCGGGTGAACGCCGTGGCTGCCGCGCTGAAGGCTCAGCCGTCCGAACTTACGCAGCGCGTGGCGCAGGTGCAGGATCAGGTGAAGTCGCTCGAGAAGGAGCTCGCGGCGCTCAAGTCGAAGCTGGCCTCGAGCCAAGGCGACGAACTCGCGGCGCAGGCTGTCGAGGTGGGCGGCGTGCAGGTGTTGGCGGCCACGCTCGAAGGCGCGGACGCCAAGACGCTGCGCGAAACCGTCGACAAGCTCAAGGACAAGCTCAAGCATGCGGCGATCGTGCTCGCGGCGGTCGACGGCGGCAAGGTCAGCCTCATCGCCGGCGTGACCGCCGATGCCAGCAAGAAGGTCAAGGCGGGCGAACTCGTCAATTTCGTCGCGCAGCAAATCGGCGGCAAGGGCGGCGGCCGGCCCGACATGGCCCAAGCCGGCGGCACCGAGCCCGCGAAGCTGCCCGCCGCGCTGGCCGGCGTGAAGGCGTGGGTGCAAGGGCAGCTGTAAGAAGCGGAGGCCTCGGCCCGGAGCGGGTATCGGGGCTTCGGGCGTGGGCGCTTTCGGTGCGCCTGACATAGCGGGCATGCTTTGGCTTGCTGTCGGTTTCTAGTCTTATCGGCTCCATCGAAAGCCGTCCGTGGGAAGACCGCGGACGGCTTTTGTTTTGTCCGTATATCGTCATTTCTTCCACACGCACATCGGTCGCACAAAGACCTGAGCGGGTCGATGCACACATTGCATCGTTTGCACCGACGCAACATCGCCAATCCCTCCTCGTTCGTGTCAGTCATCACTTCGTCACGAGCTTGCCCCGATAATCTCGACGACAGGAAGTAAAGGTTCAATACATAACAACGTTGCGCATGCGGCGAGAGATCGCGCGCGACAGACCACGCATCGGGGTTTCACATGACGATCCGTCACCGCATCACGTTGCTGGTGCTGCTCATGTTCGTCGCGCTCGCGGCGATCGGCGGCTATGCGACGTATCAAGCCCGCCGCAGCGCGGGCGAAGTTCGGCAAGTCACGCAAGGCGTCGTGCCGAGCGCGCTGGCATCGGCCGATCTCGTTTCCCAAGTCAAGGACGTGCAGCTTGCGACGATGACGCTCGTCTATGCGCCCGACGCGAACATGGTTTCGCAGGCGCAAGAGCAATTGAAGGCGAAGAAAGCCGCGTTGCTGAAGGCGCTAGACGTGCAGGACAAAGCGGCGGCGAGCCATGCGCAGAAAGGACTCGTGACGCAGGCGCGCGAGTCGGTCGCCAATTACTTTTCGGCCATCGACGACACCGAAAAAATGAAAGCCGCCGGGAAGAACGAGTTGGCGCAAGCCTATCTGTTCGCGAACGTCGGCGAGTACCGCGACGAGCTCGAAGGGATCGTCGAAACCATGCGCATCGAAAAAAACCGTCAAAAGGACGATGCGATCGGTGCGCTGAACGGGATGCTCGCCACGACGACCACGACCATCGGCGGCGCAACGGCGGCAGCGATCGCGATGCTGACGGTCATTGGTGTGCTGCTTTATCGGCAAATCACGCGGCCGCTCACGCGCATGCAATCGGAGATGAGCGAGATCGCATCGAGCCAGGATTTCGCGCGGCGCGTACCGGTGGCGCGCATGGATGAAGTCGGCCGCTCGATCGTCGCGTTCAACGATATGATCGAAAAGATCGAACAGAGCTCGCTGCAGCTGAAACAAAAGACGGCGGACATTCAAGCGATGCTGCAGAACATGCAGCAGGGGATCTTGACCGTGGTCGACGAAGGCGTCGTTCATGGCGAATATTCGGCCTTTCTCGAGGCCATCTTCGAAACCGAGGACATCGCCGGACGCGACGTCATGTCGCTTGTTTTCGGCGATACGAGCCTCGATGCCGATACGCGCTCGCAAGTGGAAGCGGCGATCCACGCCTGTATCGGCGAGGATGCCATCAACTTTTCGTTCAACGAGCACCTGCTCGTCAACGAAGTCGTCAAGACGATGGCCGACGCTCGGGTCAAGACGCTCGATTTAAGCTGGTCGGCGATCACGGACGAGAGCGACACGGTCATGCGCCTCATGCTATGCGTGCGCGATGTGACGGAGCTGCGTCGCTTGACGGCCGAATCGACCGAGCAAAAGCGGCAGCTCGAAATGATCGGCGAAATCCTCGCGGTGAGCCAGGACAAGTTCCATCAGTTCGTGGAAAGCGCCAAGGGCTTCATTCACGAGAACGAACGCATCATCGGCCAGCACGAACATGCGGACGAATCGGCGGTGGCCGAGCTGTTCCGCAACATGCATACGATCAAGGGCAATGCGCGCACGTATGGGCTGCGTCACCTGACGAGCATCGTGCACGAGGCCGAGCAGCGCTACGACGAGATGCGGCGCCTCGGCGCCGGCGAGACTTGGGATCGCGACGCTTCGATCGCCGAACTCGCGCGCGTGAAGGAAGCCGTCGAGCACTATGCGACGATCAACGAGGTCAACCTCGGCCGCAAGGGCCCGAGCGGAGTATCGCAGCGTGCGCAGAGCGGGCGCTACATGGTGGTCGACCGCTCGCATATCGACGAAAGCCTGCGGCTTGTGGAATCGGTCGACGACGCCGATGCGGCGGGGCTCGTCGCCATGCGCGACGCCGTGCGCCGCACGCTGCGCCTGCTCGATACGGAAAGCTTCGGCGAGGTGCTGTCGGGGCCGATCGAATCGCTGCCTTCGCTCGCCGTTGAATTGGGCAAGGCGGCGCCGACGGTCGCAATCGACGACAACGGTTACCGCCTGCGCCGGCATGCGAGCGGCGCGCTTCGGGACGTCTTCACGCATCTGCTGCGCAATAGCGTCGATCATGGCATCGAGCCGGCGGACGAGCGGGCGGCGGCAGGCAAGCCAGCGGCCGGGGCTATCGACATAGAAGTGGGCGTCGATGCCGGCGCGTTGCAGATCACGCTCAGCGACGACGGCCGCGGGCTGGCGCTCGCGCGCATTCGCGCCATCGCGGCCGAGCGCGGCTGGACCGAGCGCGACGAGGCGATCGCCGACGAAGCCATTGCGCAATTCATCTTCCGTGCGGGCTTCTCTACGGCCAAGGCCGTGACGGAGGTGTCGGGACGCGGTGTGGGCATGGATGCGGTCAAAGAGATGCTGGAACGCGAGCACGGCCGTATCGAGCTGCGCTTCACGGACGATCGCCGCGGAGCCGATTTCCGGCGCTTCCAAACGATTGTTCATCTGCCCGAATCGTGGGCCGTAGACAGTCTCGGGGCGCCGGTCGGTCAGGGGGCGACGGCTTCGCCGCGCGCGCGGCCCGCGCACGACGACGCGCTCGCGTAATCGCCCGGCGACTTCGGGCGATCGAATCAAGCAGGTAGGGTAGGTCGAGTTGGGGAATGCTGTGGCGCTATTGAATGGAATGTCGGTGCTGGCCTTAGCGGTTGCGCTGCTCTTCGCGGCGTTAGCCGCAATCGTCGCGCACCGGCGCGCAACTCGGCGCGCATTGCGCTTGCAAGATGAAGCGCTCGCGCGTTTGGCGCAGACGCATGCCGAAGAAAAGGCGCGCTGCGACGCATCGGTCGCCGCGCATGAAGCGCGAGCGAGCGGCGCATCGGCCGAAATACAGCGCCTGGCCGATGCGCTCGCGAGCGAATCGGAGAATCTGGCGCAGGCAAACGCGGCGTTGGGCGAAACGCGGGCTCGCCAAGACGATCTGCTTGCGCATGCGAAACGTATCGAGGGCGAATCGGCGCGTCTGAAAGGGCTCTCCGCGACGTTCGAGCGTTGGCATGAGCAGATGATCTCGCTGATGGCGCAAAACCACGACATGCACCGCAAGAACCAAGAGCTCGCGCGCATCGTCAATCACGTGCTCATGGTGTCGCTCAACGCTTCTATCGAGGCGGCGCGTGCAGGGGCGGCGGGCCGCGGGTTCTCGATCGTGGCCGGCGAGGTGCGCTCGCTCGCGACGCGTTCGCAAGAGCTATCGAAGAGCTATCGCGACAGCCTCGATCGCAACGATCTGGTGACGACGGCGACGTTCCAAGACATTCAAGCCGGGGGCAAGATGATCACGGCTGCGCTCGCGAGCGTCGAAGCGCTCGCGCGGCAGTTTCAATCGAAGCTCGAACGGAAGCCGACGTGATCAGTCAAGCAGCCAAGGACAGCTTCGAGCGCATCTTCTTCCAGGCGGCGCGCACCCGTTTGACGACCGATCCGGCGCACGCCTGCGAGTTCGTTCCAGCCGTTTCGCCGGGCCCGGCGCAGCCAGGCGTGAGCGATGAAGTACTCGTCTTGACGATCGCATCGATCCACTTTCGCATCGTGCTGTCGCTGCAGTTCGGCGACGATGAAGCCACGCGCGACTACTACGCGAGCCAAGGAGCCGATCGCACGCTGCGCGAGGCGGCGATGGAAATCGGCAACCTCTGCTGCGGCGCGATCAATCAGCAGCTCGTCGAACATTTTCCCGATCTGGGCATGTCGACCCCGTACGCTCTTTCGAGCGACTGCCTGGGCTACCTCGACGAGCTCAAGCCCGAGTACATCGCCGCCTACGACGTGACCCTCGAGTACGCCGCGCGATTGCGCGCCACCTTGTGCGTCTGCGCGAGCGCGCCGCTCGACTTCACCGCGCAGGTGGCCGATGTGCACGAAAGCGCCGGCGAACTCGAGCTTTTCTGACTTTCAACCTCCATTCGAGAGACTGCACATGGCGAAGATTCTGTTGGTGGACGATTCGAGCACCGTCCGTGACGAAGTGGCGGGGTTCCTGCGCAAGAACGGACTGGACGTCGATACGGCGGTGGACGGCAAGGATGGCCTCGCGAAGGTGAAGACGAACCCGGGCGTGCGGCTCGTCGTGAGCGACGTGAACATGCCGAACATGGACGGCCTCACGATGGTCGAGAAGATTCGCGGTGAACTGGCCAACAGCACGGTCAATGTCATCATGCTGACGACCGAAAGCAGCCCGGCGATGAAAGAGCGCGGCAAAGCGGCCGGCGTCAAGGGCTGGATCGTCAAGCCGTTCAAGGGCGAAGCCGTCCTCGAAACGTTCAGGAAGCTCGCGAACTGAGCGAGGTCGAAGGCTGTACCCGACGCGCGCCGCGTGCCGGGCCAGCGATCAACTTGCAATAGCCGGCGTCTGCGGATGCGCTTCGCTGGACGCGGCGTCGACACTGCTCGATGCGCCCTGCGGCAGGCTCTCCTCATCGAGCAACGTTCGACGCAACGCATCGAGCGCGGCCGAGTAGTGTCCCCGACGCCAGATCAGCAGCGTCGGTACGGCGCCGAGCGAGTCGAGGGGATGGATCGCGACTTCGCGCGCGCCGCCGGGCAGCAGATCCAGCACCGAGCGCGGCGCGACGGCGACACCGGCCCCGGCCGCCACGCAGGCCACGATCGCATGGTACGAGCCCAGTTCCAGCACGCGGGCGGGCCGCAATCCATGTTCGGCGTACCAGCGCTCGACATAGCTCCGGTAGGCGCAGCCGCGCTCGAACGCAACGAGCGTGGAAAGCGCGACATCCTCGGCGGCTTGGATGGCGCGATGGCCGCGCGGCGTCACCATCACCAATTCCTCGCTGAACACCGGAACCGATTCGAATGCGTCGGTCAGCACCGCGGCATCCGGCGGCGTGGCGATCAGCGCCGCATCGATCTCGAACTGCGCCACCCGTTCGATGAGACAGCCCGTCGTGCCGGTGCTCAGTTCGAGTTCGACCTCGGGCCAGCGCTGGTGGTAATTCGCCAGTACGCGCGGCAGGCGGCTGGCCGCGGCGCTTTCCATCGCACCCAGGGCGAGGCGGCCCCGCGGCCGGTCTTCGCGAACGGCATGCCGTGCTTCGTCGGCCAGTGCGAGCAGCCGTTCGGCATAGGGCAGCAAGGCGCGGCCAGCCGGCGTCAGCACGAGCCGTCTGCCGTCGCGCACAAACAACTCGGCGCCGAGTTGCTGCTCGAGTTGCTTGATGCGCATCGTCACGTTCGATTGGACGCGGTTGAGCTTCGCCGCGGCCCGCGTCACGCCGTTTTCGCGCACCACGGCCCGAAAAATCGTCAAGGCGGCCAAGTCCATGATTCTCTCCATAAGATGGATTGAATCAGTATTATTCATTTTTCATGATTATGCGGACAAGCTACCATCGACGGCAGGGGTATGAGACGCAGCGGCATCGCTTGTGCTGGCACGATCGGCATACCCCTGAGCAATGATTTCGGACGCCGCTTCCCCGCTTCGTTTGCGCGGCGGCCGATCAAACGCAGCGAGGATTTGCGATGGCGCACTCCGATTCGATACATGAAGCCGCTTTTCGGCAACCCGCACGCGGGAGAAGGGCCGCAACCGTCTCGCTTGCCTGCATGGTCGCGCTCGCCGCCGCGTTGGGCATCGGTCGCTTTGCGTTCACCCCGCTCTTGCCGGTGATGCTGCACGCGGGTGTGCTCGATTTGAGAGAAGGGAGTTGGCTGGCGTCGGCCAACTACGCCGGCTATTTCGTCGGCGCATTGACGTGTGCGTTCCTTCGCGCCGAGCACACTCGAATCGTGCGCGCCGGGCTCGTTGCCACCGTCGTTCTTACGCTCGCGATGGGCATCGTGACGAACTTGCCCGTGTGGCTGGCTGTGCGCTTCGTCGCCGGGGTCGTCAGCGCGTGGACGTTCGTGTTCGCGTCCCAGTGGGGGCTTGCCCGGCTGGCGCGGCTCGGCGCGCCGGCATGGGGTGGCGTGATCTACACGGGGCCCGGTGTCGGCATCGTCGTGACCGGGTTACTGGCCGGGGCGGCGGCACGGCAGGGGCCGGCGTTCGGCTGGCTCTTGTTCGGGGCGCTCTGCGCCGTGTCGACGGCGTTCGTATGGCGAACCTTCTCATCGGCGCCGCCGCGCACCGCAGGCGCGGCGGCTCCAAGCGAAGCGGCCAGGGCCGCGCCCGGGACCGTGCGCGCCGCGGCCTCGACACGGTCGGGCAGTACTGGGATGGCCGCACGGATGAGCGCAGCCGAGCGGCGCTTTCAAGGAATCGGGCTCGTCGTGCTGTACGGCATGCCCGGCTTCGGCTACATCATCACGGCCACGTTTCTGCCCGTCATCGCCCGCCATGCGCTGCCCGGATCGAATTGGCCCGATCTGTTCTGGCCGATGTTCGGCGCGGCGCTGATTCCAGGCTCCCTGCTCGCCGCGCGTCTGCCCGCTCGGTGGGACAACCGCATGCTGCTGTCGGGGTGCTATGTGGTTGAGGCCGTGGGCATCGCGCTTGGCATCGTGCTGCCGACGGCGGTAGGCTTTGCGATCGGCAGCGTGCTGATCGGCTTGCCGTTCACGGCCATCACGCTGTTCGCCATGCGCGAGGCGCGGCGGCTGCACGGTGAGCAGGCCGCGGGCTTGATGGGCTATGCGACGGCCGCTTACGGCCTGGGGCAGATCGCGGGGCCGCTCGTCGCGGCGCCCATCGCCGCGCGCACCGGGTCGTTCACGCCGGCGCTGTGGCTTGCCGCGTTCGTGCTCGTCCTCGGCGCCGTTGGGCTCGTGCTGCTCGCGATGAAAGCGCGCTCGGAAAGGGATTGACGTCGCTTCGGGGCACGCCTCGGTGCAAAGCCGCTAGAATTAGCGCGTTTCGGCCACCGGGCGCCGATCGACCGCATTCCTGACTACCCATGAGCGACTATCGATTTTGTCCGCGCTGCGCGAGCACGCTCGTCGAGCGCACGGACAGCGTTGAAGAGGGCGGCCGCCGGCGCCGCGCCTGCCCCGACGACGGCTGCGGCTATGTCCACTGGAACAACCCTTTGCCAGTCGTCGCGGCCATCGTCGAATACGAGGGCAAGATTCTGCTCGCGCGCAACGCCGCCTGGGCGGAGGGCGTATTCGCCCTGATCACGGGCTTTCTCGAAGCGGACGAAACGCCCGAAGCCGGTGTTGCGCGAGAAGTGCTCGAGGAGACCTCGCTTCACGTGCGCGAAACCGAACTGATCGGCGTGTACGAGTTCATCCGCAAGAACGAACTCATCATCGCGTATCACGTGAAGGCGGAAGGCACGGTCGCGCTGTCGCCCGAGCTGCTCGAGTATCGATTGGTCGAGCCGGCGAAGCTGCGTCCGTGGCGGGCGGGAACGGGGCAAGCGCTCGGCGAATGGATGCGCCGGCGCGGCCTTCCGTTCGAATTCGTCGAAAGGCCGGGACAGTAACCGCCGTGCGGTGTTTTCCGCTGCGCGCGGCACTGTTCGCGCCACGCCTTCTTTCATCGTCATCGACCTTCGCACCATGAGCAAACCCACGCCCGCGTCGCGCGACGACTACCGTCATTTTCTGGCGATGACGACACGTTGGATGGACAACGACGTCTATGGTCACGTCAACAACGTCGTCTACTACAGCTATTTCGATACGGTGGTCAACGAGTACTTGATTCGCGCGGGCGTGCTCGATGTCGAGCAGGGCGAGACGATCGGCCTCGTCGTCGAAACGCAGTGCAACTATTTTTCCCCGCTCGCATTTCCCGATCGTGTCGAAGCGGGATTGCGCGTCGCGCGTATCGGCACGTCGAGCGTGCGCTACGAAGTGGGGCTGTTCAAGGAAGGCAGCGCGCAAGCCGCCGCGCAAGGGCATTTCGTGCACGTCTACGTCGATCGGGCGACGCGGCGCCCGGCCGTGCTGCCCGAGGCGCTTCGCGCAGCGCTCGCGCCGCTCGTCGTACCGCGCGGCGGGGACGAGGAGCACGCTTAACGTGCAGGCGTTCGCCGTCGCCACGCTCAACGGTGTCAGCTACGGGCTGCTGCTGTTCATGCTGTCGGCCGGGCTTACGCTGATTTTCAGCATGCTCGGCGTGTTGAACTTCGCCCATGCGAGCTTCTATATGCTCGGGGCGTATCTCGGCTACAGCATTGCCGCGCATGCGGGGTTCGTCGTCGCGCTCGTGGCCGCGCCGGTGGTCGTCGGCGTGATGGGCGCCGCGCTCGAACGCACGCTGCTGCGGCACGCGAAAGCGAACGGGCCGCTGCATGAATTGCTGCTGACGTTCGGGCTGGCTTATCTGCTCGCGGAGCTCGTCAAGCTCGTTTGGGGCTTGGGCAGCGTATCGTTCGCGCTGCCGGGGGTGCTCGACGGCCCGTTGATCGCATGGGGCGACGCGACGTTTTCGCGCTACCGTGCCTTCATGATGGCGACTTCCGTCGCTACGCTCGCCGTGCTCTATTTGCTGCTGCGCACCTCGCGCACGGGGCTCGTGCTGCGCGCGGCGCTCACGCACGCGCACGCCGTCGAGGCGCTCGGGCATGACGTTGCGCGTATCGGCACGCTCGTCTTCGCGGTGGGCACGTCGCTCGCCGCGCTGGCTGGCGTGATCGGCGCGCCGCTTGCCGTCGTCGAGCCGGGCATGGCCGAGGCCGTCGGCTCGATCGTGTTCGTCGTGGTCATCGTCGGAGGCATGGGCTCGCTCGGCGGGGCGTTCGCGGCTTCGCTGCTGATCGGATGCGTGCAAACATGGGCGGTCGGCAGCGGCGCCTCGCTGGGATCGCTTGCGCACATAGCGGGTGTACGGTTGCCGCCGGTATGGGCTTCGCTCGCGGTTTCGCAAGTCGCGCCGCTCGTGCCCTATGCGCTGCTCGTGGCCATGTTGGCCTGTCGTCCGCGCGGGCTCTTCGGCAGGCGCGAGGATGATGCGTAAGCGGCGCGCGCAGGCCGGGAGCGGCTCGGATCACAGGCCGAAGGAGCATGCTCGGACGCCGTCGTTGCGTGCCGGCCGTATCGGTGCGAGCTTGCCTTGGGTGGTCGTCGCCGGGCTGCTCGCGGCGCCGCTCACATTCGTTCATTCGAGCGGGCTATTCGCTTACCTCGCGCAAGCCTGCGCGATGATCGTCTTCGCACTCTCGTATAACCTTTTGCTCGGCGAAACGGGCCTTCTTTCGTTCGGCCATGCCGCGTATGCGGGTCTCGGCGCGTTTGCCGCCGCGCATCTATTCAATCGCGGCGGCATTGCGCTGCCGTGGCTGCCGTTGGCGGGCGGCGCGGCCGGCGCCGCGTTCGGCATGCTGTTCGGCGCGGTCGCGACGCGGCGCGCCGGCACGGCATTCGCGATGATCACGCTGGGGATCGGAGAACTCGTCGCCGCGGCCGTGTGGACCCTGCCCGAGGGATTCGGCGGCGCGGCCGGCGTGTCCATCGATCGCGGCAGTGGCCCATCATGGGGCGCTTGGACGTTCGGGGCGCCGCGCGAGGCCTACGTGGTCATTGCCTGCTGGACCGTGGTGTCGATGCTCGCGATGTTTGCGCTCGGGCGTACGCCGCTCGCCCGCATGGCGCACGCCGTGCGCGAAAACGCCCCGCGCGTCGAAGCACTGGGCATCGATCCTCGCTGCATTCGGCTCGCTATGTTTACGCTGGGTGCTTTTTTCGCCGGCGTGGCCGGCACGCTCACGTTGGTCGACGTCGAACTGGCTTCCTCCGAAAGCGTGGCGATGACTCGCTCCGGGGCGGTCCTCATCGCGACCGTCATCGGTGGCTCGTCCACATTCTTCGGTCCCGTGCTAGGGGCGCTCGTGCTGACCGGCATGAGCGTCGCGCTGGCGGGCGTCACTCGAGCGTGGCCCGCCTATCTGGGCTTGTTGTTCGTCGCCGTCGTGCTGCGTGCCCCAGCGGGTATCGTCGGATGGTGGGGGGCGCTGCGCACGCGGGTCGAGCGAGACGGCATCCGCGTGGCGGCGCGGACGCACGGCCTCGGTGCGCTCGCGGCGGCGGCCTGGTTGGCGGCGCTCGTCATCCTCGTCGAGACGCTCTACGCGCGGCGGTTCGCGGCCGATGCAGGTGGCGCATGGTATCTGGGCGCATTCGCTTTCGATATCGGTGTGCCTTCGACGTGGTCGATCCTCGGCGTGCTGATCGTGGTCGGGGCGGTTGCGACGCGTTGCGCCAGGCGTGCGCGGCGTCGCGCTTGCGCTCGCGCGAGCGGGGGCGTGCAAAGATGACTGCTCATGCTGCATTGCGGTTGGAAGGGGTTGCTCGGCGCTTCGGTGCGACGCAAATATTGAGCGGTGTCGATCTGTCCATCGCGACGGGCGAGCGTCACGCCTTGATCGGCCCCAACGGCGCGGGCAAGTCGACGCTGTTCAACGTCATAGGCGGAGCGCTGCGTCCCGACGCGGGAACGATATGGCTCGACGGCATCGATGTCACCGGGCGGCGGCCGCATGTGCTCGCGCGCGCGGGCCTCGGCCGCAGCTTTCAAACGACACGCGTATTCGCGCGCTCGACGGTGCTCGAGAATCTGAGCTGCGCGGTATGGTGCGGGCTCGTCGCGGCGCGGCGCGGGTATGAGCGCGGCTTGGCCGAGCGCATGGCGAGTTGGACGCGCTGGTGGTGGCGCTCGCGCGAGATCGATGCGCTTGCCGCGCGAATGCTCGGCGAACTGGAACTCGAAGACGTGGCGCACACGGCGGCTGGGGCCCTCGAATACGGTGCGCAGCGCCGGCTCGATCTGGGCATTGCCTTGGCGAGCGGTGCGTGCACGTTGCTGCTCGACGAGCCGACGGCAGGCATGAATCGCGGCGAGGCGGCGCGCACGATCGAATGGTTGCGCGGCGTGAGCAGCGGCAAGACCTTGCTCGTGATCGAGCACGACATGGATGCCGTCTTCGCGTTGGCCGATCGCGTATCGGTGATGGTGCGAGGCCGCATCATCGCGACGGGGACGCCCGCGCAGATTCGCGCCGACGCACACGTGAGGGAAGTCTATCTGGGTGCGGGGCAAGGCGGGGAGGCTTCTTGACGGCATTGCTCGAAGCGCGTTCGGTCTGTGCCTGGTACGGCGATGCGCAGGTATTGCACGGCGTGGACTTGCGTATCGACGCGGGCGAGTTGATCTTGCTGTGCGGCCGCAACGGCTCGGGCCGGTCGACGTTCGCCAAAGCGCTCCTCGGCCTGGTGCGCCGCGCGGGCTCGATCATGTTCCTTGGCGAGGAGCTGATCGGGCGGCCGACCTTTGACATAGCGCGGCGGGGCATCGGCTATGTCGCCGAGCAACGCGAGGTGTTTCCGACGCTATCCGTCGAAGACAACTTGCGGCTCGGCATCAAGCCGGGCGCGGGCCGGCAGGCGGCACGCCGCATCGACGAGGCGCTCGAGCGGTTTCCGATGCTGGCGCAGCGGCGCGCCACGGCGGCGGGTGCGCTGTCGGGAGGCGAACAGCAAATGCTGGTGCTGGTGCGCGCGCTGATGGGCGATCCCCGCTTGCTGATCGTCGACGAGCCGACCGAAGGGCTGGCGCCGCAAGCCGTCGCGGCCGTGGCCGAGTGCCTGAGAGCGCTTCGCGAGCAGGGTGGGGCGGTGCTGCTGATCGAACAGCGATCGACGATGGCGCAGGCTTTGGCGCATCGTGCGGCAGTGATGGGCCACGGGCGCATCGTGTTCGATGGGCCTGTTCATGCGCTCGATGCGCGGACCGTCGACGAATGGATCGGGTTGGGGGCGGGGCGTTGACGTGTACCCAGGTTGCATGGGACATGCGCGGATCGGCGCTTCCCACGATCTGACGATTGACGGTTCGCGTGCGGGGTTAAGGTGCATGCGCGGCGGCAATCGGTTATGGTTCGTCTCGATGGTGCGATGCACGACCGAACTGCGGTTCTTCTCCCTGCGCGAGGAAAACGGTGACGCCAAACGAAGCGTTGGTCATTTTTGTGCGCGACGCATTGCAGCACGGCATGTCGCGCGAGCAAATTAGCGACGTCCTGCACCAGGCGGGATGGGAGTCCGGACAAGTCACGGCCGCGCTGGGCGCTTACGCGGATGTCCCTTGCCCGATACCCGTGCCCGCGCCGAAACCGTATTTGTCGGCTCGCGATACGTTCTTGTACTTGCTGATGTTCATGACGCTCTATCTGAGCGCCTACCACTTCGGCAGCCTCTTGTTCGCGTTCATCGACCGCGCGTTTCCCGATGTATCGGAGCTTCGTTCAGCCGGGCAGTTCAATGTCGCGATGCGCGAGGGCATCCGCTGGTCGGTGGCCACGCTCGTCGTGGCGTTGCCGATTTTCCTTGCCGTGTCGGTGAAGCTCTCTCTCGAGCTCAAACGCGATCCGGGCAAGCGTGCGTCGAAGGTGCGCAAGTGGCTCACGTACGCCACGTTGTTCGTTGCATCGGTGACCGTCATCACCGACATCACCGTGCTCATCGCGAATTTCCTCGGAGGCGGCTTAACCATCCGCTTCTTGATGAAAGTCGCCACCGTCGCTTTGATTGCCGGCACGGTGTTGGGCTATTACAGCTTCGATGTTCGCAGCGATGAAAAGCAGGAGCGCGCGTGATCCGCTCTCGGCACGCTCGGCCCGTTAGCTGAGCCTGACGTTCAGGCTCGTGAGCAGCGTCTGAAAATCGTCGATCGTCCCCGGCGTGTCGATCACGTAGTGGCCGTCTTTATCCGTGCTCACGTCGTGGTTCTTCGCGAACGTGGCGATTTCGTCGGCCTTGTCGCCCGGCGTCATCTTCTCGCCGTCGACCTTGCCGCCCTCGATGCTGTTCATCCAGTTGACCATGTCCGTGTCGCTCTTGCCTTGGGAGCGGAAGTAAGCGGTCAAGAAAGCCCCGGCATCCTTGCCGCTCGTCAGCGTCGTCGCGTGCCGCGCGAACGGTTCGGCCACTTCGGGCTTGACGCCGTCGGCGAGCAGATAGTCGGTCAATTCTTTGTCGCCCGCATGCGCCTTGTCGTATTGATTCGCGCCGTATTGAATGGCGGCCGCGAGCACGTTGCCGGCTAGACCGACGCCGGTCCATCCCTCTTCGGTCGTGCGAGCCAAGAAATCGAGGCCGATGTTTTCGAGCGTGTCTTTCGTCGCGTTCGACAGCGCTTGCTTGGCCAACGTGGGGACGAGGTCGCTGACGGTCGCAAGACCGAAGGCGGTCGCGTGCGCCGGGTCGGAGCCGTCGGTATCGAGGTAGTGGGCGACGCCGAGGCCCGCGACGACGGGGCCGAGGACATCGCTGAAGTTCTCGAGCACCGAGGACACGGCCGTCTTGTAGGCGAGTTTTCCGCCGGCCGAAATATCCTTCGCATCGATCTTTTCCAAGGCCTTGTCCAACAGATTGCGCATCGGCGTCGCGGCCTTGCCGTCGGCCGTCGTACCGTAGATCGACGCCTTGAGATCCACCGCGTCGAGCGCCATGGACACGCCGACGCCCGCATAGAGCGCGGCGAACCCGGCGAAGTCGGCCTTGCCGTATGTGCTCATCGTCGGATCGGTGACCGCGCCGAAGGTGTCGGCCGCGTTGATCAGAAACAGCGGACTCATCAGGCCGGGGCTCAAGCTCTTGCGCACCACACCATCCTTGCCGCTCGCCTCGCTGCCGAACAGCGCGGCGAACGCCGATTGAGCGGTGCCGTTAGAGGTCATATTGGGCACGCTGTTGCCGAACGTTTTCGCCAACTGATTCACGACGCCCACGCCCACGCGGTCTTGCCACCAATGTTGCGTTTGCGCGATGTTGGCGGCCGCATCGTGCGCCGACTGCATGCCCACCGTTTTGCCGAGTTCGTCGACCTTGCCCATCAAGCCGTCGAATTCCTGCAGCGCCGGATTGCCCTGCGAAGGGCCGCCCTTCTTCCAGCCTATCTGCGTGGCGTAGTCTTGAAGGGTCCACTGGACTTCACCCACGAAATGCGCGGCTTGCTGCAGTTTCTTGTCGTCCTGGGTCATCTTGTCGCCGCCGCCCGGCAAACCTTGCAGCAGCGTTTTCATGGCGTCTTGGCCGGCCGGCGATTTCAGATTGCCGTACCCTTTGGAGCCCATGTCGTAGATGGCGTAATCGGATGCGATGGCCTGGCTGAGCGGAGTCAGCGTTTTATCCTGATACGCCTGCAGACCGCTTTGCAGCGATAGCGCGATCGAGTCGGCCGCGCTTTGCTTGGCGCTCGCGAACTGCGCCGCGATCGATGCCGAAAGCGCTACGTTGCCGTTTTTCGCGCTATCGGAGAACCATACCTTCGGCTCGCGCGTGACGGCTTCGTTGGCGTCCGGATTCGCTTCGATCGAGGCATAGAGTTCGCTCGCGACTTGATCGACGATTGCCTTGCCCGGTCGATTCTGCGGCGCGCCGCCGTTCGCCGCCGGTGGGCCGTCGGTGTCGTGCAGCGTCTGCATGGCGGCGGCCAAGTCGTTCATGCCCGCCTGCGCCGCTTTATAGTCGGCGCACTTGTACGACAGCTTCATCGACATGCCCTTGGCGAGGCCATCGGTGATCGATTTGAAGACCGAATGCGGATCGTCGGGCGTGACGGACAGGTGATTGAGCTTGTCCATGATCGCCTGCGCCTGTGCCGGCGTGATTTTCGCGCCGTTCGGGCCGCCGTTCGTCGGATCGGTCAGTTGATGCAGCCGCGCCGCGGCGGCGGCAGCCCCTTGAGCGCCGCCGCCGCGGCTGTTGTAGGCGTCGACGACGCTTTGCGCCGGCTGTTCCACCGTGACTTGCTGCATGGCCGCGGCGCGCGCGTCTTGGATCAATTTTTTGGCATCGGCGCCAAGGTACGTCGCATAGACGCCCGCGCGCGTATCGATCGCCGTGGACGCCGCCACGAGATCGTCCGGGGAATCTTTTTCCGCCGCCATGCCCACGCTATAGAGCTGCGCTTGAAGA
Organism: Trinickia sp.; assembly: GCA_035492395.1. Lineage (GTDB taxonomy): Bacteria > Pseudomonadota > Gammaproteobacteria > Burkholderiales > Burkholderiaceae > Trinickia. The sequence goes on along the minus strand of DATJJH010000072.1, from coordinate 6,204 downwards.
TCGCCTTGCAACTGCTTGGTGTCGCCCGACGCGGCGTCTTTCAGCAGTTGGCCCAACTGCTCCGGCGTTCTGCCGAACTTCGTCATGTCGGCGAGCACTTGCTGTTTGGCATCGGCGATCGCCTTTTGGAACGACGCGTCGTTGGGCGCTCTAGCCGAGATCGGCGCCAAGGCTTTATCGACATCGGCCTCGGTGACTACGCCGGCATCGAGTGTTCCATTTTCGACTTGGGTTTTGATGGCCTCGCCCACGGTCGAGAGCACCTGCTGCTTCGCTTCGGTGATGGCCGACCGAAACGTCGGATCGTTGGGCGCGCGCGCGGCGATGGGCGCGACGATTTTGTCCAGTTCGTCTTGACTGACGATGCCGGTACCCGAACTCGCGTAGTCGATTTCGTCGACGATGGGATTGACGATCGCCTTGAGCATCGCGGCGCGATCCTCGGGCGCGATGGTGTTGCGCCCCGGGCCGCTCAGGCTTTTGGCCTCGTCCAACGCTTGGCGCTGTTGATTCATGTCGTCGAGACGGTGTGAATCGAGCAGCGTGACGGTGCCGCCGATCGACATGTCTCCCAGCTTGCAAGGCGTATTGGCGGGGCGGTTGCCGAACGATTGCTGATCGAGCCACGGCGTCGCGCCCAAGTTCTGCTTGAGCTGGTTGTCGTCGGAAAGCGCGTTCTTGTCGACGACGGACTGTTTTTGCTGCGCGAGCAGCGCCCAGAACGAGTCGCCTTGCTGCACGACGAATTGCTGAATGCCCTTCGGGACGAACGGTGCAACGGCCGTCGTCGCAGCGGGCGCGGGTTGATTCGCCGCCGCCACTTGCGCGGCGCCGGCCGCGGGCGTCGTCGTGCTTGCGGATGAGGTGGAGCTGGCCGGATTGACGGGCGGAGCCGACGCAGCCGTGGAGGGTGTCACCTGCGGCGGCGTCGAAACATGGACTTGCGGTGGAAGAGAGGTGGCGCTCGAGCCGCCGTAATATGCATCAAGTCCCATAAACGCTCCGTGGCAATGGTTTCGCTCAGTTGGACATGGCCCAGGTTCGTCGGACGGTAATCCGACCCTGATAGGCCACGCGACGAGGAAGTATCGGATGCGGCGTTTAACGGAACAATGCAGAAATCCGTAAGCTCAGATCGGCTATTTGTAATTAATCGGCAAGCCGACTACTGAAGGCGATCGCCGCGATCCGGGGAGGCTCGCGGCGGCGTAATCTGCTCGACTCTGCGACCGTCAACCGGCGTCGCGCTTGGCGATCCAGTCATGCGCCGGATCGTTCTTGAAGTGCCATGCGCGCTGCGGCCCGGCCATGACGTTCAAATAGTACGACTCGTACCCGTAAGGAACGACGACCGGATGATAGCCGCGCGGCACCATCACGACGTCGTGGTCTTCGACTGCCATCGATTCGTCGATGTCGCGCGCGTCCGTGTAGACGCGCTGGAAGGCGAAACCCTGAGGCGGATTGAGCCGATGGTAGTAAGTTTCTTCCAGCGCGCTTTCGACCGGAATTTGATCGGCGTCGTGCTTGTGCGGCGGATAGCTCGACGAATGGCCGCTCGGCGTGCGCACCTCGACCACTAGCAGCGATTCGGCCGGCTCGGTCTGCGGCAGGATGTCGCACACGTAGCGCGTATTGAGGCCCTTGCCGCGCACCGCTCGCTTCATCTGGGAAGGGTCGATGAGGCGCGTGGGGTAGCGCCCTTGAGCCGGCGCGCTGGCGACGCCGAGCTGCGCATCGCGCTCGGCGCGCACGGTCGCACGTACGTGGGGCGGGACGTACAGCGCGAATGGCGCGGCGTCCTCGAAAACGCTGTCGCGCGCCCCGACGCTCGTGTAGCGCGCACTGTCCGCTTCGATCGAAACGGCGCCTGAGAGCACGACAATGCACGATTCGCGCGCACTCTCATGAACGTAGAGGACTTCATCCTGCGCGAGGCGATAGGCGGCGAAGCCGACGTAGCGCCAGGCCGCCGATTCGGGCGTCACGCGCGCGATCGTCATGCCTTCGCGCTGGGCTTTGACTAGGAGGCTCATACCGGTTCCTTGGCGGGCGCGGCTGCCGCATCGACGAGCGCGCGCAGTGTGCGATAGCCGAGCTGCGCGTATTCGAAGCTCGGCGCGACGGCCGGATCTTGCTCGGCTTCGACGACGATCCACCCGCGATAGTCGTGGCGCTTGAGGCCGTCGATGACGGCGGCGAAATCGACGGCCCCGTCGCCCGGCACCGTGAAGGCGCCGTTGACGACGGCTTCGAGGAAGCTCCAGTCGCGGTTGCGCGCGAGCTTGATCACTTGAGGCCGGACATCCTTGCAGTGCACGTGGCAGATGCGCGGCGCGTACGCCTCGAGGGTGGCGAGCGGATCGCCGCCCGCGAACGTGATGTGGCCCGTATCGAGCAGCAATCCCACTGCGTCGCTCGTGCGTTTCATCAGATTGTCCACGTCGGCCGGCGTTTCGACGTAGGCGCCCATATGGTGATGATAGGCGAGGCGTACGCCGCGCGAGAGCGTGTACCGTGCGAAGCGGTCGACGCGTTCGGCGTAAGCATCCCATTGAGCCGCCGTAAAGAAGCGCGGGCGTTGATAGAGCGGTACCTTCGAGCCTTGGATGGTCTGGGCGACTTCGCCGTAGACCATGACGTTCGCGCCGTTCTTCGCGAGCAGTTCGAGATGCGGGCCGACAGCCTCGATTTCTTCCTCGGCGCTGCGCTCGGCGAGCCGTCCCGAATACCAGCCGGAGACGAGCGCCAGATCGTATTGCGCGAGCAGCGCTTTGAGCGCCGCGGGCTCGCGCGGAAACTTGTTGCCGAGTTCGAAGCCTTCGTAGCCGATCGCGCGGCCTTCGGTCAGGGCGACGGACAGCGGCGTCTCCCCGCCGAGCGAGGGCAGATCGTCGTTCATCCACGAGAGCGGATTGACGCCGATGCGCACTTGAAAATCGGTCATGCTGCGTTCCTTTGTTCGCGTGATGTTTCGTTTCGATGTCGGGCGCGACTAGCGTTCGCCGCTGCTGCCGCGCTGCGCGAGCTGTGTCTCGTACGCGGCGCGCGCCGTGCGCACGGCCTCGCGCGTCGACACTTCGGGCACGGCGACTTCCCACCACCAGCCGCCGTCGTCGGTCGTGCGCGCGGGATCGGTGTCGATGACGACGACCGAGGTGCGCTCGGCCGCGCGTGCGCGTACCAGGGCCGCTTCGAGTTCGGCCACGTTGGCGACATGTTCCGCATGCGCGCCGAGCGAGCGTGCGTGCGCGGCGAAGTCGATCTCCGGCGCGCCCTGCGGGCCTTGCAGGCAATCGTCGAACAGGTTGTTGAACGGCGCGCCGCCGCACGCTTGCTGCAGTCGATTGATGCAGCCGTAGCCCCGGTTGTCGAGCACGACGACGATGAGTTTGGCGCCGAGCATGACCGAGGTCGCGATCTCGCTGTTCATCATGAGGTAGCTGCCGTCGCCGACGAAGACGATCACATCGCGTTCGGGACGGGCCAGCTTCGCGCCTAGGCCGCCGGCGATTTCATAGCCCATGCACGAATAGCCGTACTCGACGTGATAGCCGCCCGGGCGACCCGCACGCCACAGCTTGTGCAGCTCGGCCGGCAGCGTACCGGCTGCGCAGACGGCGATGTCGCCCTCGGCAGAGCTCGCGCCCGAGCGTTGCACGGCCCCGATGACATCGGCGTCGTACGGCAGCTCGCCGGGCGCGCGCGTCGCCTGGGTCCGCGTGGCGACCGTCTCGCGCCAGGCGCCGCACAGCGCCTGCGAGCGTTGCGTCCAGGCCGGGTTCGCTTGCCAGTCGCCGAGCCGTTCGCTGAGCGCATCGAGGGTCGCGCGCGCGTCGCCGACGACCGTGTGCGCGCGATGTTTGAGCGCGTCGAACGCATTGGCGTTGATGCCGACGACGCGCGCCTGCGTAAAGAGCGTATTGGAGCCCGTCGTGAAATCCTGCAGACGCGTCCCGACGGCGATGACGCAATTGGCTTCGTGCGCGAGCGCGTTGGCGGCGCTCGATCCGGTCACGCCGACGGCGCCCGCGTTCAAAGGATGGTTCCAAGGCAGCGCGCTTTTGCCCGCTTGAGTCTCGCCGACGGCGATGCCGTGCCGTTCGGCGAAGGCGCGCAGCGCATCGGCGCCGCCGCGGCTATAGAGCACGCCGCCGCCGGCGACGATGACCGGGCGCGAAGCGCCTCGCAATGCCTCGAGCGCCGCTTCGAGTTCGTCCTCGCCGGGCGTCGGCGCGTGAAAGCGCACCACGCGCGGCTCGAAGAATTCGCTCGGGTAGTCGTAGGCCGTCGCCTGCACGTCTTGCGGCAGCGCGAGCGTGACGGGGCCGCAGAGCGCGGCGTCGGTGAGCACGCGGATGGCGCGCGGCAGGGCGCTCAACAATTGCGCCGGATGCGCGATGCGATCGAAGTAGCGCGAGACCGGCCTAAGCGTATCGTTGGCCGATACGCCGCCGTCGTGGAAATCCTCGACTTGCTGAAGAACAGGATCGGGTGCACGCGAGACGAAGATGTCGCCGGGCAGCAGCAGCACGGGCAGGCGGTTGACGTGCGCGAGCGCGGCGGCCGTGACGAGATTCGTCGCGCCCGGCCCGATGGATGTCGTCACGGCCATCATGCGGCGGCGCATGTGCGCCTTGGCGTAGGCAATCGCGCTGTGCGCCATTGCTTGCTCGTTGTGAGCGCGGTAGGTGGGCAGCGCCTCGCGATGCTGATAGAGCGCCTCGCCGAGGCCCGCCACGTTGCCGTGGCCGAAGATCGCGAAGACGCCGCCGAAGAGCGGCTCCGTCGACACGCCGTCCTCGCTCGCCACGCGCTGCGCGGCGAGATAGCGCACGAGCGCTTGCGCGGCGGTCAGGCGGATCGTCGAGGGCGTCGCTTCGATCGGTCCTGCCGAGGGGGGGCTTGCACTCATCGCCGTTTCCTTGATGCGCACGTTCATCACGCTGCCTCCCGCCGCGTGCCGGCCGGGACTGCCGCGACGCCGGTATCGGCGCGCGCCGCGCGCCATGCTCGAATCAATGTTTCGAACGTGTCGCGCACGTTCGAGACGAGGGTTGCGTCGTCGATCTCTCCGGCAAACCACGCACGGCTCGGCTCGTGAAAGATGGTGCGGCCAACCGTAAAGCCTTTGCACGTTTTCGATGCGGCCGCCGCGCGAAAACCCGCGCCGAGCGCATCGACGCCGGCGGACAGGCCGAGCAGCACGACGCCTCGGCAGTAGGGATCGCGTTCGGCGATCAGTGCGTCGATCGCTTTCCATTGCTCGGCCTGCAAGGAGGCGAGCTTCCACCATTCGGGCTGAATGCCGAGGTTGTAGAGCCGCTTAAGCGCGCGAAACACGATGTCTTGTCCCGCGGGCAACCCATCGCGCTGCGGCGGGATGACTTCGAGCAGCAGTTCGTGCCCGCTCGCTTGCACGGCGTCGTAGAGCGCGCGCAACTGCGCTTCCTGCTCGATGCGTTCGTCGACCGGCGCGTCCGGATGATACTGGACGAGACATTTGACGACGTGTTCATGCGGCCAGGAAACGAGCGCCGTGCCGACCGAGCGGCCGTGCTGGAACACGAGCGGCAGCGAGCCGGGCAGCTCGACGGGCCTGCCGATCCACCAGCCCCGGCCGGTGGCGGCGTTCAACGCATCTTGACCGTAGCGGTCGTCGATCAGCACGCCGATTCGCCCTTGCAGGCCCAGCGCGGCCTCGGTTTGCGCGACCGCATCGACCAGCAGCCGCTTCAGTTCGGGAATGCGCGCTTCGCTCGCACCGGTCTGCTGGGCGAGTTCGAAGAACTGATTGCGATGGTCGAACGCGAAGCCGAGCACTTCGTCGTGCGCAGGCCGTTTCACGCTGACGCGATGCAGGCGCGCGAGCTGAACGTCGAGATCGGGGCGGCGCATGCGGACCGGATCGCGCGCGAGCGCCTCGCGTAGATAGTCGAGCTCCGCGGGCGTGGGCATGGCAGGCGCGCAGCCGTGGCGCGAGACGACAAGCGCGCCGCATAGGTTGGCGGTGTGCGCGCAGCGCGCTAGCGGAGCATCGCGCAGCCATTCCGACAAGAATCCGGAAGCGAACGCATCGCCCGCGCCGAGCACATTGAGCACCTCGACCTCCATTCCGTGCTCGGTCGGCGCATCGTCGATCGATGCCGGCACCTTGCCTTCGATGATCGAGCAGCCGAGCGGCCCGCGCTTGACGACGAGCGT
>DATJJH010000071.1:0-4559 GCA_035492395.1 Trinickia sp. | reverse complement strand
GCGCCTACGATCGTGCCCGCGGCGTTCACCGCCAGTACGATCTCGGGCTCCGGATTGTTCCACGCCGAGGTCGGATACAGGCCGATGTCGGCCCCGAAACCCACGGCCGACATCGGCTGCGACTTCGTGAACACCTCGGCGTCTTCGCCGATCCCCACCTCCATGTACTGCGACCACGCACCGCGCCGTTGCAGCTCCTCCTTCAAACGCAGGGCGGCCGGCGAACCCGGACGGATCTTCGCCAAGTCGGTGCCGATCAGCTCGTGCAGCGACGCGCGAATGTCGGCGGCTCGCCCCGGATCGCCGCCGGCTTGTTCTTCGATCACGCGCTCGAGCAGGCTGACCGCGAACGTCACGCCGCAAGCTTTGATCGCCTGCACGTCGCAGGGAGCGAGCAGGGAAGCTTCCACGTTCGCGCCTTGGCCGAGCACTGCTTGGACAGGCCCCAGCGCTTCGCCGGGCGCCGAACGCGCGAATGCGGCGACGTCGTCCCGATCGAACAGATCGCTCGTCGTCGGCGCGCTAGCGGTGATGTCGAACACTTCGCCGTTGCGCACGACGACGACGGACGGCCCGTCGATGGGCGCGCGGCGCCAAATGCGGCCGATGAGCAGCGCGCGGTCGAGGTCGGAGGGCAGGCAGGAAGCGGGATCGATATGCATGTCGGTCAATGCTCTGAATGATGGATTTTCGTCAATGGGAATGGCGAGGATCGCCGCGCGTTTCGATCACCTTCAGATACAGCGTGGCGGGCTCCAGACAGCCGCCCGTCGAGAGCTGGCCGACGAATTGCCGATAGATCTCCTGCCAGGGCGTTTGCGATGCCGGAACAGCCGGCGCACCTTCCGCGCGGCGCCGCTCGAGTTCCGCCGCGTCGACGAGCAGCTCGATCCGCCGCGCGTTCAGATCGACGCGCACGCGATCGTCCGTGCGCATCAGCGCGAGGCCGCCGCCCGCCGCCGATTCGGGCGACATGTTCAAGATCGATGGGCTCGCCGATGTACCGCTTTGACGCCCGTCGCCCATGCAAGGCAATGAGGTGATGCCGCGCTTCACCAATTCCGCCGGAGGCGCCATGTTGACGACCTCGGCGCTGCCCGGATAGCCGAGCGTGCCGCAGCCGCGCATCACCAGGATGCAATGCTCGTCGATTTTCAGCGAAGGATCGTCGATGCGGGCGTGGTAGTCCTCGGGACCGTCGAAGACGATGGCGCGCGCCTCGAACGCGTTCTCGGCGCCCGGCTCGCTGAGGTAAGTCTTGCGGAAGGCATCGCCCACGACCGACATCTTGATGATCGCGCTATCGAAGAAGTTGCCCGACAGCACGATGAAGCCAGCGCCGTGCTTCAACGGCTCGGCGTACGGACGAATGACGTCGCCGTCGGCTTGCGGCGCTTGCTCCGCGATCTCGCCGATCGTGCGGCCCGATACGGTGAGGCAGTCGCCTTGGAGCAACCCGGCCTGCGCGAGCTGCCGCAGAACGGCCGGCACGCCGCCCGCGCGATGGAAGCTCTCGCCCAGGTATTCCCCCGCCGGCATGCAGTTGGCGAGCAGCGGCACGTCGGCGCCCAGGCGCTGCCAGTCGTCGAGCGACAGTTCGATACCGATGTGCCGTGCGATGGCGATCAGATGCGGTGGGCAATTGGTCGATGCGCCGAGCGCGGAAGCCACGACGATCGCATTCTCGAACGCCTCGCGCGTGAGGATCTTCGATGGCCGCACGTCCTCGCGCACGAGATCGACGATGCGCTTGCCCGTCACGTAGGCCATTTGTCCGCGTTCCCGGTAGGCGGCGGGAATCGACGCGCAGCCGGGCAGCGACATGCCGAGCGCTTCGGCCAGGCTGTTCATCGACAGGGCGGTGCCCATCGTATTGCAGTGGCCGATCGAGGGCGAGGCCGCCGCCGTCAGCTGCATGAAGCCTTCGTAGTCGATGTCGCCGGCGGCCAGCAGATTGCGCGCGTGCCAAATCACCGTGCCCGAACCTACGCGCTTGCCGTCGAACCAGCCGTCGAGCATGGGGCCGCCCGAGAGTACGATGGCCGGCATGTCGACCGTCGCCGCCGCCATGAGGCACGCGGGCGTCGTCTTGTCGCAGCCTGTCGTCAGCACCACGCCGTCGAGCGGATAGCCGTGCAAGATCTCGACGAGCCCCAGGTAGGCGAGATTGCGGTCCAGCGCGGCGGTGGGCCGGCGGCTTTGCTCGGCGAGCGGATGAACGGGGAACTCCATCGGAATGCCGCCCGCGTCGCGGATGCCGGCCTTCGTACGGGCCGCGAGCTCGATGTGATGGCGATTGCAGGGCGCGAGATCGCTGCCCGTCTGCGCAATGCCGATGATCGGCCGGCCCGACTGGAGTTCCTCGCGCGTCAGTCCGTAGTTCATGAAGCGCTCGACGTACAGCGCGGTCATATCCGCGTGCGTCGGATCGTCGAACCAATTTTGGCTGCGCAGCCTGCGCGGGGGCGTGGGTGACATGAGTGTTCTTCTCTCCAAAATGGCGCGCCGTTACCGCGAGTGCGCGGGGCCGCGTGCGAGCACGTTTTGCGGCAGGCCCGGTACCGGTGAACGAAATGCGAACAGCCCGCCCGCGAGCGTCTCGCGTTCCCGCTGGCTTGCGCTCAAGCCTTTTTGCGCGGTGGTCACGTACGCGGTGCGCAGGTCGTCGCCGCCAAATACCAGCTTCGTGATGTTCGAGCACGGAAACGCGACGGTATCGATCTGCGTGCCGTCGCTCGAATAGCGTTCGATACATCCGCCGCCGAAAAGTGCGATCCACAGGCAACCTTGCGCATCGACGGCCATGCCGTCCGGGTGCGCCGTGCCTTGGACGCGGATGAACGCTCGCTTGTTCGAGAGTGCCCCGCGCTCGTCCACGTCGAAGGCGTAGACGGTACGGCCGAGCGTATCCGTGTGATAAAGCGTGCGCCGGTCGGGGCTCATCGCCGGCCCGTTCGTGATCGCGTAGCCATCGTCGCGCATTTCCACTTTGCCGTTCTCGTCCACGCGATACAGCGCGCCGGTGGGGGCGTTTTCCGCATCGTCCATCGAACCGAACCATAGGTGGCCGGTGGGATCGACAAAGCCATCGTTCAGACGGTTTGCGCCACGCTCGGGCTCGACGTCTTGCAGTTTCTCGAAGGCGCCGGCACGCGCATCGAATCGATAGAGGCCCCGGCGCAACCCGCAGACGAACGAGCCGTCGGCTGCCGGGACAATGAAGCACGGCTCGCTCGGCGCGGGCCAGGTCATCGTTTCGCGCGTCTCGGTGCAGTACCGGTGCACCTGCTTGCGCTTGATGTCGACAAAATAGACTGCTTTATCGATGCTGCTCCAGATGGGCCCTTCACCGAGTTCGGCGCCCAAGGGCCATATGCATTCGGGTGAAATCATCAGGATGCTCCATACCATCCCGCATCGACGAAGTATTCGCGTCCCGAGCATCGCGATCCGTCGTCCGATGCGAGAAACAAGGCCATGCGTGCGACGTGCTCGGGCTCGACCCGCTCGGGCAAGCATTGGTCCGCCACGAGCTTCGCCTCCGTTTCGGGCGATTGCCACAGCTTCATCTGCCTCGGCGTGCGGACGGCGCCCGGGATGATCGCGTTCACGCGAATGCCGAAGACGCCGAGTTCGCGGGCGAGTGCGCGGGTGAGCCCTTCGATGCCGGCTTTCGCCGTCATGTAAATCGATAAGCTCGGCAGCGCAAGGTGCCAGGAGATCGAGCCGAGATTCAGAATCACCCCGTTTCCCGCAGCCTTCATGCCGGAGGCGGCGTTCTGCGCGCAAAAAAATTGGTGCCGCAAGTTCACGGCGATTCGCTCGTCCCAATAGGCGGGCGTAATCGAGCCGAACGTGTGGCGGTCGTCGTTGGCCGCGTTATTGACGAGCACGTTGATCGGGCCGGCTTCGGCGCAGATCGCGGCAAAAACGGCGGCGATGGCGTCCGTATCGCGCAGGTCGCAGCGACGGAACACGGGCGGATGCGCGCACTCGCGCAACCGTTCGGCCAGGGCGTGCGAGTCGGCTTCGGCGATATCGAGAAAGTACACCCGCGCGCCTTGCTGCGCGAATGCTTCGACGATGGCGGCGCCGATGCCGCTGCCGCCGCCGGTCACGACAACGGTCTTATCGGCCAAGCTCGGATAGATGGCGTACGACATGCGAAATTCCACGGTTGAAGAAATTGCCGCCCGCGAGGGGCGGATGTTGCGTTGCAGCGACGGCGCTTACCGCCGGTTCGTGCGCGAGACGACGTCGATCCAGACGGCGAGCACTAGGATGGCTCCCTTGGCGATCATCTGCCAATAGGCATCGACGTCGAGCATCGACATGCCGTTGTCGAGGCTCGCCATGACGAGGGCGCCGATCAACGCGCCGTAAACGGTGCCGGACCCGCCGCGCATCGATGTGCCGCCGATGAAGCAGGCAGCGATGGCGTCGAGTTCGCCCATCGTGCCGGCCGACGGCGAGCCCGCGGCGAGGCGCGCCGTGTTGACGATCCCGGCGAAGGCGCACATGAGGCCCATCAAGGCGAAGATGGCGAGCTTGACCCGGTT
>DATJJH010000070.1:0-6773 GCA_035492395.1 Trinickia sp. | reverse complement strand
GCCGTCATCCCCGCCCATGCCGCCACCGCCGCCCGCACCGCCGCGGCCGCCGAGCATCTGCATTTGATCGGCGACGATTTCCGTCGAGTAACGATCCTGCCCGTCCTGCCCCTGCCACTTGCGCGTGCGCAGACGGCCTTCGATATAAACCGACGAGCCCTTCTTCAAATATTCGCCGACGATCTCGGCCAGACGGCCGAAGAAAGCCACCCGGTGCCATTCCGTGGCTTCCTTGAATTCGCCGGACGCCTTGTCCTTGTAGCGATCCGTCGTGGCGAGCCGGATATTGGCGATGGCGTCCCCGCTCGGCAGGTAACGAATTTCGGGGTCGGCGCCAAGATTGCCGACGAGAATGACCTTGTTTACGGATGCCATGAGTATCTCCAGTTAATCCATTGCGCGGCCGCGCTCGTTGTTCGAGCGCCCGGCGCGCGACGCGTCGAGCGCGTCAAGCCTTGCGCAGGGGCTTCATGTTGGCGGCGATTATAAGCCAGGCCAAAACGAGCCCCGAGCACGTAAAAAACACGGCGTTCTGGCCGACCGACTTCATGAGCCAGCCACTCACGACGCCGCCCAGCGCGAGGCCGATCGACTGTGTCGTGTTGTACACCCCGGCCGCCGCGCCCTTGCGCGTTCCCGGCGCGAGCTTCGAAACGAGCGAAGGCTGCGACGCCTCGAGAATATTGAAGCCGAGGAAGTAGACGAACAAAATCGCCGCCACAGACAAGATGGTATGCGGGGCCGTGCCCAGCAACAACTGGCCGATCAGGATAAGCGCGATGGCGCCGCACAGTACGGGCTTCATCTTGCCCCGTTTCTCGGCCGCGATGATCGCCGGCACCATCATGACGAACGACAGCCCCATGACCGGGAGATAGACCTCCCAATGCGAGGCGACGGGCAGCCCCCCGTCCACCAGAATGCGCGGGACCACGAGAAACAGCGCCGTCTGCGTGGCATGCAGCACGAGCACGCCGAAATTGAGCCGCAGCAGTTCCACGTTACGCAGCACTTCGGCGAACGGCGCCCGCACGTGCACCGGCTTGGGCGCATCGGGCACGACGAGCAGCACCACGCCCACGGCGACCAGCGACAACACGCCGACGAGCGCGAACAGCCCGTTCATGCCCACCCACTGGTAGACGATCGGCGCGCCGACGATCGCGACGGCAAATGAGATGCCGATGCTGCCGCCCACCATCGCCATGGCCTTCGTGCGGTGCGCCTCGGCCGTCAAGTCGGCGATGAAGGCGATGACGGCCGACGATACGGCCCCCATGCCCTGAATGACCCGGCCCACGATGATCCACGTCATGTCGTGCGCCAGCGCGGCGACGAAACTGCCGAGCGCGAAGATCAGCAATCCGGTGACGATTATGGGCTTGCGCCCGATTTTGTCGGAAGCCCAGCCATAGAAGATGTAGAGCATCGACTGCGTCACGCCGTAGGCGCCGAGCGCGATACCGACGAGCAGGACGTTATCGCCGCCGGGGATCGTCTTCGCGTAGACCGAGAAGACCGGCATGATCATGAACAGGCCGAGCATGCGCAGCGCGAAGATCCCGGCGAGCGACACGGTCGCGCGCAATTCGGGCGCGCTCATGCGCGAAGAAGTGACGGACGGATTCGACATCGGAGGCGAGCGAGGGAAAGCGTAACGACGTCGATCACGCAGCCTCCCCGCCGAGCCGCCGCAAGAAAAGCGGCCACGCCCTCGCAGGGCAGCGAACGCAGCTAGCGTGGGGTTCAATCGTTCCCGCGCGCTGTAAGGACGCCGTAACGGCGGTCTGGAAAAGTCGTTATAGTAGCAGGTTTGGCCCCTCCTCCTTCCCAGGTTCATGGAACAGATTCGTATCCGTGGGGCGCGCACCCACAACCTGAAGAACGTCAATCTCGATCTGCCTCGCCACCGGCTCATCGTGATTACCGGCTTGTCCGGATCGGGCAAGTCGTCGCTCGCGTTCGACACCCTCTATGCAGAGGGTCAGCGTCGCTATGTGGAAAGCCTGTCGGCCTACGCGCGCCAGTTCCTGCAACTCATGGAGAAGCCCGACGTCGACCTGATCGAGGGGCTCTCGCCCGCCATTTCGATCGAACAAAAGGCGACGTCTCACAATCCGCGCTCGACGGTGGGCACCGTCACCGAAATCCACGACTACCTGCGGCTGCTTTACGCACGCGTCGGCACGCCGTACTGCCCGGATCACGAGATCGCGCTCGAGGCGCAAAGCGTCTCTCAAATGGTCGACGCCGCGCTTGCGCTGCCCGAGGAAACCAAACTCATGATCCTCGCGCCGGTCGTGGCGAACCGCAAAGGGGAGCATGCCGAGCTGTTCGAGCAGATGCAGGCACAGGGTTTCATTCGGTTCCGGATTCGCTCGGGGGGCGGCACGGCCAATGAGGGCACGGCGCAGATCTACGACGTCGATTCGCTGCCGAAGCTGAAAAAGAACGACAAACACTCGATCGACGTCGTCGTCGACCGCCTGAAGGTGCGCGCGGACATGAAGCAGCGCCTGGCCGAATCGTTCGAAACCGCCTTGCGCCTGGCCGACGGCCGCGCCATCGCGCTGGAAATGGATACCGGCCAGGAGCACCTGTTCAGCTCCAAGTTCGCTTGCCCGATCTGTTCGTATTCGTTGCCCGAGCTCGAGCCGCGCCTGTTCTCGTTCAACAATCCGATGGGCGCGTGCCCCGATTGCGACGGGCTCGGCCAAATCACCTTCTTCGATCCGAAGCGCGTCGTCGCGCATCCGTCGCTTTCGCTGGCCGCGGGCGCCGTCAAAGGCTGGGACCGCCGCAATCAGTTCTACTTCCAGATGTTGCAGAGCCTGGCGGCGTATTACGAATTCGACATCGACACGCCGTTCGAGGATCTCCCCGAAAAAGTCCGCAAGCTGATTCTCTTCGGCTCGGGCAAGGAGCAGATCCCCTTCTCGTACATCAACGAGCGCGGTCGCGCGACCGTGCGCGAGCACGTGTTCGAAGGCATCATCCCAAATCTCGAACGCCGCTATCGCGAAACCGATTCGGCCGCCGTGCGCGAAGAGCTGGCGAAATACCAGAACAACCAGGCGTGCCCGTCCTGCGACGGCACGCGGCTACGCCGCGAAGCGCGCTTCGTGCGCCTGGGCATCGACGGCGACGCGCGCGCGATCTACGAGGTGAGCGGCTGGCCGCTGCGCGACTCGCTCGGCTATTTCCAAACGCTCAAGCTCGAAGGCGCGAAGAAGGAGATCGGCGAGAAGGTCGTCAAGGAAATCGTCGCCCGCCTCATGTTCCTGAACAACGTCGGGCTCGATTACCTCTCGCTCGAGCGCAGCGCCGATACGCTTTCCGGCGGCGAAGCGCAGCGCATCCGCCTCGCCTCGCAGATCGGCTCGGGCCTCACGGGCGTCATGTATGTGCTCGACGAACCTTCGATCGGCCTGCATCAGCGCGACAACGACCGCCTCATCGCCACGCTCAAGCATCTGCGCGATCTCGGCAATTCGGTCATCGTCGTCGAACACGACGAAGACATGATCCGCATGGCCGACTACGTCGTCGATATGGGCCCCGGCGCCGGCGAACACGGCGGCATGATCATCGCCGAAGGCACGCCCAAGCAGGTGCAGAAAGATCCGGCCTCCCTGACAGGCCAATATCTGGCCGGCCAGCTGCGTATCGAGTTTCCGGACGAGCGCAAGGAGCCCGACGAGCGGCGCCTGCGCATCGTCGAAGCCCACGGCAACAATTTGAAGCGCGTCACGCTCGACCTTCCCGTCGGCCTGCTCACCTGCGTCACGGGCGTATCGGGCTCGGGGAAGTCGACGCTGATCAACGACACGCTCTACCACGCGGTGGCGCAGCATCTTTACGGTTCGTCGGCCGAACCCGCCCCCTACGACCAGATCGAGGGGCTGGAGCATTTCGACAAGGTCATCAACGTCGATCAATCGCCGATCGGCCGTACGCCGCGCTCGAATCCGGCCACCTATACCGGCGTGTTCACGCCCATCCGCGAGCTGTTCGCCGGCGTGCCCTCGGCGAAGGAACGCGGCTACGACCCGGGCCGCTTTTCGTTCAACGTCAAGGGCGGGCGCTGCGAATCATGCCAAGGCGACGGCGTGCTCAAGGTCGAGATGCACTTCTTGCCCGATGTCTACGTCCCCTGCGACGTGTGCCACGGCAAGCGCTACAACCGCGAAACGCTCGATATCCAGTACAAGGGCAAGAACATCAGCGAGGTGCTCGATATGACGGTGGAGCACGCGCACGAGTTCTTCGGCGCGGTGCCCGTCATCGCACGCAAGCTCAAGACGCTGCTGGACGTGGGCCTCGGCTACATTCGGCTCGGGCAGTCGGCCACGACGCTCTCGGGCGGCGAGGCGCAGCGCGTCAAGCTCTCGCTCGAACTATCCAAGCGCGACACGGGCCGAACGCTCTATATTCTCGACGAGCCCACGACCGGTTTGCACTTCCACGACATCGCGCTGCTGCTGGAAGTCATCCACCGGTTGCGAGATCATGGCAATACGGTGGTCATCATCGAGCATAATCTCGATGTGATCAAAACGGCGGACTGGGTCATCGACCTGGGCTCTGAAGGCGGCGCCGGCGGCGGACAGATCATCGCGCAAGGCACGCCCGAGCAGATCGCAAAATCGAAGGCGAGTTTTACGGGCCGGTATCTCGCGCCGCTTCTCGATCGCCGCTGACCGCGGCGACCGAGTGCGGCGCTGCGCATCGTCGGGTGCGCAGCCGCCCGAAATCGGTTGGAGACCAGGAACATCATGGCTAAGCGCAACGACGCCCCAGAGGACACCCGCATTCGGGAGGTTGGCGGACGTCCCGTGAGGCTCACGAGCGACATGAGCTTGCCGAAGCTCTCGGCGATCGAGATCGGCAGCTACTTGCTGGCATTCGCCGGCATGTGGGCGGTGCTGCACTTCAAGCTGCTCGGCGCACTGCTCGCCGGCATGCTCGTTTATCAACTGGTCCACACGTTGGCGCCGAGCATCGAGCGCCATATGTCCAGCCAACGCGCTCGCTGGGTCGCTGTCGTCGTCATCGCGGGCGTGGTGGTCGGGGGCCTGGGGGCCCTGTGCATCGGTATCGTCGAGCACTTCGAACATACGGTGCCCAACATCCAAAACCTGCTCGACCAGGTGATGCAGATCGTCGATCAGGCGCGCGCCCGATCGCCGGCGTGGCTCTCGGCCATGCTGCCCGGCGACGTTTCGCAGATGAAGGAAAAGGCCGGCATGCTCATGAATACTCACATGGAGCAGCTTCAGCAAGGCGGCAAGAACGTCGCCCGCGGCTTCGGGCACGTGCTGTTCGGCATGATCATCGGCGCAATGATCGCGATCGCGAGCGAGCGGCGCATGACGCGGCTGCCGCTGTCCACGGCGCTCGTCGCCCGTGCATCGCGCTTTGCCGACGCCTTCCGCCGCATCGTTTTCGCCCAAGTGAAGATCTCGACGATCAACGCGGTCTTCACGGCGCTCTATTTGCTCGTCGCGCTTCCGGTCTTTCATCAGCGGCTGCCGCTGTCGAAGACCCTCGTGCTCGTCACGTTCATCGCGGGATTGCTGCCCGTCTTCGGCAATTTGGTCTCCAATACGCTGATCGTCGCCGTCTCGCTCGCGGTCAGCTTGCCGACCGCCATCTCTTCGCTGATCTTTCTCGTTCTAATCCACAAGTTCGAGTATTTCCTGAACGCGAGGATCGTCGGCGGCCAGATCGAGGCGCGTGCATGGGAACTGCTGCTCGCCATGCTCGTCATGGAGGCGGCGGCCGGCGTGCCGGGGCTCATCGCGGCCCCGATCTTCTACGCCTACATCAAGCGCGAGCTCGTTTACTTGCGGCTCGTGTGAAGGCGCGCCGGCCGGCGCTCGATCCGGCCGGGCTTCTTCAGCGGAATACGACCGTCTTCGTCCCGTTCAACACGATGCGATGCTCGACGTGCCACTTCACGGCACGCGCGAGCGTCACGCATTCGACGTCGCGGCCGATCGCCGTCAGTTGGTCGGGCGTCATGCTGTGGTCGACGCGCTCCACTTCCTGCTCGATGATCGGACCTTCGTCCAGATCGGTTGTGACGTAGTGCGCCGTCGCGCCGATCAGCTTCACACCGCGGTCGAACGCCTGGTAATACGGCTTCGCCCCCTTGAAGCTCGGCAGGAACGAGTGATGGATGTTGATGGCGCGGCCCGACAGATGTTCGCAGAGGTTGGGCGACAAGATCTGCATGTAGCGCGCGAGGACGACCAGATCGGCTTCGTGCTGATCGATGATCTCGAGCACGCGCGCTTCTTGCGTGGCCTTTGCCTTCGCCGTCGATTCCGTCAGCGGGAAATGATGGAACGGAATGTCGTAGCTCGCCGCGAGCTGGTAGAAATCCTTGTGGTTCGAGATGATGGCCGGGATTTCGATCGGCAACTGCCCGGTCCGATAACGGAACAGCAAATCGTTCAAGCAATGGCCGATCTTCGACACCATGATGACGACCTTCGGCTTGAGCGACGCATCATGAATCTCCCAGCGCATCGAAAATTCGTCGGCGAGCGCCGCGAACGACTCGCGCAACGTCTCGAGCCCCGGATCGCCGCCCACTTGCTGGAAGTGCACGCGCATGAAGAATTCACTCGTGCGGCTGTCGCCGAACTGCGCCGAATCGAGAATATTGGCGCCTCGATCGAACAGAAACCCCGATACCGAATGAACGATGCCGGGCCGGTCGGGGCACGACAGTTTCAAAATGAAGCTGTGTTGGGTCGACATGACCT
>DATJJH010000069.1:0-18556 GCA_035492395.1 Trinickia sp. | reverse complement strand
ATCTTGGTGTTGCGCCGACCTTGCAGTTCTTGTTGCGATCGCACATATGTGCAACGCCCGACCATAAATCGCCGACGTGCGACGATGGTGGGCGGTTTTACGCGATAGCAGAAATCAAACTTTTTTATCGTTTGAATAAGGGGTCGCGAATATGCGAAGTGGTTGCGTCAGCAACCAGTAACCGGTTGGTAAACGACCGGACGGAAAGCCTGGATAGTGGGTGCAGGCGTGTTGCTGCAAAGCTTGCAAAGCGATGAACGCGTATGAGGTTGCCGCCGATGGTTAACCCTGGGTGCGGACAATGCGGCCGGACACGCGTGCCTACGCAAAGCGCGCGTGTCCTTCAATACCAGCTAACTACACGCTGCCGGCCGTTACGCCGCCAGCACTTCGACGATCTTCCGCTGGAACGCCAGACCATCGCTATCGAACAGGTGGCAGTGCTCCGGCGTGGCACCGAGCTTCACCGGCTTGCCCTTCTGATGCCGCTCGAGCGGTGGAATCCGCGCGATCAGGCCGTCCGGCGCAACAGGACACTCCGCATATAGATAGGCAGCATCGCCAAGCGATTCGATCGCCATCACGTTCGCCGACACACCGAAATCGGTCGAATCGACATGCATATGTTCGGGGCGAATGCCGACCGTCACCTTGTCGCCTTCCTTCGCACGGCCAGGTTCCACGTTCGCGCGCTGCGTTTCGCCGGTTTCGTAGCGCACCAGCACCCCATCCGCGGCGACCGACTGCACGACGCCCTCGAGGAAATTCATCTTCGGCGAGCCAATAAAGCCCGCAACGAAGCGGTTCGCGGGCGCGTGATACAGCACATTAGGCGAACCAACCTGTTCGAGATTGCCGGCCGACAGCACGACGATCTTGTCGGCGAGTGTCATCGCTTCGACCTGATCGTGCGTCACGTAGATCATCGTGGTCTTCAGTTCGTCGTGCAGACGCGCGAATTCGAGGCGCATCTTGACGCGCAGCGCGGCATCGAGATTCGACAGCGGCTCGTCGAACAGAAAGACCTTAGGCTCGCGCACGATCGCTCGGCCGATCGCCACGCGTTGCCGTTGCCCGCCCGACAGCGCGCGCGGACGGCGCTCGAGCAGTTGACCGATCTGAAGAATTTGCGCCGCGCCGTTTACGCGCCGGTCGATCTCGCTTTGCGGCATCTTCAACATCCGTAAGCCGAACGCGATGTTTTCGTACACCGACATGTGCGGATAAAGCGCATACGACTGGAACACCATGGCGACACCGCGCTCGGAGGGTTCGACCTCGGTCACGTCTTCGCCGCCGATCAGAATGCGCCCCGAATCGACACGCTCCAAGCCGGCAATGGTGCGAAGCAGCGTGGACTTGCCGCAGCCCGACGGGCCCACGAAAACGAGAAACTCGTGCTCGTTCACTTCAATGTCGACACCCTTGAGCACCTCGGCGCCGGAGAACGTTTTGCGAATTTGCTGCAACTGCACTGCGCTCATTTCGTGTCTCCTACGAATGTCGCATCTCACACGTTGTCGGCGCGTGGCGCACGCGCTCCAGCTTGATGCCCGCGGCCGCTTCATCGTGCAGTGCCGCAAGGACTCCTAATGAATTTCTTCTTGACAAGCGTCGTGCGCCAAAATATACATTTGAAAAAGAGAAATTACAAGTGAAACGCGCGCCACCGGAGGGTCGCCGGCCGCGCTGCAGTCGCATGACGCAGTACCGAGTGTCCGCATGCGTCGGGCCCACCCACGCTTGCCGCTGAATCGATAACAAACCCGCTTTGAATCGGATCGGGAGCGAGCGCGCCGCGTGCTCGTCGCGGTCGACAAGGAGACAATCGATGAGCAAACGGTTCTTGCAGCGAAAGATTGCGATGGCGTCGTTGGCCGCCGCGTCGTTTTTGGTGGCGGCCCATGCTTCGGCATGGACGTTGAAGGAGGCCGCCGCGCCTTACTCAGGCACGACCCTCCACGCGATCTTCCTCGATCGGCCAGGCTACGCGGCCGCCGAAAAACTGATCCCGCAGTTCGAAAAGGAAACCGGCATTACGATCAAATGGGACGTCGTGCCGTACGAGAGCACGCGACAAAAAGAGGTGCTCAATTTCGTCAGCGGCGGCGCGCAGGACATCGTGCTGGTCGATGTCGTGTGGATCGGCGAATTCGCCAGCAACAAGTGGCTCGTGCCGATCAAAAAGTTCACCGACGATCCCAAGCTCGCCGATCCCAATTTGAACCTGCAGGGCTTCTTCCCGATCCTGCTCGATTCGTTCGGGTCTTGGAACAAGGTCACGTACGGGTTGCCGTTCGACAACTACTCGGGCCTCATGTTCTACAACAAGTGCATGCTCAAGCAGGCGGGATTCGACGAGCCGCCCAAGACCTGGGACGATTTGCTGAACGTCTACGCGCCGAAACTCACGAATGCCGGCAAGAACCAATACGCATTCGCGCTGCAGTCGCGTCGTGGGGAGACGCAATCGGCCGATAGCTTCATGCGTATGCTCTGGCCGAACGGCGGCTCCTTGCTCGACGCAAAATTCAAGTCGAACCTGATGTCGCCGCAATCTCAGGCGGGACTGGAATACCGGCAAAAACTCATGAAGTACATGCCGCCCGGTATCGTCGATTTCGATCACGCCGAGGCCGTCAATGCGCTTGCGCAAGGGCAAGTGGCGATGATCACCGAATGGTCGGCGTTCTATCCCACGTTGACCGACCCTTCGAAGTCCAAGCTGGGCGATTGCCTCGGCATCGCGACGGAGCCGCGCGGCCCGGCGGGTCTTAAGCCTGCGTTGGGCGGCTTCTCGCTGGCCGTCAACGCGAAGTCGAGCGCGAAGAAGCAAGCGGCGGCTTGGCTCTTCATCCAGTGGATCACTTCCGAGCAAATGGCCAAGCCTTATCTCGATGCGGGCGGCGTGCCGGCTCGCATGGCGGTGTACAAGGACCCGGCCGTGCAGCAGAAGTATCCGTTCGTGAAGCCGATGGTGGAATCCTGGCAAGGCGGTGTGCCCGACTACCGTCCGCGTTTCCCCGAGTGGCCCGCAATCTCCGAGATCATCGGCGAGTGGGGCACGAAGATGATGCTGGGCAACGTATCGGTCAAGGACGGGGCGCAGACCATCGGCTCGAAGATGGAAGCCATCCTGCAGAAGGCCGGCTACTACGACGGCAAGAAGCCGCTGCTCAAGTGAGTCGCGCACTTCGTCTAGCGTGAACCGGAGATCGTCATGCTGAACGGTACCGTGTCGCACGCGGGGCGCAAGCCGGCCGCACGCAAGCGCGTGCGGTCGCGGTTGCGGCCGCGTTCGCCCGCGTTTTGGTTTCTGTTTCCGGCCGTGTTCGCATTGGCCGTGATCGGCGTCTATCCGCTGCTGGTCGCGCTCTACAACTCCGTGCATCAGTACCGGCTCGCCGATCTCGAGTCGGGCACGCCGTTCGTCGGGCTCGACAATTACGTGGCCACGCTGACCGATGCGACCTTTTGGCAAGCGCTCGGCCGCACGATGCTGTTCCTGTGCTTGACGTTGCCGATCGAGATCGCGCTCGGCCTATTCGCCGCGCTGATGCTGCACCGGTCCGGACTCGCCTGGATGCGGGCCGCCGCCCGCGTCGCGCTCGTGGTGCCCATGGCGACGACCTATGCGGTGGTCGGGCTCATCGGCCGGCTCGTTTTCAATCGTCAGTTCGGCGTCGCCAACTATTTGCTCGGCTTCTTCGGCGTTCATCCGCTCGACTGGCTCGGCGATCCCACGCTCGCCTACGTCTCGGTGATGATCATGGACGTGTGGCAATGGACGCCGTTTTGCGCGCTGATCCTGCTTGCCGGGCTGACGATGGTGCCGAAGGAAGCCGAGGAAGCGGCGCGGCTCGAGACGCGCAAGCGTTTGACGATCCTTTGGCATATCGAGCGGCCGTATCTGCTACCCGGACTGACCGCGATCTTGATTCTACGATCGGCGGACATGCTCAAGATGTTCGACGCCGTCTACACGATGACGCGCGGCGGCCCGGGTGCGGCCACCGAGTTCATCAGCGTCTATATCGAACGAATCGGCTTTCGCTTGTTCGATCAAGGCTTGGCCTCCGCGCAAGCGATGCTGCTGCTCGTGCTGACGATCGTACTTTCGCGCTTGTACATTCGCTACATCTACCGGGAGGTCGCATGAGCGTGTCCTTCTTAGGGCTGCTGACGCTCGGCGCCGTGCCGCGCTCGAACCGCGCCCGCGCCGAACGCCGGCGTGCAACGCTGTGGCATGGCCTCGCGCTGCTCATCGTATTCCTGTCGTCGGTCTTTCCTTTCTATTGGATGGTGACGACGAGCTTGAAGACGCAAGCCGATGCGCTCGCTTATCCTCCGCTGTGGCGGTTCTCCCCCACGCTGAAACACTACGGCGATGCGCTTTTCCGGCACGACGTGGGCGCCAGCCTCGCCAACTCGCTGATCGTCGCCGGCAGCACGACGGTGCTGGCGATCTTGCTCGGCACGCCGGCTGCCTACGCGCTCGCGCGGTTCGAGTTTCGCGGCAAGCGCGACCTATGGTTCTGGTTCATTTCGAATCGGATGGTCAGTCCCGTCGTGCTGGCGGTGCCGTTCTTCCTGATCGCGACCAAGCTCGATCTGATCGATACGCACATTGTGCTGATCCTGCTTTACCTCACGTTTTCGCTGCCGATCGTGATCTGGATCTGCACCGATCAGTTCCGCAACGTCCCGATCGAACTCGACGAGGCCGCGCGGCTCGACGGCGCGTCGCCCTGGCGTGTGTTCTGGCGCATCAACCTGCCGCTCGCAATGCC
This sequence comes from Trinickia sp., assembly GCA_035492395.1. GTDB lineage: Bacteria > Pseudomonadota > Gammaproteobacteria > Burkholderiales > Burkholderiaceae > Trinickia. The sequence goes on along the minus strand of DATJJH010000069.1, from coordinate 13,766 downwards.
GGGCATCGTCGTCTCGGCCATCTTCGCGTTCATTTTTTCGTGGAACGACTTGCTCTATGCCCTGGTGCTGACGCGCGATAACGCCGCCACCTCCCCGGTGGCCGCCACCAACTACATGAGCGGCTATGAATTGCCTTGGGGCGAAATCATGGCGACAGGCACACTGATCGTGCTGCCGATGGTGATCTTCGCGCTGCTGGTTTCGGGCCGGCTCGTGCAAGGCCTCACGATGGGCGCGGTGAAATGAACTGTTTGGTATAACGTCCGTTTTCTCTCGGCGAGACCTTTTGACATCATGGGCAAGACCACCCAATCCGCACCGCCAGTCGAACTCGATGAGGGCGTCGACAGCGAAGAGGAACTGCAAACGCGCGTGGCCTGGCATTACTACGTGGGCAACATGACGCAGCAGGAGATCGCCCAGCTGCTCGGCACGAACCGCGTACGTGTGAACCGGCTGCTCGCGGCGGGCCGCGAAGCGGGGCTTGTACGTATCACGATCAATAGCCGCATCGCGCCTTGCGTGGCGCTCGAGGAGCAGCTTGTCGAGCGCTTCTCGCTTCAAACGGCCATCGTGGTGCCGAGCGGCGCGACCTACGAGGCGACGATGGCCGCGCTCGGCATCGGCGCGGCCAACTACCTGACTCAGCACATCGCGGCCGGCCATACGATCGGGCTCGGCTGGGGCAGAACGATTCGCGCGGTGCTGCGTGCATTGCCGCAGCGCTCTTATGGGCCGCTCTCCGCGGTCTCGCTGCAAGGCGGTCTGGCGCATTGCCCGAGCATCAATACGTTCGACATCGTGTCCGACTTCGCCGACCTATGTCATGCCGATGGTTACCTGTTCGCCGCGCCGATCTACGTAAGCAGTCAGAAAGTACGCGACATCATTCTTCAGGAAGACGCCGTGCGCGGGACCTATGAGCTGGCGCGCCGGGCCGATCTGGCGCTGGTCACAGCGGGAGATCTCACGGAATCGCTCGTCATCACATACGGCGTGAAGGACCCCGAGGATTTGCGCACGCTGCGCAACGCGGGCGCCGTGGGCGACGTGCTCGGCCATTTCGTCGATGAGAACGGCAAGCTCATCAACCACCCTTTGAATCGCCGCACGGTGGCGATTGCGCTCGACGATTTGCGCGGTATCAAGCGAGTCGTGCTCGCGAGCGGCGGCGCGCAGAAATTCTTCGTCACGCGGGCGGCGCTGCGCGGCGGCTACGTGTCGGTGCTCGTGACCGACGAGGACACGGCGCGGCGGCTCTGCGACGAGCCGTGAAGGTGGGGCGTAACGGAAGTACCGTAAGGACTACCGATCATGAGTTCGACGAATGTGGTTGACCGCCGCGATGAATTTTCCGGCAAACGCGTCTTGGTCACGGGGGCCGGCAAAGGTATCGGCCGCTCCACGGCGTTGCTGCTCGCGGCGCGGGGCGCGCGCGTCGTCGCGTTGAGCCGATCCGCGGACGATCTGCGCTCACTCGAGCTGGAGATCGGGTGCAAGACGCATGCGGTCGATCTCGCGGACGCAGCGGCCACGCGCGCCGCGGCGCTCGCCGCGCAGCCGATCGATTTGCTCGTCAATAATGCGGGCATCGCGCGCTTGCAGCCGTTTATCGATCTGGACGTCGAAGCGTTCGACGAGACGATGGCCGTGAACGTGCGCGCCGCGACGATCGTGGGGCAAATTTGCACGCGCAGCATGATCGAGCGTGGGATGGGCGGCGCGATCGTCAATGTATCGAGCATCTCGGCGCAGATCGGCTTCGCGCTGCACGCCGCTTACTGCGCATCGAAGGCCGCACTGGATGCGCTTACACGCGTGATGGCCGTGGAGCTCGGCGAGTACGGCATACGCGTCAATTCGATCAATCCGACCGTCACGTTGACGCCGATGGCCGAGAAGGCGTGGGGCGATCCGGAGAAGGCAGCCCAAATGCTTTCGCGCATTCCTTTAAACCGGTTCGTCAAACCCGATGAAGTGGCGCAAGCGATTGCCTACTTGCTCGGCGACGAATCGCGCATGATCAACGGCGTCAGTCTAGCCGTGGATGGCGGTTTTCTCGCGCGGTGAACGCCGTGCGCTCATTTCCTTTCTCATTCCAAGCGAGTCGACTATGAGTGAACCGAACGAGACGGCGCACATGACGGCCGTCGTTTGCCATGCCCCGAAGGACTACCGCGTCGAACGCGTCGCGCGGCCGCGGCCCGGCCCCAACGAGCTCGTCATCCGCATCGCGGCGTGCGGCATCTGCGCGAGCGATTGCAAATGCTTCTCCGGCGCGAAAATGTTCTGGGGTGGACCGAGCCCTTGGGTGAAGGCTCCCGTGATTCCGGGGCACGAGTTCTTCGGGTACGTGGAGGAGCTAGGCGAGGGCGCGGAACAGCACTTCGGCGTGAAAGTGGGCGAGCGCGTGATCGCCGAACAAATCGTGCCGTGCGGGAAGTGTCGCTACTGCAAGTCGGGCCAATACTGGATGTGCGAGGTGCACAACATTTTCGGCTTCCAGCGCGAGGTGGCCGACGGCGGCATGGCTGAATACATGCGCTTTCCGCCGACGGCGATCGTGCATAAGATTCCGGACGGCATTTCGATCGAGGATGCGGCCATTATCGAGCCGCTCGCGTGCGCGATTCATACGGTCAATCGCGGCGACATTCAGCTCGACGACGTCGTGGTGATCGCCGGCGCGGGGCCGCTCGGACTCATGATGACGCAGGTTGCCCACCTGAAGACGCCGAAAAAGCTCGTGGTGATCGATCTCGTGGACGAGCGGCTCGCGCTCGCCCGCGAGTACGGCGCCGATGTCACGATCAATCCGAAGACGGACGACGCGCTTTCGATCGTTCGTTCGCTCACCGATCAATACGGCTGCGATGTCTACATTGAAACGACTGGCGTACCGGCGGGTGTGCCGCAGGGGTTGGAACTCATTCGCAAGCTGGGGCGGTTCGTCGAGTTTTCGGTGTTCGGCGCGGAGACTTCGGTCGACTGGTCGATCATCGGCGATCGAAAAGAGCTCGATGTGCGCGGCGCACACCTCGGACCCTATTGCTATCCGATCGCGATCGATCTGCTTGGGCGCGGGCTCGTCACGTCGAAGGGCATCGTCACCCACGGCTTCTCGCTGGATGAATGGGAGGAGGCCATCAAGGTCGCGAATTCGCTCGATTCGATCAAGGTGCTGATGCGGCCCGGCGATCGGCCGCGCACGTAACGTCGATCGTGCGTCGGCCCTTGGACGGAAACAGGTCATGACTTGTATTTGCCATTTACAGATAATTTCCTGTATCGATTCCTTGTACAGGTGTTATACTGTATCTGTCATTTACAGGAAATTTCCTGTTTCCGCATGCTCAACGTGGATTATCCCGTCAAAACTCCTCAGCAGCTCCGCCCGCTCCTGGTGGGCTTTCGCAAGGCGGCCGGCTTGACGCAGGCGCAGCTGGCGGCGCGGTTGGGCGTCACCCAGCAAACCTATGCCCAACTGGAAGCAAAACCCGAGTCTGCCAGCCTGGATCGTCTTTATCTCGTTCTAAAGCTGCTCGACGTCAACCTCGTTTTGGCCCATGTGTCAGGCACGCAGACAGTCGAGAATACTGTTTCGAAGCGTGCCAAACGCGTCGAGGGGCCCGCTTCGGCGAAGCGGCCGGCTGCGATGAAGCGTGGCGCCGGATCAAGCAAGCCGGCCGCCGCAAAGGCCGGTATTAAACGCACGGCCGAGCGGGCCGAAATCCCGCCGAAAGGTCGCACTACCGAGCCTTTGCCTATCGCCTCGGTCGTCAAGAAGCGGGAGAAGTGGTAGGGATGGGTCGAAGAGCGCAAACAAAAAGCCTGGAACTGTGGATGAATGGTATTCCCGTCGGAACATGGGAGACCACGCGCGACGGTGAGAAGCTCACGTACTTCGAGTCCTGGGTCGAGGACGAGCAAGGGCGCCCCCTCTCACTGTCATTGCCATTTACGCCCGGTAACCAGCCGCGTCGCGGCAAGGTTGTTTCGGACTATTTCGACAACCTGCTCCCCGACAGCAAGGCCATCCGCGAGCGCATTGCCGCACGCCATAAAACCGGCGGCACGTCGCCCTTCGAGCTGTTGTCCGCCCTGGGGCGCGACTGCGCCGGCGCGATCCAGATGCTCCCGCCAGGCGAGCGGCCGGTCGATCTTCAGCGGATTCGCGGAAAGCCTCTAAGGGAGGCCGATATCGCTCGTTTGCTGCGGGATGTTACCGCTGCGCCGCTGGGGCAACATGAGCCCATCGACGATCTTCGTCTCTCCATCGCAGGCGCGCAGGAGAAAAGCGCGCTGCTGTGGCACGGTAACCAATGGCTCCAGCCCGAGGGAAGCACGCCCACTACGCACATCTTCAAACTCCCCCTCGGGCTGGTCGGAAACATGCGTGCAGACATGCGCTCATCCGTCGAGAACGAATGGCTGTGCTCGAAAATAGTCGCCGCCTACGGCTTGCCGATCGCTCACTGCGAGATCGGCGCCTTCGAGGACCAGAAAGCGCTCGTGGTCGCGAGATTCGACCGCAAACTGGCGAGTGACGGTTCTTGGATCCTACGGCTTCCTCAGGAGGATATGTGCCAGGCCACTGGCACGTCTGCAACCGGCAAATACGAATCTGACGGCGGCCCCGGTATCGAGAGAATTATGAAGATCCTAGCGGGCTCGGAGCAGGCCAGGCTAGATCAATCCAATTTCTTCAAAGCGCAGATCGTTTTTTGGATTCTCGCGGCGACTGATGGCCATGCAAAGAATTTCAGCATTGCGCATCTCGAGTCGAATCGTTACATCGTTACGCCGCTTTACGACGTGCTATCCGCGCACCCTGTCATTGGGAGGGGGCGGAACCAGTTTTCTCCCCTCCGAGTCAAGCTCGCCATGGCGGTGCGGAGCAAAAACGCACACTATCTAATCAGCGAGATCCGCCGGCGTCATTGGGTTGCGCAAGGGCAGCGTGTCACGCTCGCGGCGGAGGAGGTCGACGAGATGATCGGCACGTTGACCGGAATGACGGAGGCGGTGATCGACGTCGTAGCGGCGAAGTTGCCGAGCGGTTTCCCCATGGATGTCGCGGACAAGATCTTCGACGGTATGCGAAGGCAAGCCCGCAAGCTCGCTGCGCAATAGCTAGTGTCTGTCGCGTGCGATGGGGCCAGTGAACCTCGTCCTCGCACCCCGCCTGTCACCACCGCAGGCAACGCGGCGCGATGGCTGCGCCGATGCTCGTCGTGAAGACGATCGCGAGTACGTACCAGACTCCCCAGAAGGGCACCGCCATCTCGGCGCAGTACAGCGAATAGACGAGCACGCCCTGCGCGCCCGCCAGCAAACCTGCCCCCGCGCCTGCCAGCGCGAGACGCGTCGGCGCGAGCTGCCTCATCGCGTGCATCATCGCGGCAAGGGAAGGCAGCGAAAGCAGCACGATGCTCGCCGTGGTCGTACGCCAAGTCGTGCCGAGCATCAATTGAAGTCGGTAGCCCGGCGGCGTCGCCAGCAAGATGCAGGCGGCGGCGAGCAGCATTGCGGCAATGGGCAACGCCGCCGCTAACCACGCGAGCTTGAGCGAAGCGCCGGGGCGGCCCAGCCTGTCTGCTAGGTGCATGGCCCCGGCGATGATGGAAAGCGGAAATGCAAGCCTCGTCCAGAACATCGTCGTCAGGATGAGCTCCGGCATGTCGCTTCGCACGCCATAGAGCAGGACCAGTAACATCGCGCTGCCGGCAAGGCCCAGCATCAGCGCGCGATTGAGCACCCTGGAGACGGCGTTGCGTTCGACGGGCGACACATCGCTCGCCAGCCGGGCGACGAGATCGCGCGTTTTCATGATCTGTTTGCGCGATCTCCGAGCAGGTAGTCGATCGAGACGCGGCCCGGCCCCCACGCTGCGATGCCGAGCGCCATGGCGGCCCACGTAATGTGGATGGGCCAGCCGTCGGGCACGGTCAGCTCGATGATGCAGGTCATGAGAAGCAGACCGATTGCGGCAAAGCGCGTGCCGAGCCCTAGCACCAGGAATACCGGAAACGCGACCTCGCCGCACGCGGACAGGAACGCGAACACCGCGGGCGCTGGAAACGGATACGGTCCGCCGGGCAAATGGAGCTTGAATTCTTCCGTGAACAAATCGATGGCGGTGTCGTTCAACTGCAGGAAGCCGTGCCATTTGAGAATGCCCGATTTCCAAAACGGCACGGCCAGCGCGAGGCGCAATACGAGTTGCACGAACGACGGTTGAGCGAACCGTTCGACGGCGCGCCGCGCGCGTCCGATCATACGCGCGACGCCGCTTGGAAAGGGCGGGGTAGAGGTAGGTCGAGTCGACATGATGATCACGCTCCTAATTCAATGGCGCTGAACACGCCTGCTGAAATCATGGCCGAAAGGTTGGCCGCCAAATCGAAAGCTTCGCTCTCCCCGAAGGCCGATTGCACCGCGGCGCCGAGCGGCTCTCCTTCGAGCAGCGTCGCGAGAAATGCCGCGCCGCCCTGAGGCAGGCGCGAGACGATCACGTCGTGGTCGGGCCGCGTCACGAGCGCATCTTCCGCATCGCTGGAATTGAGCGGGGTCACGGGGCCGTCCAAGCGATTCATCGCGAAGATCGCGACCGCGGGATACGGTGAACGAACGATTCGTGTCGCCGGATGCGGAACGAATCGCACTTGTGCAAGGGCCGCGTGATCGACGCTTGCGAGCGCTTGCGCCGAAAGCGGCTCGACGTCCGCGGCGTGATAGGCGTCGAGCCAAGCGCGTTCGATGCGCGCGGTGTCCGCCAGCCATGGCATGTCGCGCGCGTACTCATACGCTTCGATGAACGCGGGGAAGTCCCGCCCGTATTCGAATAACAGTGGGGAGATCGGCGGCGTCTCGCGCACGTGAAAGCGCGCCATCGCACGAAAAAATTCGATGCCCGTGATGCGCTGGACGGCGGGATAGATCGCTGCTAATGCGTCGATGAGACTGACCGTGACGTTGTTGCGGTAGATGTTGTACCGCTTGACGACGCCTTTGCCGAGACCGCCCACGACGTTCTCGGGCGCGTCCAACTCGGGGTTCGTCAAACCCGGCGTGAACGTCGCGGCATAGTCGCATACTTCGTATGCTTCGTATTCAAGCTTCATGGGCGGCTGGCTCCGAGTATGCGGGTCGAGTCTCGAACGCGTCTTGGCCCGCGCCGTCCGTCATGATTTGCCGGGCCGTGAGGGCCTGCATCCGTAGCTCGGGCCAGGAAGGCAAATCGCTGTCCCATTCGACGAGCGTCGGTATCGGCCCGGTCGTCTCGATCACCGCTCGGTAAAGCGCCCAAACAGGCTCCGCCACCGCCCGGTCGTGGCTATCGATGAGCAGCGGGGCGTCTTCGTCGTCGCGTTGCTCGCTGTGGCCGGCAAGATGAATTTCGCCGACGTGCTCGAGCGGAAACTGCGCGAGATAGTCGAGGGCCGAATAGCCGTGATTCGTCGCCGATACGAAGACGTTGTTGACGTCGAGCAGCAGCGCGCATCCCGTGCGCTGCGCCACGGCGCGGATGAATTCGGGTTCGCTCATCGTCGACGATGCGAACGTCAGATAGGTCGACGGATTTTCGAGCAGCATCGTCCGTCCGATCGTCTCTTGCACTTGATCGATGTGCTCGCACACCCTATCGAGCGTCGCGCTCGTGTAAGGCAGCGGCAGGAGGTCGTTGAAAAACGCGCCACCGTGCGAGGACCAGGCGAGATGTTCGGAAACCCACCGCGGTTCATAGCGCGCGACCAACGCACGAAAGCGCGCGAGGTGGTCTCGATCGAGCGCATTCGGCCCACCGATCGACATGCCCACGCCGTGCAGCGAGATCGGATAGCGCTCGCGCAGCGCGGTTAGGGCGCGGTGCACGGGCCCGCCCGCACCCATGTAATTCTCCGCGTGCACTTCGAAGAAACCATTCGGCAAGCCGTCTTCGAGAATTGCCGCGAGATGCGCGTGTTTGAAGCTGGTTCCGGCAAGCCCGGCCGCGCCGGGCGCCGTGCGACGAGAACGGCCGTACGCCTCGGGGGCCGCTGATTGGAGGGAGGCGTTCATGGCCGTCTCGTTGCGGTCGTCGCGCTTAAGACTTCATCGGCGTGAGCGAGCCGTGGCCGCCGCCCGGCACGACGATGCTCGCGCACGTGCCGCCTTGGACGAATTTCCACGAATTGCCTTGGAAATCGACCGTCGAGGTGCCCTGACACGTCGTACCGGGGCCGGCGGCGCAGTCGTTTTGCCCTTTGAGCGCGACGCCGTAGCACTTCTCTTTATGAGCGGCGACGGCCGCCGTCGCTTCGGCCTTCGTCAGCGGCGCTGCGTGGGCGGCCGAAGCGAGCAACGTTGCAACGGCGCTGGCGAGCAGAGCGGAACTGACAGTGATCTTTGCGGACATGGATGTTCTCCGATGATTGATTTGGAAGGTATCCGTCGTGGATACGTGGGTTAATTCGTGCGCTGCCGTCCGCCGGTTACAGCGATCGAAAATTTTTTTTAGATGGTCCGGGTATCCGCGGTGACGGATCGGTTTTGACGAGCGGTCGGATCGATCAGATCGATTGGACGCCGCGATGCAGCGGCAGGTATGGCGGGGGGAAAAGAGAGGGCGTCGGCGGGCCGGCATGCGCCCGCCGGCGATCACCAACGCAGCAGGCGCGGGCCGAGAACGGCTCCGAGGGCCGCGGGCAGGGACATGCCCAGCACGTACCATACGCTCCAAAATGCCGGGCTCATCTCAGGGCAGTGGAAGCAGTAAGCGACGGTTCCGATGGCACTCGCTAGCAACCCGGCTACGGCGCCCGTCAATCCCAATCGGGTTGGCGCCAGCCCCTTGATGGCCCAGAAAATGGCGGCGAACCCGGGAAGGGAAAGCAGAACGATATTGAACGGGCAGCTTTTCCAGGATTGCCCGAGCACCACGGCTAGGCGATCGTGGGGCTCGACGGCAGCGACGATGGCGAGGCCGGCGATCCATACGAGGATTACCGGTGCGCCCATGACCGGCCAGCCGATCGCCACACGCCCTCCCGGGCGCGCGAGCCGCGTGGCGCCGATCAACGCGCCGATCGCGATAACAAGCGGAAACGCGAGTTTTTCCCAGAAGAGCGCCGTGCGCGCGACGACGGCGAGGTCGGGGCGAATGCCGTACACGGCGATCATCAAGAGCGTGGCGCCGATCGCGGCGATCGGCAGCGAAATGGCGAACCGCTGCGCCGGCACGCCGCGCTTGACCGGCGCAATGCCGGTAGCCAGCAGATCCACGAGATCGTCCGTTCTCATGCGACACCCCGCACTCGCACAGCCAGTGCTTTGAGCCCGCGATGGATGCTGACCTTGACGGCTGACTCGGTCAGCCCGGTCAGGCGAGCGGCCTCGGCCACGGAAAGCCCCTCGAGCTTGACGTGAAGAATGGAGAGGCGCTGCTTGTCGGGTAGGTGGTCGAGCAGTTTCCCGATGTCGCGCCGCGCGTCGACCCGCTCGTCGTCGGCCTCCGCGAAAATCGCGTCTTCATCGTCGAGCGGATCGTGCAGCCATTCGCGCCGTGTGCGCGTCCTGAAGAAATCCATCAATTTATAGCGGGCTATCGCGTGTACCCACGCAGTCAGCGGCTCGTCGGGCCGAAAGGTATGACGAGCATTATGCACGGCCAGCAAGATTTCCTGAACGAGGTCCTCGACATCGTCATGGAAATGCGGGATGCGCTTGCGCAAATAGCCGCGTAAGTGCCGCGTCAACTCCGATAGAAACAAACGGTAGTCGGGAGCGCTGCCCTCGAGGCCGCTGACGAACAATGCTTTAAGACGCGACTCGGCTGAGTACAAGGGGCGGTCTCCGGAGTCACAGCGCGCGAAAGTCGATCATGGTGTCCCGAAGCGTCGCGATGCACGAAATGCGCGCCTCGCAAACTGTCGAATGGCTTACAGCAAGGGGCGCGGATGGTTTTAGATCGATTGTTTTAGAATATCGTAATGCTCGTGGCGTTGCAATCCGACGCACAGCGGAACTTGCAATTGCTGGAGGCGCCATGGCCCGTCCTCGGGAGTTTGATGAACACGCGGTGCTCGACGCCGCCGTTTACCGCTTTTGGCGGTACGGATACGAAGCGACATCGGTGCGGGAGCTGGCCCAGGAGATGGGCATCACGGGGGCGAGCCTTTACAACGCGTTCGGGGACAAGCGTTCGCTGTTTCGGCGCGCGTTGGCGTTCTACGTCGAAAACAGTTTCGGCGACCGCGTGGCGCGCTTCGAGCACGCACTATCGCCGCTCGCGGCTATCGAGGCGTTCTTCAAGGAGATCATCGATCGTTCGGTGGCCGATCTAGATCGCAAGGGATGCCTGCTCGTCAATTCGGCGTTGGAGGTGGCGCCGCACGATCCCGATTTTCGAGCGACAGTGAGCGAAGTGCTGCAGCGTGTCGAGGGTTTCTTTCGCCGCTGCTTGCGGGCCGGGCAGCAAAGCGGCGAGATCGCCCAGGGGCAGTGTGCCGACGATTTGGCCCGCATGCTGCTCGGCATACATCTGGGCATTCGCGTACTCGCACGGACGCGGCCCGACCGGGCGCTGCTCGATGGTGTCGCGCGGCCGGCGCTGGCGCTTCTGCGCCCCGCTCACAGCGGGAATACAGTCAAGCGGCCTTGACTCGCTCCGCCCGACTGCGCGGCCCCTTCGTCGCTTTTGCTGCTGCTAGGATTTCGTCGTGTAGCTCGCGCAGCACGGCCACGAACGCCGCCGCCAGCCGCTCGCGCGGGCGGTTCGGGGGAACAACCCACGAGTGCCCGCTCGTTTCGTCAAGCCAGGTTTAAATAGAAAATAATTCTCTCAAAGCGGCGAATCGGCATTTTTTTTGGAAGCACTTTTCATGACGGCAACATTAAGCTTCCCGTCAGTGGCTTCCGTGCCGGTGGGGCACGCCTGCCCCTGCGATCGAACGCAGGGCAGCGCGCAATGCCTTCACGCAGACAACCCGCAATTTTCCATGGCTTGCCGACTGCGCCGTGGATCAGAAGAACCGGATCTAGATCATGAGTACAAAGGGCAGTCTTCGATATTTCGACTATGCGGCAACGACACCCGCCGATCCTCAGGTAATCGAATCGATGTCGGAATGTTTGGGGATCGACGGCGTGTTCGGCAATCCCGCTTCGAGTTCGCATGCCGCGGGAATCGCCGCTCGAGATAGAGTCGAGCGCGCAAGAGAGCAGGTGGCCAAGCTGATCGGCGCAGATGCGCAAGAGATCGTCTGGACTTCCGGTGCGACCGAATCGAACAACCTCGCGCTGAAGGGCTGCGCCGAAACGGCGACGTCGAGGCGGCATATGGTCACGAGCCAGATCGAGCACAAAGCGATTCTCGATACGATGGCGAGCCTCGAGAAGCGCGATATATCGGTCACTTACATCCGGCCGACCGCCGATGGGGAAATGACAGCCGACGCAGTGGCGGCGGCGGTGGGGCCGCAAACGTGCCTGGTGTCGCTGATGCTGGTCAACAACGAGCTGGGCACGCTGACCGATATTGCCGCGATCGCACCGATCGTTCATGCGGCGGGGGCGCTCCTGCATGTCGACGCCGCTCAGGCGCTCGGCAAGACGCCGATCGACGTCAAGGCGATGGGAATCGACATGTTGTCGATGTCCGCTCACAAGGTATACGGTCCGAAAGGTATTGGCGCGTTGTACGTCAGCCGAGAGGCGGCGACGCGAATCGCGCCGCAGATGCATGGGGGCGGCCATGAGTGGGGCCTTCGATCGGGGACGCTGGCGACGCATCAAATCGTCGGCATGGGAACGGCATGCGAGTTGGCCTTGGCAAACATGGCGGGGGACAACGAACGCATTGGCGCTTTGAGCGCAAGGCTGTTGGATGCGGTGCAGGCCCTCGACGGCGTGACGCAGAACGCGCGCGTGGCGCGTCGCATTCCGCATACGCTGAGCTTGACGGTCGGGCTGCCGGGGTTTTCCACGTCGATGCTCGGGGACGAGCTCGCGGTGTCGTCCACTTCGGCGTGCAATTCCGCGGCCGGCAAACCTTCTCATGTACTCACCGCGATGGGACTCGACGCGCAGGCGGCAAGTCGCACGGTACGTTTGAGCCTTGGCCGGTATACGGCGCAAGACGACGTCGATTTTGCCATCGCGTGCTTGCAACGAGCAGTCGACGCGTGTCATCGGCCCGCCGCGCATCGGCAACCTTCATCCTTTACGAAAATTTCGCCCGAATTCGCCATTGCGCCTCAGCTGACGGGCGATGACATGGTGGCCCTGCGCAGCGAGGGTTTCAAAACGGTGATCTGCAACCGGCCGGATGGTGAGGAACCGGGGCAGCCGGCATTTGCCGCGATTGCGGAAGCGGCCGGCCGCCTCGATATCGAGGCGCGCTATCTTCCGGTGGTTGCCGACAAAATCAGTGAATTGGACCTCACGGCCTTCGCCGCCTATATCGACACGTTGCCCAAGCCCGTGCTGGCCTATTGCCGCACCGGGAATCGGGCGAAATTGCTGTGGAACCTGTCCGCCGCGCGTCGTAAATAGCGCCTGAATGGGGCATCTTCCATTCGATGCCGCCGTCCCTTTGTCCGCTCTCCGAAAGCCACGCTATGCCGATCCGTGTGCCCGAAGCCGGGCATGCGCGCCGAACGTTCGACATCGGCGATAATGTCGGCCGCGCCGGCGCGAGATGTATCGAACGATCGTGCCGGCAGACTGTTTTCGAATCTGGAGGACATCCATGCGTGACGTCATCGACGGCTTTCTGCGTTTTCAGCGAGAGGTATTTCCGCACCGTGCCGAGCTGTTCAAGCAGCTTGCGACAACGCAAAATCCGAAGGCGCTATTCGTGACTTGTTCGGACAGCCGTGTCGTGCCGGAGCTGCTCACTCAGCGTGAACCGGGCGAGCTGTTCGTGATACGCAATGCCGGCAACATCGTGCCGTCGTACGGTCCGGAGCCGGGAGGCGTATCGGCTACCGTGGAATATGCGGTGGCGGTGCTGGGCGTGCACGACATCGTGATCTGCGGCCACTCCGACTGCGGCGCGATGGGTGCGATCTCGCGCTGCACGTGTCTCGATCATATGCCGGCGGTGGCGAACTGGTTGCGCCATTCCGATGCCGCGAAGGCGATCAATGCGGCTCATCGGTTCGACACGCCGCGCGCCAAGCTCGACAGCCTGGTGCGGGAAAACGTGATCGCGCAGTTGGCGAACATTCGCACGCATCCGTCCGTGGCCCTCGCATTGGAACAGGGGCGTATGAACCTGCACGGTTGGGTCTACGACATCGAGAACGGGTCCATCGATGCGCTCGACGGCGCCACGAGACGCTTCGTTCCGCTCGCCGAATTCCCGACCACTGTTGCCGTTGCATCGGGCAACCGCGCGCAGGTGTAAGACGCCGCCGCCGACGCCGGCGGCTTGAGCTCGGAAGCTACGCGCCCGCCGCGGCCCGCGCGCTCATGTCAGGGAGCACGTAAGCCAGCGGTGGATTTTGATGGCGTCGAGCACCATGCCGTCGCGCGTCGCCGAATCCAGCAGCACGATCGTCTCCGGCCGGTTCCCCACCAGTACCCGCATGACGACGCAGTGCCCTGCCTCGTTGATGAAGCCCGTCTTTTGCACCTTGATGGGCCAGCTGTCGAATCGAACCACCGGGTTGGAATTCACGTAAAGCAGCTCGTAGCGGCCGGGATAAGCGACATATGACCGGTCGGTCGAGAAGCGGCGAATCAGAGGATCGCGTGCGCTTGCGGCGACGAGGCGCGCGAG
>DATJJH010000068.1:0-10453 GCA_035492395.1 Trinickia sp. | reverse complement strand
TTCGCGGCTTCCAAAAACACCCGCTGACGAATGGTCAAGCCCTGGCGCGTAGACGTCAGGGCGATGACCGGCGCGGGCTCGAGGCGCCATGCCGGCAATATGCGCTTGAGCTTGCCCTGCGCGAGCAGCCGCGCGCAGTCCCATTCGGATCGGGCGACGACGCCCAGGCCATCCACGGCCCAATCCCTCACCACGGTGCCGTCGTTCGACGATAGCGCGCTGTTGAGTCGAACCGTTACCGCTTTACTGATTCGCTTGCCCGCGGCATCGTGCTGCGTGAAGCGAAGCCGGGTCACGTCCTCGTCGTTCTCGCGAAATGTCAGATCCGGATGCGTGTTGAGTTCGGACGGATGCTTGAGCTTGGACAGGCTGCGCGCCAAGGCAGGGCTCGCGCACAGCACGCGGTCGTTCGGGGCCAGAAAATGCCCAACCCAGGACGACCCTTTGATGTGCCCAATGGAAATGACCGCATCGGCGCCCGATGCTGCGGCGAGCGGGCTCTCCACCAAGATGAGCGAAACCGCGAGATGGGGATGCGAGCGATGCAAATCCCGTATGAGCGGCGCAACGTATTCGCGGCCGAACCCGAACGGGGCCACGACGCGCAAATGGCCGCTGACGCCGCTCGACTCGCCGGAGAGGCGGGACGGAATAGATTCGATCCGCTCGAGAATGTCGATCGCCTCCTGCACGAGGCGCTGTCCCTCGTCCGTCAGCGAAATCCCCCTCGCCGCGCGTGTGGCGAGACGCATCCCGACGCGCTCCTCAATGCGCTGAAGCCGCACCGTGACCGCGGGCGGCGTGAGATCGAGCAGCCGTGCGGCTGCGGCCAGCGATTGCGATGCGCCCAACGCGCGCAGCAGTTGCATGTCTTCTAGCTGAAGCATTAAAACCTCGTTAACGATGGGTTCATTTCATATTAAACACGACGAAAATGTTTTTTTCTATAGTGGGAGTCGCGCGCGCTCGAGAGTCAGAAGCGCCGCCGCTCGATGAGCGAGGAGTCCCGTCCGTCGAACCGAGGCGGGCAGCGAGTTTCTTTCTACTTACGGTGGTCTCGATGGATCAGCGCGAAAACGATATGCCGCACCCTAGGACAATGAACCCCGCGGGGCTGGCGACGCCAGGGGGACACTACAGTCACGTTTCGGTCGCAAATGGTCTGGTGTTCGTCTCGGGGCAGCTGCCGATCGATGCAACGGGACGAAAACTCACGAACGAGCCGTTCGAAGCGCAGGCCGAGCAGGCGTTGGCCAATTTGGCTCGCGCGCTCACCGGCGCGGGGAGCGACATCACAAAACTGGCTCAGGTCCGTGTCTATATCGTCGATGTCGAATACTGGGCGCGTTTCAACGAGATCTACGCGCGCTGGGCGGGGGAAGCGCGACCCGCACGCGCCGTGGTTCCCGTTCCCGCGCTGCACTTCGGTCTGATGATCGAGATCGAAGCGGTCGCGCAGCTGTAGCGAGTCGGATCGAATTGGCATGCCGCGAGTGCGTCGATCGTTATGAGCCGTTCGCTGGTTTTGGAGTTTGGAATGCATTTCGAATCTTATTGGCTGGATACGTCCGAGCCCTTCGTCAACCATTCGCCTGACGAGCACGGCGGACGTTGCGACGTGCTCGTGGTCGGCGCAGGGATCACGGGGTCGGCCGCTGCGTTGGCGCTGACCAAAAAAGGTGCGAGCGTCATCGTCTGCGAAGCGCAGACCGTGGGGCAGGCGGCATCGGGCCGCAACGGCGGCATGTGCAACAACGGGTTCGCACAGGATTATGGATCGCTGTCGCAGCGGATCGGCACGGAATTAGCCAACCGGTTGTGGCTAGCGTTCGACGCCGGCGTCGATACGGTCGAGCGATTGGTCAGGGAAGAATCGATCGATTGCGATTTCGTGCGCTGGGGCAAGCTCAAGCTCGCGGCGAAACCGGAACACTTCGAGAAGCTCGCGCGAAGCCATGCGCTGCTGGCCGCCGGCGTGGACCCCGACACGCGTCTCGTGACCAAGGCGGAGCTTCGAGACGAGCTCGGTTCCGACCGTTATCACGGCGGGCTGCTTTTCAAGAAGAGTGCGGGAATGCACGTTGGGCGCTATGTGAGGGGCCTTGCGAGGGCCGCGCAAGCGCGTGGCGCGCATATTCTGGAGCATGCGCCGGTTCTAGGGCTGAAAAGGGAATCGGGCGGCGGCTATGTCGCCCAAACACCGAGCGGAGAAATCCGCGCGGCGCAGGTCCTCCTCGCAAGCGGCATCTCGCAGGTGGGGCCGTTTGGCTGGATCCGGCGCAGAATCGTGCCGGTCGGCGCGTTTCTCATCGTGACCGAACCGTTGCCGGTGGATATTCTCGACCGGTTGATGCCGACGCGCAGGATGGCCACCGACACCAAGAACTTCGTCAATTTCTTTCGTGTCACGCCCGATAACCGAATACTGTTCGGCGGGCGCGCGCGCTTCGCGACCTCCAACCCTCTCTCGGACGAAAAAAGCGGCGCGATCTTGCGACAGCAGATGGCAGCCGTGTTTCCGGAACTGGCCGACGTGCGCATCGACTATTGCTGGGGCGGCATGGTCGATATGACGCACAATCGACTGCCGCGCGCCGGGGAACGAGACGGTGTGTACTACTCGATGGGCTATAGCGGCCACGGCACGCAGATGGCCACGCTCATGGGGACGCTGATGGCCGAGATCATGGACGGGCGCGCCGATTTGAACCCCTGGAAAGATTTCGACTGGCCCGCCATTCCCGGTCACTTCGGCAAGCCGTGGTTCTTGCCGTTCGTGGGCGCATGGTATCGACTCAAGGACACGCTACAGTGACTTCACCCATTTCTCATCTGATGCAAGCGGGAAGGCTCGAGCGATTCTTCATCGACGGCGCGTGGGTCGCGCCCGAGAGTACGGATCGTGCAGCGGTCATCTCGCCCTCCACCGAAGAAGCGGTCTGCGAAATCCCGCTCGGCAACGAACGCGACGTGGAACGCGCAGTGCGCGCCGCGCGCAAAGCGTTCGCCGGGTGGTCGCAGACTTCGCCGCAAGCGCGCGCCGCGCTGCTCGACCGCATTCATACGTTGATGTTGGAGCGCGCCGAGTGGTTCGCCATGGCGTTGACGATCGAGATGGGCGCCCCGATCAGCTATGCGCGCACCGCACACGTGCCGCTGGCGGCCGAACATATCCGAGTCGCGCGCGACAATCTGGCGAACTACCCGTTTCGGATTCAGCGCGGTACGACGGCGGTCGTTCGCGAGCCGATCGGCGTATGCGCGCTGATCACGCCTTGGAACTGGCCCATCTATCAGATCACGGCGAAGGTCGGCCCCGCGTTGGCCGCGGGCTGCACGGTGGTCCTGAAACCCAGCGAGCTCTCGCCGCTGAGCGCACTCTTGTTCGCGCAAGTCATCGAGGATGCTGGCGTTCCCGCGGGTGTGTTCAACCTGGTGAGCGGCAGCGGCGCGACAGTCGGCGCCGCGCTCGCCTCGCACCCGCAGGTCGATATGGTTTCGATCACAGGCTCGACGCGCGCCGGCGCGCTGGTGGCGCAAGCGGCGGCGCCGACGGTCAAGCGGGTGGCGCAGGAACTGGGTGGCAAATCGCCGAACGTCGTCTTGCCCGATGCCGATCTGCCCCGCGCCGTGTCGCTGGGCGTCGCCGCCGCGTTCCGTAACATGGGGCAGTCGTGTAGCGCGCCGACGCGAATGATCGTGCCGCGCAGCGCGCTGGATCGGGTCGAAGCGCTAGCCGCCGCGGCAACCGAACAAATGATCGTCGGCGATCCGTTCGTCGCGGAGACGACGCATGGCCCGCTGGCCAACCGGGCGCAGTTCGCTAGGGTGCAAGCGATGATCGAAGCCGGGCTCGACGAACGGGCCAAGTTGATCGTAGGCGGTCCTGGAAGGCCCAAGGGATTCGATCGGGGCTTTTATGCGCGGCCGACCATCTTCTCCGGCGTTCGCACCGACATGACGATCGCGCAGGAGGAGATCTTCGGGCCCGTCCTCGCCATCCTGCCTTACGACTCGGTCGACGAAGCCATCGCCATCGCGAACGACACGGTTTATGGGCTCGGCGCGCACGTTCAAGGCGCGGATAAATCGCTCGTGCAGGCGGTCGCCGCACAAATTCGGTCGGGCCAGGTACATCTGAACTATCCGGCCTGGGACCCGCAGGCGCCGTTCGGCGGATATAAGCAGTCGGGCAATGGCCGCGAGTATGGGATCGAAGGCATGGAAGAGTACATGGAAGTGAAGTCGATCCTCGGTTTTTTCGATTGAAGCAGCTGCAACGCTTGACGCGATGCGCGGCGCATTCGATGCTATCTGCTTTGTTAAGGGGCTTAGATTGGATACCTCCGCCATCGCTGAAAATTCGTTGCATACCCATCATGCGCATTGGTCGAAGTTGCGACGCGACCTGCACGCCCATCCGGAATTGCGATTCGAAGAACGCAGGACCGCCGATATCGTCGCGCATGAGCTGGAATCGCTCGGTTACGAGGTGCTCCGAGGCCTAGGCGGGACCGGCGTCGTCGCGAGCCTGCCGGGGACGAACCCGGACCGGGGCATCGTACTTCGCGCCGATTTGGACGCGTTGCCGATCCAGGAGGCCAATGAATTCGCGCATGCGTCGTGTACGAATGGAATCATGCATGCGTGCGGGCATGACGGTCATACGGTGATGCTGCTGGGCGCCGCGCGTGTCTTGAAGGATCTGCCGCGCTTGCCCGGTACGGTCCACTTCGTGTTTCAGCCCGGCGAAGAGGGCGGCGCCGGTGCGCGCAAGATGATCGACGATGGCCTATTCGAACACTGCCTCACGGAGGCGGTATTCGGCATGCACAATTGGCCCGGTTTGCCCGGTGGGCATTTCGGGCTGCGCACGGGCCCGATCATGGCGGCGGGCTCCCGCTTCAAGATCACGATCACCGGTAAGGGCGCGCATGCGGCGCAACCGCATCTGGGCCTCGATCCGATACCGCTGGCCTGTTCGATGGTGCTCCAGTGTCAGACGATCGCGGCGCGGCACAAGGATCCCGTCGATCCCGCCGTGGTGTCGGTCTGCATGTTCCACGCGGGCAATACGGACAATGTCATTCCCGACGTCGCCGAATTGCGCGGTACGATTCGTACGCTGTCCACCACGCTGCAACAGAAATTGCAGCGCGACATTCAGCTCATGTGCGAGGGGCTCGCTTCCGCCTATGGTGCGCAAGTCGAGGTCACGTTTTTCCAGTATTACCCCGCGACGATCAACACGCCGGCCGAAACGGCCTTGTGCGAAACGATCATTCGCGAGACGTTCGGTGAAGAGCGCCTTCATAGCGGCATTGCACCGAACATGACGTCGGAAGACTTCGGTTTCATGCTGGAAGAGCGGCCCGGCACTTACGTGCTGATCGGCAATGCCCCTAAGGGAAACGCCTCGCCCGCGTTGCATCACCCGAATTACGATTTCAACGACGACATCATTCCTGCCGGCGTGCGGTACTGGGTCGCTCTGGCGCAGCGATACTTCGAGACCGAATAAAAGGCCGCGCGCCGGACTTGATCTTGAAACATGCGCGCTCGGAGAAGTCTCCGGCGCGCATCTTCTCGATGAAATCGCTCGCTAAAAATCAGCCACCTTGCCCCATGCGGAATGAGCGAATCGGCTAGGCCGATACGGGACGGGATCCACGATCGGCAGTGAGCCTGTGGCGAGATCCGCGATCAAATGGCCGGCGCCGGGCCCAATGCCGAAGCCGTGACCGGAAAACCCCGCTGCCAAGATCAACCCCGGCACGCCCGGTACTTCCCCAATGCCAGGGACGCCGTCCGGCGTACTGTCGACGAAACCCGCCCACGCGTGCGTGATTTTCGCTTCACGAAGCTCGGGCAGCAGTTCGATGGCGCGCCGGTGCGTTTCGGCGATCGTCGCCCGATCGGGCTTGGGATCCAGAATGCGCATCTGCTCCATCGGTGTGGGTGCGTCGAGCCGCCACCGTTTCAATGTTTCGTGACCCCCACGAACGCCCTCCATGCCCCCCGGCAGCAGGCTGCGCCACCGCTTCGCGAACATGGGGAGAAACTGCGGCGCGAATCGCAGGAACTGGGGCGTCACGTCCACGCGCGCTCGTCCGCTGATCGCGAGTGCATAGCGTCCGTCGTTGCGGCGCGTAATCGACACGCCGGAGGTGAACAACGCATCCGGCAAGCGATGTTCGACAGGCGCCACGCTCAGAATGGACTGTCGAATCGACGCCTGAGGAAAGCGGATGCCGAGCTGGCGGCAGAACGCGGACGCCCACGCGCCACCGGCCAGCACGACAGTCCGGGTTTTGATGACGCCGGCTTCCGTGACGACGCCGCACACTCGGCCGCCTTCGAGTTCAATGCCGCGCGCCGCGCAATGCTGCGTGACGCTGCCGCCGAGCTTCATGAGCGCGGACGCCACAGCGGGCGCGGCCTTCGCGGGGTCCGCCGTGCCGTCGCTGGGCGAGAAAACGCCGCCTTTCCACGTTCGGCCCGTCGCCTTTCCTCGCTCTGCCGCTTGCCGGCTGTCGAGCATGTAGGTCGTGACGCCCGCGGTCTTTGCGAACTCGCCCCAACTGGCCCAACGCGACAGCTCGGCGTCGTCATTGCTGAGATACAACAGCCCGCAGCGATGAAAGCCCGTGTCCTCGCCGGATTCGATGCCGAATCGTTCCCACAGGTCCAGGCTCTTGCTGGCGATCGGCAATTCACGCTCGTCGCGGTTTTGCTGGCGGCACCAGCCCCAATTGCGGCTGGACTGCTCGGCGCCGATCCGGCCTTTCTCGACCAGCGCGACCGAAACGCCGCGCTGGGCCATGAAGTACGCGGCGAAAACGCCGATGATGCCGCCGCCGATGACGACTACGTCGGCGGCCGAAGGCAGGGTGGGCGAAGTTCGAATGTGGTGCAGCGGAGGGGACATGATCAATCTCGTGCGATGGGAACCCGGACGGTTTGCGTAACGTAAAACTTGGCTACTCGCTCGCTGCTTTCCCATCCGATCGGCGCGCCCTTGGGCACGAACAGCGTATCGCCGGCTCCGAGCGAAAGCACGCTGCCGTCGGGTGCGGCGAACCGCACGCTGCCGGCCAGCAAATGCATGAACTCGTTCAAGCGATGCGGGCGAATGATCCGATGGTAAGGCGTCGAATCCCATGTGCCGGCCTGGTACTGCGCGCCTTCATCGGTGAAGACGTTGTGGCTGCGGCATTCCGGCGCCGGACCCAGCAGCACTTCCGGCGGTAGGGTGGCGGATGGCTTGAAGTCGGCGTCGGCGCGCAGGGGGATGAGGCCGCTCTGAGCCGTGTCCTCGCCGGCGGCGGCGCAGAACGCGAAAACCGCGCGGGACTCGGCCGTCACGCTAAGCGCGGTGCCGCGGCCGATCACCGCGCCCTCGCCCCGGCCCAGCACCAACGGTGCTGCCCCCTGCGCTTGCAGCGTGATGGACCCTTCCGCGACGACAATGGTTTCGATGTGGGGAAAGTTCGCTACGTAGCGTTCGCCGATGAAGCTGACGCGACCCGCGGCGATCGAGTCCGGGCCTTCCCAAGCGATCTCCCGATGTCCGGCGAACGGATCGCTATATCCGAACGCCGCCCGGCGGAACGTGGTCGAAAGAGGTGCGCCATCGGCGCGATGCAATACGATTGCGACGGTCACTGTTGCTCCTAGGTTTGCGTCGATGTTGGTATGTGCGTGCGTGCAATTATGCGTCGCAAGCGCCTATCAATGATTAACCGGTCAACAACTAAGCGTTAAACCTCGATTAATGCCGGGGTGTGCCTGCCGAAGACCCGACTCATTGCCGATTGCCTGTGGCTCACAGTGCGGCAAGCACGGCATCCAGTTCCGTCAGCAATCGGTCTGCGTCGTTCGCGCCAAATACGAGCGGCGGCCGAATCTTCAGCACACTCGCGTCCGGCCCCGTTGCCGAAATCAGTACGCGCCGTTGGCGCAAGCCATTGACGAGCTTGAGCGCCGTCGCGATGTCGGTATCCTTCTTCGCGCGGTCTCGTACGATTTCGACGCCGAAATACAGCCCCGTGCCGCGTACGTCGCCAATGCAGTCGTACTTGCGCGCGAGGCCGTTCAGCCCCTCGAGCATGATCGCGCCCACTCGTTGCGCGTTTTCGAGCACGTTCTCTTCGCGCAGCACGTCGAGCGTGGCCTGCGCAGCGGCAATCGCCACCGAATTGCCGCCGAACGTGTTGAAGTAGCGCATGTCTTGGCCGAAGCCGGCGACGATCTCGGGGCGCACGACGAGGCCGGCCACCGGATATCCGTTGCCCATCGGTTTGCCCAGCGTAACGATGTCGGGCACGACGGCGTGCCGCTCGTGCCCCCACATATGCGTACCGCCGCGCCCGAAGCCCGATTGGACCTCGTCGGCGATGAACAAGCCGCCGGCACGGCGCACCACCTCGGCCACGGGAGCCAGCACGTCGGTGGGATGAGCGAAGACGCCGTCGGAAGAGAAGAATGAATCGGCGATGAACGCCGCCAGGCCGCCGCCGTGACGGCGAATGTCCTCGATCTGCAGCGCGACCTGTTCGGCCATGCGGCGGCCGACTTCGGACGGCGCAATACGATAGGCGTCCGGGGCCGACACTGTTCGGACGTAGGGCCCGAGCAGCGCCTTGCGGCCGAGCGACGGGGAAAAGCTCGAGGTCAAATGCGAGTTGCCGTGATACGCCTCGCTGGTGACGATCACGCCCGTTTTGCCGGTGTGATGCATCGCGATGCGCATGGCCAGGTCGTTGGCCTCGGAGCCGGTGCAGGTGAACATCATCTGGCCTTCGCGGATCGACGTGTTGAACGTCGCGCGAAGGGCCTCGGCGTAGTCGAGGATCGGCTCCTGCATGTAACGGGTGTGCGTGCAGAGCGTCGAGAGCTGGCGAGTGATGGCGTCGACGACGCGCGGATTCGCATGGCCGACGCAGACGACGTTGTTGTAGGCGTCGAGATAGTCGTTGCCTTGATCGTCGTAAAGGTAGACCTTCTCGCCGCGTACGATCTTTACCGGCTCGGCGTAGAACAACCGATACGACGGGCTGAGCACCCGCAGGCGGCGCGCAATGTGTCGCTGCGTGGCGGCATCGAGATGGGAGATCGCCGACGGATTGAAGCTGTTCGGCATGTCGCCGCGCAGTGCGTCGTGCGGCTTGTTCGCGTCGTCGGCTTCGTTGACGGCTATCGACTGCGACGTGGAGGTGGCGTTCATAGAGCGGTCAGGAAAGGAAAGGAGAGGGGTGGAGGCGCGAAGGAAGCACTAGAGCAAGGCGTTGGACACTGCATCGTGATCGCGTTGCATGAGCCAACGCAGATGCTCCCACCCGGGCCGAGTGAAACGTAGGATGTAGGCCTGGTTTTCCGGAAACAGCGTCGCGCGCCATGACGTGAGTAAGGCGCGCGCCGCGACGCGCGCCATCGCGAGGTGCGGAATCAGGATCAGTTCGTCCGGGCTCAGTTGAGCACGCGCGAGGTACCCGCGTAGGAGTTCGCGCGCCTGAGCGAAAAGGTCGTCGGGGCCGTCCGCGTCGAAGTCGAGCGGAAACTGGTTCATGACCGCCGTGGCGACGTCGATGGCGACCGCCGTATGCACGGTGTCGCCGAAGTCGATGATCCCGCTGACGAATCTCGGTCCACCCGGATCGGCCACGATGTTGGAGCGGTTGAAGTCGTTATGGACGACCTGTGTGCGACAGTGCCGCAGAGCCGGTTCGATCGACGCGAAGCGTGCGAATGCCTGCTCGATCAGCGACCGGTGCATGGGGTCGGCGACGTGTGCCTGCAATCCTGCCAGGCTCGCCAAGTGTTTGACGTCCCAAGCCAGCACCCGGTGCTCGTGCGGATGGCGGAAATTGGCCATCGCAAGCTGCAGTTGCGCCAGCACTTCGCCGATTTCGTACTGATCGATTGCACTCGGGGGCAGCGTATCGAGCGGCTTGCCTTCGAGGTAGCTATAAAGCCTTGCCGTACGCTGCGGTTGCGCAGATGGAGCAAGCGGAACGACAAATTGCCCGCCGATGCTGGGCAGCACGCGCGGCACGGGCAGATCCGGCGCGACGTCGGCGACATGCCGCATCGCGGCGATCTGCAAGTCGAGTTCTTCCGCTGTCTCGCCGGGGTTCGAGACTTTCAGCACGTAGCGCGCGCCGTTGTCGGCGTCGATGCGAAAGGTGTCGTCTTTCTCGGTCGAAAACCGTGTCGCTGCACCGTCAATACCATAAACGCGACGCGTGATCGCGATCGCGTCGAGTGTGTTCAGGCGCGAAAAACCGACCGACAAGCCGCTGGCCAGCACGGCGTCGGACTCCACCGCGGATGCAGGACATAGGCCTTGAGAAGGGCTGGGGGTGAACATGAGCGATTCGGCGCAAGGAGAGGAGAAAAGCGCGGTAGGCATCCGTGGCCGTCGGCAGACGGCCACGGCGGCGTCGAACGCTTA
>DATJJH010000067.1:0-15909 GCA_035492395.1 Trinickia sp. | reverse complement strand
GCCGTATTACCCCGCGTGGCGCGTGGCGGCCGGCTGGTCGGCTTGGCGCTACGGGCGCGAGGTGCGCGGCGGCGTCGCGGTGCGCCGTGCACCGCTGTGGGTGCCGTCGCATCCGGGCGGGGCGACGCGTGTGGCGCATTTAGCTTCGTTCGCCTTGACCTCGATGCTGCCGGTGCTGGCGCAGTGGCGCTGGCGGCCCGATATCGTCATGTCGATCGCGCCGACGTTGCTATGCGCGCCGGCGGCGCTGACGCTCGCGCGCGCGACGGGGGCCAAGTCATGGCTGCACGTACAGGACTTCGAGGTGGACGCGGCGTTCGGGCTGAGGTTGCTGGAACAGCGCTACGCCGAGCGGGCCGCGCATGCCTTCGAGCGCGCGGTGCTACATCGGTTCGATATCGTGTCGTCGATTTCGGAGCGGATGGTTCAAAAATTGTCGACGCTTGGCGTGGATCCGTCGCGCGCCCTTTGCCTGCCGAATTGGGTCGATGTCGAAGCGATCCGCCCGCTCGATCGCGCAAGCATGTACCGACGGGAGCTGGGCATCGGAGAGCATGACAAGGTCGTGCTTTACGCCGGAAACATGGGCGCGAAGCAAGGACTCGAACATGTATTGACGGCGGCCTCGCTGCTCCAATCGCGCGCCGATATCCGATTCCTCTTTTGCGGCGATGGGCTCTGGCGACAGACGCTGGCGCGCGAATGCGCGCGGTTGCCGAACTGCGCCATGATCGACCTGCAGCCGGCCGAGCGGTTGAACGAGCTGCTCAATGTCGCCGATATTCACGTGTTGCCGCAGCGCGCCGACGCAGCCGAGCTCGTCATGCCGTCGAAACTGACCGGAATGATGGCGAGCGGCCGCGCAATCGTCGCCATGGCGCGTGAGGGCACACAGCTTTGCGAGGCGCTCGCGGGGCGCGGCGCGGTTGTGCAGCCCGAAAATGGCGCGGCGCTGGCGTCGGCGATCGAAACGTTGGCGGATGACGAAGGCGTGCGCATGCGACTTGGACAGGCGGCGAGACACTACGCGGTAACGGCACTGTCGCCCCAGGCGATCATGACCAAGCTGGAAGCCACGTTGCAGGCGTGCCGCGACGCAACGTACCGGCATGAGCCGGCTCGCGAATAGGCCTTACCAAGGCATCTTGTACACCTGCCCCGCGGCGTTGCCGGCATCGCTCGGCCCGTGATAAATCGTCGCCGCCGAGCCCATCGGCGTTTGCGCGCCCGGATCGGCTTTGTTCGCTTTCGCCTCGCGCGGGTCGCCGTTGGCGGCCCCGCCGGGGGGCGCCTTGGCTTTTCCCTTTCCTTTGGCTGCGGGCTTAGGTGCGTACAGTTCGCTCGTCAGCGCCCCGCGCGGTACGCGCTGGGTGTTGCGCAACGCCGAGCCCTCGCGTCCGGCTGCGTCGTATGCCGAGCGATAGGGATCGTCGAGTGCCGCCGGTGCGCCGAGCAGCGCCTCGGGATCGCCGCCGACCCCTTCCAGCCGGCCCGCGGCGGCGCGTGCGGCCGCATCGCGATCTTCAGGGGCTAAGCGCTGGTCCGCTGCATCGTTTGCGGGCCGCGCACCCAAGGGCTGCTGCGCTTGCGCCCCGACAGTGGCGACGAAGGCCGGTAAAGCGGCGAGCAGCGCGGCGCGCAGGCATCGAAATCCGAGATTCACGCGGGCCTCCATCGCACGCATCGGCACACTTGCATGCTCTCGCTCACGCTGCTGCTCGCTCCGCCAAAACCCCGGTTCGCGCCGCCATCGACCGATGCCGGAGCGCGTGAAAGGACCTATAGCGCGGGATAATCGTCGGCATCCCAAGCAGCCAACCTGTCGTCGTATTGCGAACCGAAATGGACCGCCCGCTCGAGCCCGTCATCGATCTGAGTCAAGCCGGAAAGGGCAATTACGTCGCCAAGCGGGCTTGGTTCGTGCAAGCGCTGTGGTTCGTGCTGGAAGCGTGCGTCATCAACAACAAGCTCAATCCGAGTTCCGCTTCACGCGTGGCATTGATGCGTCTATTCGGCGCCAAGATCGGCGAGGGCTGCCGCTTCCCGCACCCGCTGCGGGTCAAGGCCCCGTGGAATCTGGAAGTCGGCGATCACTGCTGGTTCGGCGTGGACGTCTGGCTTTACAACCAAGCCCCGCTTCTCATCGGTTCGCACGTGTGCATTTCGCAGGGCGCGTTTCTGACGACCGGTTCGCACGATGCGGCTACCACGATGGATTTGCGCGTGGCGCCGATCGTCATCGAAGACGGCGTCTGGATCACCTCCAAATGCGTCGTGCAAATGGGCGTACGCATCGGACGCTCGGCGCTCGTCACGCCGCTCTCGGTCGTGCATCGCTCGCTTGCGCCGGGCGGCGTCTACGGCGGCAATCCGTGCCGCTTCATTCGCCGCCGATTTCCTTCCTAAAGCGCTCGCCGCGAACGCGTCACGCCCTTCCGAGCGCGTGCATTCGCTTGCCCGTGCAAGGCCGATGCAAGCTCGCGCGGCCATGGCGCAACGCGCCGTGATGTTGTCGGATGGGTGCGGCACATCGGCCCGAAGATAAGGAGAAAGAAGAAACGGAGAAGTCATGTTCATCGATACGCGGGGCATCGACGAAGGTCGGGAAATCGAAACGACGGTATGTATTGTCGGCGCGGGCGTCGCCGGCATTACGCTCGCGCTCGAGCTCGATCGTTGCGGCATCGACACTTGCTTGCTCGAGAGCGGCGGGTATCGGCCCGACGACGATACGCGCGATCTCTATCGCGGCGAGAACGTCGGGTTGCCGTATGCGTTTGCCGACGGCAGCCGCAGCCGCTATCTCGGCGGCAGCAGCAACTGCTGGGGCGGCTGGTGCAGGCCGCTCGATCCCTGGGACTTCGAGGCGCGCGATTGGGTGCCCGGCAGCGGCTGGCCGTTCGGGCTAGACGAACTCGCGCCATACTACGCGCGCACGCATGCGCTGCTTAAGCTCGGCCCCAACGAGTTCGACCCTGCGTTTTGGGAGCGATCGATCGCGCGCGCCGACGTCAAGCGCGTTCCGCTCGTGACGGGGCACGTGCGCGATACGATCGCGCAGTTCAGTCCGCCTGCCCGGTTCGGCAAGCTCTATCGGGGAGACCTCGAACGCTCGCCGCACATTCGCGTGTTTTTGCACGCGAACGTCGTGCACATCGACACCGATGCCGATGCGGCCCATGTTGCGCGAGTGCAGGTGGCGACGTTGACGGGGCGGCGCATGACCGTCACGGCCAAACGCTTCGTGCTTGCCGCGGGCGGGATCGAGAACGCGCGGCTGCTGCTCGCCTCGAATCGGGTGCAAGCCGCGGGTTTGGGCAACGCGTTCGACAACGTCGGCCGGTATTTCATGGATCATCCGCGCATCATGTCGGGGAGCGTTCGATTCTCGAAGGCGTGGTCGCGCAACAAGCTTTACGACATCAAGTATCACTATCAAAATGCCGCGGTCGCCGCGCACGGCACGCCCATCTCGTCGCAGTTCGCGCTGACGCCCGAGGTGCTGCGCCGTGAACGCCTGCTCAATTCGCGCGTGTGGTTTTTCTCGCTGTTTTACGGCGAAGGCAGCGAAGGCGCCGAGGCGCTGATCCGCTGCAAGCAGGCGTTGCTGCGCAAGGATCAGCCCGGCTGGCGCTTGAGCGACGATCTCGCGACCATGCTGGCGCATCCGCTCGATACGGCCGGCTTCGGCCTGACGCGGCTGCTGCAGCCGCGCGGGCTGATCCGCGACGTCAAGCTTCAGGCGATCGTCGAAGCGCAGCCCAACCGCGATAGCCGCGTCACGCTGAGCGAACGGCGCGACCGGCTAGGCATGCCGCGCGTGAAAGTGGCATGGCGACTCACCGAACTCGCGCAACGCACGTTCGATCGCACGTTCGCATTGATGGCGGATGAGTTGCATCGAAGCGGCGTCGCGCAGGTCGAACTCGACGCGCCGCTCGAGGGCCGTGCGTGGCCCGACACCCTTGAAGGGACGTGGCACCACATGGGCACGACGCGCATGCACGATTCGCCGCGGGAAGGCGTCGTGGATCGCGATTGCAAGGTGTTCGGCATCGACAATCTGTTCGTCGCCGGCAGTTCGGTGTTCCCGACGGTAGGCGCGAATTTTCCGACGATCACGATCGCCGCGCTTGCGTTGAGGCTTGCCGGTCACCTTGTTCAATCGCTGCATGCGCCCGACGCGTTCGTCGCTTCGAAGCCGCCTTTGGACGTGGAGGGGGGACGTGCGAGCGCGCCTTTCGCGGCGGCGCTGCCGTTCGCTTCCGTTCTTGCTCGCATCGTCAAACACCCGCTGGCCGACGGTGCGCGGCGGCGTTGACGAACGGCGCGGCGATTTAAGCAACGCGCGGCGCGGCCGCGGCGTTCGCCCGATAGGTGGCGTCGCGATCCTCCTCGAGCACCTGGAGCAGCCGCCGGACGTGCGCATCGACCGTGAAGCGCGCGCAGAACGCGTCGCGCGCGTGCATGCGCATGCGCTCCTGTGAGCTTGCGTCGAGCGCCAGCCATCGGCGTAGATTGGCGAGCGCGCCGGAGACGGTGTCCGACGCGACGAAGCCCGCGCGATCGGTGGCGATCTCGCGCCAGATATTGATTTTGTCCGAGATCAGCACGGGCGTGCCGCTCGCGAGCGCTTCGACGACGGCCACGCCGAAATTCTCCTGATGCGACGGCAAGACGAACGCGTCGCTCGCGGCGAGCGCTCCCCACTTCAGATCGTTTTGCAGCAGGCCTGTCCATGTGACACGTTCGGCGATGCCGAGCCGGGCGGCGAGCGCGTGAAGCCGCGCTGTGGTCTGCGCGTCGCCCGCGCCGGCGAACACGAGATGCAATGCCGGGTCGCTCGGCGCGACGTGCGCGAAGGCTTGAAGCACGATGTCGCATCCCTTCTTCGGATGAAGCCGTCCGAAGAAGAGCAGCAGGCGTCGCCGGGCCAGCGCCGGATACGCTGCCAAGAATGCCGCGCGCATGCGCACCGTGTCGTCGGGCGGCGCGGCCGCTCCGAACGAAACGACGCGTTCGCGTGCGCGGTAGAGCCAGAACGATTGCCGCGCCAGCAGACGTTCCTCATCGGTCGTGAAGAGCACGGCGTGCGCATCGCGCAGCACGCGATATTCGCCCCACGGCCAATAGAGCCACTTCTTCGCATGCTTGAACGGATACGTTTGCTTGAACCACGGATCGAGCATGCCGTGTGCAAAGACGTAATACGGTACGTCGAGCGCGCGCAGCGCTTGACGGGTGACGAAGCCCGGATATTGCCAAAGGCCGTGCACGATGACGGCATCGAAGCGCGGTGCGTGCGAGCGCAGCCAGCTGAGCGCGCGTGGGGCATACCCGTATCGGGCGATCGCGGGCCCGAGCGCGGCGACAGATAACGGTGCGCCCGCCAAAAATGGCGCGGCGGGATCGTCGAGCGTCGCCGCTTCGACGCAGTGGCCCATCGCCGTCAAGGCAAGCGCGCATTGGCGCACGCCTTCGACGGGCCCGCCCGCGGCGGGATCGAGCGTGGGCAGCACGTTCAGAAGCTTCATGGCGCGTCGAGGGCTTCGAGCTTAGGCGCCGGCGTGCGAGTGCATCGGGCGAGCTCCGGTGCATTCGACTCGGCCGCACGCCGCGACAACTGCGCGTGCAACGCCACCATCAAGCCGAGCGCGACGCCGAATACGAGTCCGGAAAAGCGCGGACCGAGCGGGTTGCCGCCCACCGAGGCGGCAGGCAGCGCGGCCGTGAGCAGAATGGCGCGGCCGAGCACGGGCAACTGCGGCGCGCCGGGCGCGTGGATCCGCCAGCGCCGGTAGGTCAGCGCGCAACGCACGAGCGCGTAGAGCAGCGCGAGAGGAAAAGCCAAGCCGAGCAGCAGGCCGCCCGCGAAAAATTGATAGACCCAGAAGTTATGGCCCGCGGCCCAATCGCGCTGATCGAAGTAGTCCTTCGTACTGATTTGTCCCGCGACGTCGGGCAAATAGGCGGGCGAATAGCCGTACTCATGACCATAGCCTTTGCCGATGAGCAGAGCGGCAGGGGAGGCGACGGTTTGGTCGTACTGGTCGCGTATTTCGGCCAGGCGGGTGATGGTCGTGGGGTCTTTGCCGGTTTTCGTCGAATCCTTGGCGAAATCGATGCGCTGCACCCAGTGCTCGGTCACGTCGGGAAAGCAGGAGGCGGCGCCCACGGCCATCGCGCCCAGCAACGCGGCGGCCAGCGCCGCGCGCAGCGTCGCGTGCACGAGATACCGCGAGCCGGATGCGCTCATCCACACTGCCAGTGCAAACAGCAACGCGGTGCCGACGAGCAAGGAACGCGTCACGCTCAACAGTTCGATGACGACGGTCGCCATGAACAACGCCAGCGTCAGCGCGGAGAACCGTTTGGCGATGACGAACTCGTGCAGCAACACGGCTTGCAAGCCGAGGAACGTCACGGAGACGATCCGATAGCGCACGTCCGCGAGCGGCCCAGCGACCATGAGCCCATACAGGCAGGTGAAAGCCAGGCTCACTACGTTGGCCCAGAACAGCGCCTTCTCGAACTGTTCGATGCGCGCTTCCTGCCATGGCCGGCACGCCGCGATGAACCCTAGCTGAAACAGCGCGAAAGGCAATAACACGCGCAGATAGTGGCCCGTGGGATTGCCTTCGACCCACTGCGTGACGAGACTCGCCGGCACGGCCAGCATCAACGACAGGTTCAACGCCGCGCGCAGCGGCGAGCGATCGCGAAAGCGCGGGCCGATCAGAGAAAGAATCGCACCCGCGGCAAGGACGGGGATCGTCAGCAGAATCTGCGCGAAGTGGCTCTCGCCCGTCGTCGCCGCCTTGTAGTCCATGGCCAGCGGGAAGACGAACAGCCAGATCCACAAATGCGCATAAGGGTTGCGCGCCGCGTGGCGCACCCCCAATGCGAATCGGTATTGCGCCTCTAACATGACGGAGCGGCCCTCATTCGTTGGCGAGATTGGCCCGTTGTTCATACAGGCCCGATTCACGAGGCGACTATACCGCTCGCACGGGCGCGGATCATGGTGGCTGGCGCGATCGGACTAGCGTTCGGCGGACGCGGACGGATCGAGGCGTCGCGGTGGAAGGCGAAAGCCAGCAAGCGGCGCGCCGCGCTCGACGCTTGATCGCATGTTGTCGGCTGCCGCCGCGATATTGGCCGATGCATCCGCACCGCTCGACCGAAGATCGAAGATCGAAGGGCCGAATCGACGGCGGCCGCGGCCGAGGAAGGAATCGACGATGATCAAGAATCCGTTCGGGGGGGCCAAGGCCATCGTGCGCGATCGATCGGTCGAGCTCGATTTCTTGCGGGGCATCGCGATTCTCGCCGTCATGGGGTATCACTTCCGCTCGGTCGATCCGGGTCTCGCGATCGTCTCGATCGCCCAATACCCGTTCACGCATTTCGGTCGAGAAGGCGTCAATCTCTTCTTCACGCTGAGCGGGTTTCTCGTCGGCGGGCTGCTGCTGAAGCAATACGCCGAACACGGTGCAATCGACGCGCGGCGCTTCATCGTCAGACGGATCTTCAAGATTTGGCCGGCTTATTACGTGCTCATTGCGTTTCATGCGATCGTGCGGCGCCATCCGCTCGACAGCTTTCTCGTCCAGAATCTCACGCACCTGCAAAACTACCTGGGCACGTCGATTTCGCAGACATGGAGTCTGGCCGTCGAGGAGCACTTTTATCTCTTTCTGCCCGCCTTGCTGCTGCTATTTGCGCGGTGGCGTTTGGGCGCGCGAGGGATACTCGTGCTGCTCGGCCTCGCGTGCCTGAGCGTCCTGGCGATGCGCTCGGCGGCGGTCGCGCAAGGGCGCTTGGACGCTGCCTTCGCCTATACGCAATATCGCATCGACAGCTTGCTGGCCGGCGTGATGCTGGCCGTCGTCTACTGGATGGTCCCCGATCTGTATCGGCGTTTCGCACGCCAAACCGGGCTGCTCGTCGCGCTCGTCGTCGGCCTGGCCGCATGGCTCGCCTTCGCGACGCCGCACTACGCACTCGACGAAAGCATCGGCTATACGATTCAATCGATCGGTTTCGTCGCGCTGATCGTCCTCACGCTCGAGCATGCCGCCGCAATTCGCCGTACATGGTGGTTTCGAGCGGTGGCATGGGTCGGCGTCTATTCCTACGGCATTTATCTCTGGCATTCGCTCGCGCTCGCGCCGGGCGACGCATTCATCGCCAAGGCGACGGCGGCGGGCGTGCCGCGCCTCCTCGTCTGGGCCGCCGCGCTCGCCTTCCAATCGGCGATTGCGATCGGGGTCGGCT
Source organism: Trinickia sp. (assembly GCA_035492395.1). GTDB lineage: Bacteria > Pseudomonadota > Gammaproteobacteria > Burkholderiales > Burkholderiaceae > Trinickia. The sequence continues at coordinate 7,632 of DATJJH010000067.1, read as the reverse complement.
ACGTCACGACGAGGGCCGTCGAATTTCCGTTCCTGCGGCTACGCAATGCGTTGTTTCCGGCCATGCGAGAGGCGCGCGGGCCGGCCACGGGATCGATGCGCACGGCCCAGTCCTAGGCGCAGGTTCGGTCCGCCATCGACGCCTCGCGCAACGTGCGCTTGAATGCGTCGAGCGTATTGCGCGCAAGCAGCGCTTGATGCCCGTTCGCATGCGATCGATTCGTTCGGGCCGAGCCATCGAAAGCTTCGCTCATGGCTCGTGCAATGGCCGCTTCCGAAAGATCGTCGAGTACGGGGCCGAGTGCCCCGCCCGCGCAGAACCATCCAATCAAGCCTTCGGACGTCGCGATCACCGTTTTGTCGAACCGATAGGCCTGCACGAGCACGCCGCTCATGCCGTAGTGGCCGCGATAACCCAGCCACACGGCGTCGCAGGCGGAGAATAGATCGAACTCGAGGTCGTTCGGAACGAATCGGTCGATGAGGATCGGCGGGGGCGTCAGGTACGGCGCGTGTTCGCTCAAGAACGCGCGCGTATCGGCGTCTTGCTCGCCGGCCACGACGAGTGTCGGGGCCCGCTCCATGCGTTCGAGCGCGGCGACGAGTTCGCGGATGCCCTTGCGTTCGGTGATCGACCCGTAGACGAGCAGATGCGGCCCGGGTGCGAAGGCGAGCCGCGCGCGCGCCGCCGCCGGCTCATCGGCGCGTGCGTCTGGAAACGGATCGGCCAGATAGCCGATCGCGGCGTGCGGATTCGGCAGTGCGCGATCGGTCCATTCGGGCAGCGTCGGGTCGATCGAGAGCAGCATGCGCAGCCCGCTTGCGCCGACGGCGCGGCGAAACAGTTGCGACTTCACGATGTCGACGAGCGGACGGTTGGGGGCTTTGATGCCTACCGAGCGATGATGGAACGTCGAGCGCATCGTGATGCCGATCCACGGCGTGTCGCCGAACGGCGAGCCGAGAAACGGCACGGCGTAGAGAAAGTAGTCGACGTAAGGGACGACGACAAGACCCACTCGTTCGCGTGCAAGCACGCGTGCGATGCGGTAAGCGTGTTCGAAATAGTGGTGATAGCGCACGTAAGGGACGCGTTCGACGCGGGCGGCGATGCCGCGCGCTAGCGGCGGATCGTCGACGAACGCGACTTCGAGATCGGGGCGGCGCTCGTCTACGATCTGACGCGCGAGACGGTGATCTTCGTTGCAAGGCGTCGTAGCGATCAAACAGGGCCGACCTGCCTCCACATAGGCTTGCGCGGCCCATTGCACGTAGCGCCAGCGATGCCCGGTGAAGTTCGGCTCGATGATGAGCACTTTCGTGCGGAGCGGCGAGTGCGGCGAGTGTGGCGGATGCGGCATGGTCGACGGCAGGGAAGGACGGGAAAAAGGGTGCGAGCTAGGCGGTGTGCTTCGCGTCGGCGTTCGCCGCGCCTTATGGCGTCGATCGCGAAAACAGTAGCACCGGCGGCTAGGCGTGCGCCGCCAATGTCTCGCTCGTTTCCGCAAGGGCGCTCCGTGCGTGCGGCGCTGGCGGATCGTCGCTATCAGTTGGCGTTTCCCGGCGGCATCGACGCGTTACTTTGTTCCGCGATCGGTTCCCCGTTTTGCATCTTCCGCCCAACGTGAACACCTTGCCGGAGCATAGAGCGCGATCGATGCGGTTCGCCGCGTCGTCGCTGCGCGCGACTCTCGCGCCGAACGCCGCGACATGGGTGCTTGCGCAGCAAGTGGCCGTGCGCGGGCTCGTTGCGGTCAAGTTCTTGGCGATCGGCCGCATCCTCGGGCCGGCGGCGATCGGCAGCGTCAGTGTGGCGCTGCTGGCGGTCGCGATCGCCGAATCATTGTCCGACACTGGGCTCGCGCAAGCCGTCGTCCAAGGCAAGGACACCCCCACGCGCGACGAGCTCGGCGCCGTCTTCACGACGCTCGTCGCACGCGGGGCAGGCGTCGCGCTCGTGCTGCTCGCGCTGGCGCCGTTCATGGCGGGCCAATTCCACTTGGGCGGCGCGTGGCTGCTGCAGACGGCCGCGGTTTTGCCGCTCGTGCGCGGCTGTGCTTCGCCGGGTTATTACGTGGCGCAGCGCGAGCGTCGCTTCTCGCGCCTAGCCGCCATCGAAGTGGGCGCGGCGCTGGCCGATTGCTGCGTCGGCCTGACGTTGGCCCTTACGGGCGCCGGTGCGTCCTCGGTCCTTATCGGTATGTTGTGCGGCGAAGCGATCAAAAGCGCGGTGACGTGGGTCGTCTTGGCGCACCGCCCGCCGCTCGCACCGCGCTGGTCGGGCATCGGTCACTACCTCGGCTTCTCGCGATGGATCTGGGCCGGCAGCGTCGTCAACCTCGTCCTCAATCAGTTCGATAAGGTCGTCGTCGGCAAGATGCTTGGGCCGGCTCAGCTTGGCGCCTATCAAATGTCGTCTCGACTCGCGCAGATGCTGCTCGCCGATGCGGCGCTCGCACTGTCGCAGTATCTGTTTCCGACATTCGCCGCCCATCATCGCGACGACGCCGCGCGCGCGGCACGGCTTTTCAAGCGATGGCTCGCCCTCGGCGCATGCGCCGTCGTACTCATCGTGCTCGTGCTGCGCGCGGTGGCGGCGCCGTTGTTCGCGCTCGTGCTGGGTCCGCAGTGGATGTCGGCCGTGCCGCTCTTTCGGGTTTTCGTCGTCAACATGGCGCTCGGCGCCTTGATCGCCGTGCTGGTCGCTTATCTGCGTGCGCGGGGCGATGCGCGTACGGCGGCCCAAGCATCGGCGATGCAAGTCGTCGTGCTGTTCGCGGTCGTACCGGTCTCATTGCATGCGTGGGGCGTGATCGGCGTCGCTCGGGGGATGACGGCCGGGCTCGCGGTGGCGGGCCTGTGGATGGTCTACCGCGCCGTGAAGCCGCGCTGAGCGGCGCCGAACGTCGAGTATTCGATATGCCGTGCAACGGCATGGGCATGGGTATGCCCATCGCGTCAATACGTCGCTTCTTTCATAGAGAATAACCAATTTGAAAGAATGGCGATGAATCGATATGCATCAGAATGACAAATCCGTATATCGATTGACGACAAAAATCGACAGCCGCTTAGAATGAGCGATGGTTAATTATTTTCCATTTTCTTGGGATATTTTTGGCGGCGAAATGTTACGGCCGATTACGCGTATCCGCGTGTGACGGCGTGCATATGCGTGGTTCGATGTGAGGCGACCGGCTTCACGTTCCTTGGAAGATCGGTGTCGGGACAACCATGGAGCATAGGGCTTCGCGGTGTCGTATTGTCCGCGTCATTTCATTGCATTTCGCCGTTCAATATCTCTTGTGTTTCAAATCGTATTGAGTTGCGGTCGCCGTACGGCTTCGGTCTGGATGCCCGGCGGCCATGCAAAAAGCGTCGCCGGAAACGCGTGTTTCAGGCGGTGGTATTCAAAGTGATTTTTCCATAAAGGCGATAACAATCATGAAAAACATGTGGCTATCGAGAAGCAAGGCGGCGCCGACCGGTGCGCTGCCCGGCAAGTGGGCGCCGTTCGCGGCCGCGGCGTTTGCTGCGATCGTACTCGCCGGTTGCGGCGGTGGCGACGGTTCGTCGACGAACGGCGGCGCGGCCGCCAATTCGGCCGCGACCTCGACGCCGACTTCCGCCACGCCGCCCGCCGACGTGGCGTTGAACGACAACGATGTCTACGGCGCCGGGCCGAACGATTCGGTGGCCGACGCGAAGGAGGCCGTCGCCGTTTCTCACCATTCGGTGACGATCGGTGGAAAGACGATCGCCTATACGGCGCGCGCGGGCCACCTGACGACGATCGACGCCTCGACGTCGCAGCCGAATGCGAAGATGTTCTACGTCGCCTACACGGCGGACAATCCCGATCCCACCAAACCGCGCCCCGTCACGTTCTTCTACAACGGCGGCCCCGGCTCGTCGTCGGTCTATCTGCTGCTCGGCTCGTTCGGGCCCAAGCGCATTCAATCGTCCTTCCCGAACTTCACGCCCCCCGCGCCGTACAAGCTGCTCGACAACCCCGACAGCCTGCTCGACCATTCCGACCTCGTCTTCATCAATCCCGTGGGCACGGGCTACTCCGCGGCCATCGCGCCGTTCAAGAACAAGGACTTCTGGGGCGTCGACCAAGATGCGCGCTCCATCGATCGCTTCATCCAGCGCTACCTGACGATGTACAACCGCTGGAATTCGCCGAAGTTTCTATTCGGAGAATCGTACGGCACGGCGCGTAGCGCGGTGCTCTCGTGGGTGCTGCACGAAGACGGCATCGAGCTGAACGGCATCACGCTGCAATCGTCGATTCTCGACTATTCGAACGCGGTCAGCGCGATCGGCTTGTTCCCGACGCTCGCGGCCGATGCGTACTACTACAAGAAGGACAGCATCTCGCCGCCGCCTACCGACTTGCCCGCCTACATGCAGCAAGTCATGAACTACGCGACCAACACGCTGATGCCGCTCGCGCAGGCGCCCAACCCCGGGGACGGCGGCTTCGTCAATACGCGGTTGAACATGACGCTGCCCGTCGCTCAGCAGATGCAGCAGTACCTGGGCGTCGATCCGATCACGCTGATTCAGGAGTACGGCAACCCGGCCGGCTTCGGCAACTTCTTCGGCACGCTCGTGCCGGGGACCGCGATCGGTCAGTACGACGGCCGCGCGACGTCGATCAATACGGGCATCGGCCCGTTGATCCTGCCGAACGCAGGCGGCAACGATCCTTCCATCACGAATGTCGCCGGCGTTTATACGGTCGAGTGGAACGACTATCTGCACAACGGCTTGAAGTACACGTCGACGTCGTCGTTCATCGATCTGAACGATCAGGTCTTCAACGACTGGGACTTCAGCCACGTCGATCCGACGGGGGCCGCCAAGGGCGGGGGCAACACGCTCTACACGGCCGGCGACTTGGCCGCGACGATGACGCTGAACCCGGATCTGAAAGTGTTCTCGGCCAACGGCTACTACGACGCGGTCACGCCGTTCTTCCAAACGGCGCTCACGCTCGCGAGCATGCCGATCGATCCGTCGCTGCAGTCGAACATCCTCACGCGGCGCTATCCGTCGGGCCACATGATCTACCTCGACGATCCCTCGCGTACGGCGATGAAGGGGGATTTGGCGGGCTTCTACGACACCGTGATGGCGAACCGTTCGGCGTTGATGCGTGTGCTGAACCGGCAGCATCCGCCGGGCATGGCGAAGTAGCGCCCGTCTAGGTAGGTAGGCAACGGCGCGCCGAAAGGGGCGGGGGCGGTTCGGTCGTCCCGCCCCTCGGCGCTACGCCCAGACGAGCCGCACGCCGACGAGCACGAGCACTGCCGCGAGCAGATTGCGCAGCAACGCCTCGGGCGAGCGTGCGGAAAAGTGACTGCCGAGCGCGATGCCCGGCACGGAGCCGATCAGCAGCGAGACGAGCATGGCGCCGTCGACCGAGCCGAGCATCCAATGGCCCATGCCCGCCACGAGCGTGAGCGGCACCGCGTGCGCGATGTCGGACCCGACGATGCGCGAGGTGGGCAGAAGCGGGTAGAGCAGCAGCAGGACGGTCACGCCGATGGCGCCGGCGCCGACCGAGGTGAGCGAGACGAGCGCGCCGAGTACGGCGCCCGTGAGCGCCGTGAGGAGCGCGGTGCGCGTCGCGCTGATCGCCTGCGGCGCGCGGCGCGCCGCGAACTTGGCAAGCTGCGGCCGGAAGATCAGGGCCACCGAGGTAATCAAGAGCGCCGTGCCGAGCACATGCTGAATCAGCGACGTGGCCGCGCTCGACTGCATCCCGTAGCGATGCAGCAGCCACAGCGTGAGCGCGGCGGCCGGCACGCTGCCGGCGGCCAGCCGGCCGGTAATGCGCCAGTCGACCGAACCTTTCAGCCCGTGCACGAGCGTGCCGGTCGCTTTCGTGACCGCGGCGTAGAGCAGATCGGTTCCCACTGCGGTGGCCGGGTGCACGCCGAAGATCAGCACGAGCAGCGGCGTCATCAACGACCCGCCGCCCACGCCCGTCAAGCCGACGAGAAAGCCGACGCCGAGGCCGGACGCGGAGTACAGGAAGTTGATGTGGGGCAAATGCATCGTGCGATAGGGACGGTCAAGCGGCCGGGGCTGGATGAGCCTGCGATTGTAAGCCGCGGCGGGCGCGTCCTTTAGAACAATAGGCCATATCGTTAGAACATTCGGCGATAACCGAGCGTACGGTTCATAAACGCTCGGAGCGCGGGCAGCGGCCGAAGACGACTAGACGATGGCGCACGGGGGCGGGCGGCGGTGCGGTACGGTTCCGATGGCGTCCGGGCGCTTTCGCCCGGGGGAACGACACCATGCGCATTCTTCAGTTGGTTCTCGCGCCGCGGCTCTCCGGCGCGGAAATGCTCGTCAAAGGCATCGCGATCGGCCATCGGACGAGCGGCCACGCCGTTTGCGTCGCCTCGCTGCTGCCGGCCGAGGACGATTTCGCCGACGCGGCCCGCGAACTCGCGGAGCACGGCGTGGATTGCGTCTTCCCGTCGCGCCGGCACGAGCACCTCGCACGGCTCGTCTTCCTTTACCGCGCCGTTCGACGGTTCGCACCCGACATCGTCTTCGCGCATACGACGATACCGGCGCTCTATGCGCGGGCGCTGCCTTGCGCCGTACCGATCGTCTTCGTCATGCATTCGGGCATGAACGACTTCACCGAAAATCGATGGCTGCTGCGGGCGGAGCGTCGGCTATCGCGGCGCGCGCGCGCCGTCATCGGGGTGTCGCCGCGCAACATCGACCAATACACGGCGACGATCGGCCCGCATCCCGCGTTGTTCGTGGTGCCCAACGGCGTCGACGTCGAACGATTTCGGCGCACGGGCTGTGCGGCCGCATCGACCGATGAGGCATCGACCTCGCACGCGCGGTGCATCGTCCAAATCGGGCGCTACATGCCCGAAAAAGGCCAGCTCGATACCGTGCGCGCATTTCCTGAAGTGCTCGCGCAGGCGCCGGGCACGTGTCTACGTTTATGCGGCGTCATCGAAGACCGCGCCTACCATCGGCAAGTCGTCGCGCTTGCCGACGCGCTCGGCATCGCCTCGCACGTGCGCATCGAAGGGCCTAACACCGATGTGCCGGGCCTGCTCGCGCGCGCTGCCGTCTTCGCGATGCCGTCGCGTTTCGAAGCGCACAGCATTGGATTTCTCGAAGCATTGGCAGCGGGCGTCCCGATCGTCGCCAATGCGATCGGCGCGTTCGACTTCGCGCGAACCTACGAGGGCGTGGCGCTGGTCGATACGACGAACGCGGCGCAGTTCGCGCGCGCGTTGGCCGGCGCGTTGGCGCAACCGCGCTCGATGCGCCCGCTTCACGGCATGACGCTCGATGACACCGCTCGGCGCTATCTCGAGGTGGCCCGGCAGGTGATCGCCTAGGGCCCAGCCTGTGCAGCCGGCGTCGCCGGTCAGTTCAGGCGATCGATGCGAAGCGCTTCGCTGTAGCGGCCCGCCAGCGGCCCCCATGTCTCGCCCGCGCCCAACGCCCGTCCGGCGTCGAGAAACGGGTAAGCGATGAGCTGCGGCGCACCGGACGTAAAGCGGTATTCGTCCAGTTGCATGTTCACGCGACTGAACAGCACGAGCGATGAGCGAGCCGTGGGCGGGGTGTCCGCTCG
>DATJJH010000066.1:0-2487 GCA_035492395.1 Trinickia sp. | reverse complement strand
CTACCAGATCGCCCGGCGCGATGCGCTCGTGACGTTGGCCGGCTTCAAGGCGCTCGAGCACCACGAGTGAGTGCGCGACGATGGATCGGCAATCACGGATCTTCGTCGCGGGGCACCGCGGCATGGTGGGCTCGGCGCTCGCGCGCGAGTTCGCGGCGCACGGCTATCGCAACCTCGTCACGCGAACGCGCGATGCGCTCGATTTGACCGATCAGCAGGCGGTGCGCGCCTTTTTTGCGAACGAGGCGATCGATGTCGTCCTGCTCGCGGCCGCGCGCGTGGGCGGCATCCTCGCCAATTCCACGAAGCCTGCGGCCTTCATCTACGACAATCTGGCGATCGAGACCAACGTGATCGACGGCGCCTATCGCGCCGGCGTGGAGCGTCTCGTCTTTTTCGGCTCTTCTTGCATTTATCCGAAGCTGTGCCCGCAGCCGATTCTCGAATCGTATTTGCTGAGCGGTCCGTTGGAGCCGACGAACGAACCGTACGCGATCGCGAAGATCGCCGGCCTTAAGTTATGCGAAGCGTACAACCGTCAATACGGCACACGCTACGTCGCGCTGATGCCGACGAACCTCTACGGCCCGAACGATAACTACGATCTCGCGGACAGCCATGTCCTGCCCGCGCTGATCCGCAAGGCGCACGAAGCGAAGCTCGCCCACGCGAAAACGTTGACCGTATGGGGCAGCGGCGAGCCCAGACGCGAATTCCTACATGTGGACGACCTCGCGAGCGCGACGCGATTCGTGCTCGAACACGACATAGACGAGGGCGTGCTCAATGTGGGCGCCGGAACGGATTTGACGATACGCGAACTCGCGCAATGCGTTGCCGACGTCGTCGGCTTCGAAGGCCAACTCGTATTCGACCGGTCGAAGCCCGACGGTACGCCTCGCAAGTTGCTCGACGTGTCGCAGCTGGCGCGGATGGGCTGGCGCTCGACGATCGACCTGGCAGACGGCATTCGTGCCACCTACGCTCAGTACGCTGCGCAACATGGCGTTGTCGATGCGGCGTCTCACGGATAAGAAAGCATGACAGCTACAGTGACGATTTTTCACAACGTCGTCTGGTCGCGCCACAAGGGAGCGGTGTTTTCCGCGCTCCACAACTTGTCGGCGGCGGGCACGATTCGCTATGCGATGGTACAGATCGCCGATACGGAGACCGATCGGATCGGCTTTTCCGATGTCGACTATTCATTCCATCGCTACCCGATGCGCAAACTGTTCGACGGCTGCTACGAAGACGTCCCGACCTGGAAAATGATCGCGCGGCTCACGACGGAAGTGTTGAAGACAAAATCGGAGCTGGTCGTGTTGCCCGGGTACCACCGGCTGGAGTATTGGGCGATGCTCGCAGCATGCATCGTCACACGCAAGCGGCGCGCCGTGTTTTGCGATTCCACGGCGTTCGACCGGCCGCGCCGGCTCGTCACGTCGATCCCGAAGCGGATCTTTTTCTCGCTGTGCGACGGTTATTTCGGCTTCGGCGAACGCAGCCGGGAGTACCTGATGTCGCTCGGCGCGAAGCGCGATCGAATTTTCGTGCCGTGCCAAGCGGCCGCGCTGCCACGTTCGTTCTCGGCCGAGTGCGCGCTGGCTGCCAGATTGTCCGCGCGCCTTGAGCAGGCTCCGGTGTTTCTCTATGTCGGCAGGCTGTCGGAAGAAAAGGCGATCGGCACGCTGCTCGATGCGTTCTCCCGCGTGCGGGAGTCGCGGCCGAACGCTTCGTTGCGGATCGTCGGAACGGGGCCCCAGCGCGATGCGCTGCACGCGCGAGCACACATGCTGGAGCTGGGCGATGCCGTGCAATTCGTCGGCAGCCTGCAGGACGAGCCGTTATCGAACGAGTACTTTGGCGCAACCTGCCTCGTGCTCCCGAGCTACAGCGAGCCTTGGGGCCTTGTCGTCAACGAGGCGTTGAATCACGGGTGCCCGGCTGTCGTGAGCGACCGGTGCGGGTGCACGCCCGAGCTCATCGTGGAAGGCGAAACAGGCCTGTCGTTTCCCGCCGGCGACGTCGACGCGCTCGCGCGGGCGCTGCTTGAAGCGACATTGCGCTTTCGCGACGGTGGGCGCACGGCGCGCGCCTGCATGGCACGCATCGCGCGTTTCGATCCGCGCGCGGCGGCGACCAACATCGAGCGCGGCTGCGCGACGATGCTGCGCGAGCCGACCGACGACGAGGCAGCGGCGCGCGCGGACGGCGCTCGGCAATGAAACTGCTCATCTACGGTTTGAACTATGCGCCGGAACTGACGGGAACCGGCAAATACACGGCGGAGATGGCCGAGATGCTGGCTTCGCGCGGGCACGAGGTGCGTGTGGTGTGCGCGCCGCCGTATTACCCCGCGTGGCGCGTGGCGGCCGGCTGGTCGGCTTGGCGCTACGGGCGCGAGGTGCGCGGCGGCGTCGCGGTGCGCCGTGCACCGCTGTGGGTGCCGTCGCATCCGGGCGGGGCGACGCGTGTGGCGCATTT
>DATJJH010000065.1:0-13406 GCA_035492395.1 Trinickia sp. | reverse complement strand
CCGCCAGCCATGCCACGAGCGCGAACAGCGTGAAAGTCGATAGATGCCCGACGGTATAGGAAAACGCCGGATAGGCGGTGACGACGAACAGGAGCCCGACCGTCGCCATTTGCGTAAGACGTCCAATGCGATCGGACAGATGCCCGGCAAACGGCGTCACGCAAGTCAGAATGACGCCGCCCAGCATCGTCGCCGCGAAGCTCGTCGATGCCGGCAAGTGCAATTCACGGATCGCAAACGTAGGCAGGTACTGCAACAGATAGTTGACCGACGTCGACACGGCCAATGCGCCCGTCGCGATCAGCACCATGCGCTTTTGCGTGGCGAACACGTCCCGCACCGGCGTTTCGGTGTGAACGGCTTCGGTGAAGGCGGGCGCATCCTCGAGAAAGCGGCGCAGATATAAACCCACCGGCCCAATCAGCAAGCCGATAAAAAACGGCACGCGCCAGCCCCACGATTCGAGTGCATCGTGAGACAGCAACCGTGCGAGTGCGAAGCCGCACGTCGCCGCCATCAGCGTCGAAAGGCCTTGCGTCGCGAACTGCCAGCTGGCGAGAAAGCCGCGTCGATGTGGGGCATGCTCGATCAGCATGGCTGTCGATGCGCCGAATTCTCCCCCCGCGGAAAAGCCTTGAATCAGCCGGGCGACGAAGACGCCGATCGGCGCCGCAAGCCCGATGCTCGCGTAGCTTGGCAAGAGCGCGATGATCGCCGTGCCCACCATCATCAAGCCGACCGACATCATCAAAGCGGCTTTGCGCCCGCGCTTATCGGCATACGCGCCGAGCACGACGCCGCCGATCGGCCGCACGAGATATGACGCGCCGAACGTGCCGAAGGTCAGCAGCAGCGAGGCTGTCTGGTCGGCCGTCGGGAAAAAGTTTTTGCCGATGTAGAGCGCAAAGAAACCGTAAATCGCGATGTCGAACCATTCGAGCGCGTTGCCGGCCGAAGTCGCGATGACGATTTGCATGAGGCTCAGCGGCTTACGCGTCGAAGACGCGGAGGCGGACGCAGCAGACGGGCGGTGATTCATCGCGATCCTCGATGGGTTGACTGACGATGATGAAGCTGGCGTCGATGCGCCCCGGCCTACGGAGCGCTGCAACGTGAAGGCGCGTTGTGCGCTATCCGAGCGTTGGAGCATGCGCGGTCGGTACGCTGGCGCGAGCCGTGCGCAGGGCGACGATGCGGTGCGCGTCTTCGCCCAGATCCCACCAAACGCCCGCCATGAGCCCGAGCGCCTCGCGCGCGACGGAGCCGAGCAGATGCTCGTTCGGCGCATGCTGCGAGCAAGCGGGATACGAATGCGGCACCCACAGCGTGGGTAGCCCCAGGGTATCGGCGAACACGTCGTTCGGGACCGTCCCGCCCAGGTTGGGCAATAGGGCGGGCTTCTTTCGAGTGGTGGTCGACATCGACGAGAGCAGCCAGTCGACCCACGGATCCTCAGGGTCCAATCGCGTCGCCTCAGCCATGCGCGTGACCGCTACCTGCACCTGCGTGAAACCATGGCGAGCGAAATGGGCCGTCAAATGTTCGGCGGCGTTCGCGCTGTCGGTGCCGACGACGAAGCGCAACTGGCACGTTGCCCGCGCGATGGGCGGGATAGCGTTGACGGGCGCATCCGGATTGCCGGCCTTGAAGGCGAGCACTTCGAGCGCATTCCAAGCGATGACGCGTTCGGTCGGCGTGAGGCCCGGTTCGCCCCACTCGGGATCGATGGCCGGTGCGTTCTCGTCGCCGCCGAGTTCGATATCGGCGAGCGCTCGGCGCACGGTTTCCGGTATGGCAGGCGGACGCAGGCCGTCGACGACGATCGCGCCGTTTGCATCGACGAGGCTCGCAATCGCATGGGCAAGGACGATAGCGGGATTGCGCAGCACGCCGCCCCAGTTGCCCGAGTGGTGCGCGCCTTCACGCAGGTCGACGATCAGGTCGAAGTTCACGCCGCCGCGCGAGCCGAGAAAGACGGTGGGGCGTTCCGCATTCACACGCGGGCCGTCCGACGCAATGAATACGTCGGAGGCGAGTGCTTCACGTTCTTGCGCGCAGATTTCGTCGAGGCCGGGCGAGCCGATTTCTTCGCCCATTTCGAAGATGACCTTGACGTTGTAGCCGAGTTTTCCGCCACGTGCATCGAGCGCCGCGGCCAGCGCGGCGAAGTTCACCGAATGCTGGCCTTTGTTGTCGGCGCAGCCGCGGCCGTACCAGCGGTCGCCTTCGACCGTCAGTTGCCAGGGGCCGATACCGGCGCGCCATTGTTCGTCATAGCCGCGCACGACATCACCGTGGCCGTACGTCAGTACGGTCGGCAATGCCGGATCTTCGATGCGCTCGGCGATGAGAAACGGCACACGCTCCGCCACGCGGTTCGGCGCGATGCGACAGGTGAAACCGAGCCGTGCAAGCGTCGGCGCGATTTCGTCGGACAGATAGGCGTACATCGCATCCGCCTGGGCCGGGTTCTGGCTTTCGGTTCGGTATGCGACGCGGCGCGTCAGGTCGTCGAGAAACCGGCCGGAGTCATAGACAGCCAGCGCTCGGTCGATCGCTTGCCGGCGCCCGCTGTAAGTAGTCTGTTCTCCAAGCCCAGTCATGGCGTCCCCTCGTATGTCGGTGAGACCAAGGTTAGGAACGCCAAAAATTCGCAACAATTTCAATTTTGTCGATTAGGCTTGCCAAAACGGCAACGCAAAGGCGCGCCGGGTCCAGCGTTTTGCCAACTGGGAGGCGCAACCGCCGACGCTCAACATCCAACAACCGGAGACCGCCCGCATGCTGCACGGGATCGCCCTTCGTTATTTCGTCGAAGTCGCCCGCACCGGTTCGCTCGCGGCCGCTTCGGATAACCTGCACGTGGCCGTGTCGGCCATCAGCCGGCAAATCAGCAAACTCGAAGCGGATATCGGCGCGCCGCTGTTCGAGCGGCTGCCGCGCGGCATGGTGCTGACCGAGCCGGGCGAATTGCTCGCCGAGCACGCGCGGCGCACGCTGTTGGAGGCCGACGCGGTGCTCGGCGAAATCTCCGCGAGCGAAGCGCGCGGCGGCAAGCTCGTGCGGATCGCTTGCACGGAAGGCTTTACGCGGTCGTTCTTGCCCGCCGCGCTGGCGCGTCACCACGAAGCCGCGCCGAACGCGCGCTATGCGCTGCGCTCGGGCGCGCCGGCGCAAGTCGAGCATTGGGTAACGGCGGGCGAGGTCGATATCGGCGTCGCGTTCTCCGGCGGCGGTGCGTCCGCGCTGCTGAACGTCGTCTATTCGATCGAGATGCCGGTGCGTGCGCTGCTCGGCGCGACGCATCCGCTCGCATCGCGCGCGTCGCTGACGCTGGCCGATCTGCAAGCCTTTCCGCTGGCGCTGCTCGAGCGCGGCACGACCGTACGGCAATTATTCGATCTGTGCTGTTCCACGCAAGGCGTGCGCATCGAACCGGTGCTTAGCAGCAACAACTCGGCGGCGCTGCACGCATTTGCCGCGCTGACAGGGGCGATCACCCTCGGCAGCGCCGTGGCGCTCAAGGGCTTGGAGAAGGAAAGGTCACTCGTATGGCGGCCGATCGACGAGCCCTTGCTCAGCCAGCGCGTTTTGCAGGTCACGACCATGCGCGAAAGGCGTTTGCCCGCCGTCGTAAAAGGGCTGCTCGCGACGATCGTGGACATGATCGCCGCCGAGTAGGCCGCTTGCGCTGCTGCGTTTAGTCCGCGCACCGTACTCGCCGCCCCGCCATGGGTCGCGGAACATCGTTTGCTGCCCCAGACGGAAACCGGTTTCTTTGGGGACGTCGATGAACACGACGCGTGCGTGGTATCAGGCGGAGCTCGGCAATCGAGCCTCGCTATGGGCCAGCGCTTTCTTGCTCGCCGCAATCTATGCGGGCAGTACGATCGTCACGCCGCTCTACCCGCTTTATCAGCGCGCATTCGGGGTATCGGAGGTGACGATTACGCTCGTCTATGCGACGTATGTGGTCGGCAATCTCGGCGCATTGTTCGCGTTCGGCAGAGTATCGGACCAGGCGGGCCGCCGGGTCGTAAGCTTGCTTGTGCTCGCTGTGGGCGGCGCAAGCACGCTGCTGTTTCTGTTCGCCGTGCATCCGGCGATGTTGTTTCTTGCGCGTGCGGCAAGCGGTCTTGCGATCGGCGTAGGTGCGGCGACCGCAACGGCCTGGATCGCCGATCTGCATCCCAACGCAGACAAAGCGGACGCGAGCCGCCTTGCCGCGGCGGTGAATCTCGTAGGACTGGCGGTGGGCGTGTTCATCTCGGGCATGCTCGCGCGGTACGCGCCTTCGCCGCTTCGTTTGGTCTACGCGATCTACCTGCTTGTTTTACTGATCACGACCGCGGTTATCGCACGCACGCGCGAAACGGTCGACTCGCCCGCTCGGGAAGGTAAAGAAGGAATATCGCTGAAGCCGCGCATCGGCATTGCGCCGCAAGCGCGGATGGCTTTCATCGCGCCGGCCGTCACCGCGCTCGCCACGTTCGCGCTGCTCGGGTTTTACGCGGCGCTCGCGCCGAATCTGCTCGCGAATAGCATGCACTTGCGCAGTCCGGCCGTGAGCGGCGCGATCGTCGCGGAATTGTTCGCCGCGAGCGCGGTTGCGGTCGTCGCCGCGCCGATGATCGCGCCGCGGGTCACGATGTTCATCGGGTTATGGCTGCTGGCGCCCAGCCTGGCGTTGTTGCTCTGGGCGCAGTTCGCGGGGTCGCTGGCATGGCTCATCGCGGCCACGGCCTTGTGCGGCATCGCGTCGGCGTTCGGTTTTCGAGGAAGCCTGCAAGAGGTCAACCGCATCGCGCCTGCCGAGCGGCGGGCGGAGATGCTGTCTGCCTATCTGCTGTGTTGCTACGGCGGGAATTCGTTGCCCGCCGTCGGCGTGGCGTTGCTGTCGCGGCAGATCGGCCATCTATGGGCCGACGTCGCGTTCGCGGGCGTGTTGGTGGGGTTGGGGGCGATTGCGCTCATCGTCGGCGCGCGTTGGGGACGAAGCGAAAGCTGACGGCGGTGCCGCAGCTTGCTTCACAAGCATCCCCTCTTTCAGCTTGAATCGCGGACAAAGGCAAATTATTTTTAGACGTGAGAAACATCGCGATCGTAGCCGTCTTCCACCGGCTTTTTACCTATTCAGGTCCATTCCGGAATCGCCGATAACGCAAATGGACGTCGACGGTACGCTTTTAAGCCGTTCTTTCAAAGCGCTTCGTCGCCGGATAGGTGCTGAAGCCCCTTCCAGCGAGAGGCGCTCATGCTCACGCTTTCCCGTATTTGGATTCGCCGCGCGACGGCGATGTCCGCGCTCGCCACGGTCGCGAGCGCCGTTTCTCTGCCTGCTATCGCCGACGATTCGCTATATCGTCAATTCGGCGGAAAAGCCGGCATTGCGCGCGTGATCGACGACTTCTACGATCGAATGCTCGACGATCCGCGTACGAAAACGTTTTTTGAGGGCGCCTCGATTCCGCATATCGAAAAAATGCTGAATCAGCAATTCTGTGCGTTGATGGGTGGACCTTGTGTCTATCGAGGCCGCTCCATGAAACGCGCGCATGAGGGTTTGGGTATCGACAGCGCGGCATTCGAGGCGGGCATCGACGATCTGAAGCTGGCGATGGAGAAAAATCACATCCCCGCCGATGCGCAAAAGAAGCTGCTAACCAAGCTGACGCCGATGGCCCGCGACATTCAAGATCGCCAATGAAGCGATCGAAGCAGGCTAGTTGGACGTCGTGCGAGGGCACGATCGTTACCGGGGAGAACGACATGCGCAGTATTAAGCAAATCTGGCTGACGGGGTGCGTCTGCGCGCTGTCTTTGCACGTCTGCGCGACGCAAGCCGCGCAGCTGCGCGCGGCGGTGGTCGACGAGGCGGGCGCACCCGTGCCCGATGCCGTCGTCTATGCCGTGCCGGTCGGCGCTCAAGCGAGCGCGGCGAAGCACGCAAAAGCCATCATCGATCAGATCAAGCGGCGTTTCGTGCCGTTGGTGTCGGTTGTTCAGACCGGCACCGCCGTCTCGTTTCCGAACCGCGACAACATCGAACACGATGTCTATTCGTTCTCACCCGCGAAGCGATTCGAATTGCACCTTTATCACGGCATACCCGCGAAGCCGGTGGTGTTCGACAAGCCCGGGCTCGTCGTCATGGGGTGCAACATCCACGATCAGATGATCGCCTACTTGCTCGTTGTCGATACGCCATGGTTCGCGAAAACCGATGCGCGCGGTCAGGCGGCGATCGATGGCCTGCCGGCCGGCGCCTACCGGATGACAGTGTGGCACTACCGGATGACCGAGCCTGCGCGCCTGCCGTCGCGCGACATCGCGGCTGACGCCGCCGAGCCCGCCGCGTTCAAGCTTCGGCTCAAGAGCGAATAGGTGGGCGCGATGCGATTCAAGAGCCTGCGTGCGCGTATCGCGGTCGTCATCGTGCTGCTGATGCTGGCCGCGCAAGCCGCCGCCTACATCGTCATCAGTTCGGTGATTCAGCGCAACGCCGTCACGAACGCCCAAGAGCAGCTCGCGGTGGCCGAGCGCGTGTTTCGGGAGGTCTTGCGCACAAACGGCGAAAAGTTGACGCAGGCGGCCACCGTCGTCGCCGCCGATTTCGGCTTTCGCGAGGCGGTCGCCACGCACGATGAAAGCACGGTTGTCTCCGCGCTGCGCAATCACGGCAGCCGTATCGACGCCGATCTCGTGATTCTGGTCGACCTCGACGGCAAGCTGATCGCCGATAGCCGAGGCTCCATGCAAGGCGGCGAGTCATTCCCGTTTCGCGAGCTGATGCAAACGGCCGCGCACGGGCGCGAACGCGCCACGATCCGAGTCATCGACGGGAAGTTGTACCAACTGGTGGCCGTGCCGGTCAAGGCGCCGCTGCCGGTCGCGTGGGTGGCGATGGGTTTTCTGATCGACAATCGAATGGCGCAAGAGATGGCGAGCCTCACCTCGCTCGACGTTTCGTTTGTCGATCAGATGCCCGACGGGCGCTGGACGACTTTGGCGACGACGCTCTCCGGCCAGGCCCCGGTCCACGAGCGCTTGCGCGACGTGGCCGGCGATCGCGATGCAACGCGTGTCATCGCGTTGGCCTCGACGGGCGAGCGCGTGGCCGTCGTCCTGCAGCGTTCGTTGACCGCCGCGATTGCGCCGTTTCACCGGCTACAGTCGGCGCTGCTCGTCATCACGCTGTGCGGCATCGCGTTGTCTATCGTGGGCAGCGTCGTGACGGCGCGGAGCGTTACGCGGCCCATCGCCGCGCTGATGCATTTCACGCGGCGGGTAGGCTCCGGCGACTACGCCGAGCCGATCGTCGTCGAGCACGACGATGAAATCGGCGAACTCGCGCGCGCCTTCAATCGAATGCAGGACGGTATTTCTCGTCGCGAGAATCGGATCACCGAATTGGCTTATACCGATCGGCTGACCGGCCTGCCGAATCGCGCGATGTTCAGCGATAGGCTGCAGCAGACGATTGCGGAAGCCTTGCCTGCGATGCGGCCGTTCGGCGTGATGATGATGGATCTGGACCGCTTCAAGTACGTCAATGACACGCTCGGCCACCCTATCGGCGATTTCGTGTTGCGCGAGGTGGCGCAGCGGTTGCGCACGACGTTGGCGGACCATTCCGGGCTCGTTGCGCGACTGGGCGGCGACGAATTCGCCGTGCTGCTTCCGGACGACGATGTCGCGGGCGCCGAGCGCATCGCCGTGCGGATTCTGAAGGCGCTGGAGCAGCCGATTTCGATCGAAGGCCAGCCCGTGGACGTTGGGGCGAGCATCGGCATCGTCACGTTTCCAGAGAACGGCACGGATATGAACGTGCTGCTCAGGCGAGCGGACATCGCCATGTATGTCGCGAAGCGGTCGAACGCGGGCGTGGCGCGCTACGAGGCTCGGCACGACAACAGCAGCGCGGAGCGGCTATCGTTGATGAGCGAGCTGCGGCGCGCGGTAGAGCAAGATCAGCTGCGGCTCTTTTATCAGCCGAAGGTGGATCTCGCCACGCAGACGGTGCAACACGTCGAAGCGCTGGTTCGTTGGGATCACCCCGTCAGAGGATACGTTTCGCCCGATCAGTTCATTCCGTTCGCCGAGCAGACGGGGTACATCAGAGCGATTTCGCATTGGGTCGCGGAGAATGCCATTCGGCAATGCGCGATGTGGCGCAAGGCCGGTATCGAATTGGCCATTTCGGTCAACGTGTCGGCGAGGGAGTTGATTCAAATCGGCCTGCCCGATACGTTCGCGGCATTGCTGAGCCGATACGACGTACCCGCGGACAGGCTTTGGATCGAAATTACCGAAAGCGCGATCATGGATGATCCGAATCATGCGATCGAGACGCTCGACCGGTTGAACGCCATCGGCATTCGTCTCGCGATCGACGATTTCGGCACCGGCTATTCGTCGTTGTCGTATCTGAAGCGGATGCCAGTGGACGAGCTCAAGATCGACAAGTCGTTCGTCATGGGCATGACGGAAAACAAGGACGATGAAACCATCGTGCGCTCGACGATCGATCTCGCGCACAACATGGGTTTGAAGGTCGTTGCGGAAGGCGTGGAGTCGGAAGCCGTACTGCGGCGGCTGGCCGATCTTCGCTGCGATCTCGCCCAGGGCTTTCATTTGAGCCGCCCGCTGCCGCCCGAACGGCTCGAAGAATGGCTGCGGCAGTGGGGCGAACAGCATTGCGCCACGGGGTTAGTCGGGCTGTGAGGCGGTAAAAAGACCGTGAAATAGTGAGATGCCAGGCTGGGCAGAGGTATTATTTTCCTTTTCACTGGCCATTCCATTGACGCTTTTAGTTGTAGTCGTTCTTCTCACCTATTTTTACCGTCGTTTATCCCGCGTTCGTGTCGATTAAACGCGTCGCCTCAATTAAAATCGCCGCTTCTACAAGAACAGTCGACAAAAAAAAGAGGGCGCGGCATGGCTTCGAATAAGCTTTTCGACGCGGCGTATGACGGGGGGATACAGCGCAACCGCCTGGTAAAGCTCGACACGCCGCTCGGCGACGACTGGCTATTGCCGCTGTATGTGAAGGGCCGCTCCCGTATCGGGCGCGACTTCGAATTCGTCGTGGATGCGGTGTCGACCCGTGGCGACGCCATCGACATCAAAGCGTTGATCGGCGCGGCCGTGACGCTTTGGATTCAGCAGGCGGACGCAACGTACCGCCCGCACCATGGCTACCTTCATGCGTGCTCCAGGCTCGGGGCCGACGGCTATCTGACCTTCTACCAGCTTCGTTTTTCGTCGTGGCTGCATTTTCTGCGCTTGCGTCGCGATATGCGCGATTGGCAGGAGCAATCAGGCGAGCAGATCGTCGCCGATGTCTTCGATGCCCATCCCCAAGCACAGGGCGCATATCGGCTCGATTTGCGCCAAGCCATGCCCTCGTACTCCTACCGAGTTCAATGGGAATACGACTGGAACTTCGTGCATCGAAGCCTCGAAGAGGCTGGCGTGTTCGGGCGCTTCGAGCAAGCGCCAGACGGAAAGTCGCATACGCTGGTTCTCGCCGACGATCTTTACTTCGTGCCGCAACTCGACACGCCCGCCGCGAGGTTTTTACGTGTCGGCGTGGACGAGGAGACCGAAGGCGGCTTTACACAATGGAAGGAAGTGCAGCGCGTCCAGAGCGCAACGCTGACGACGCGGACGTTCGATTACAAGCGTCCCGACCTGCACAAGCACGTAAGCGGCGATGTCAGCCGCGACGGTTCAGTGCCGGCGCAGGGCGAGGTTTACGACTATACGGGCGGTTATACGTGGGGCGTGCGTGACCGTGGGGACGATCAAGCCGCCGTACGGCTGGAGGGTTGGACGTCGGAGGCCAAGCGTTTTTACGGCGTCGGCGGTTGGCGTTCGGCCATGCCTGGGTATTGGTTCACACTCGAAGGACATCCGTTGCACGATCTGGGCGCGGCTCAGGATAAGGAATTCGCCATCCTCGAAGTCACGTGGACGATCCGCAACAACCTGCCCGGTATGGACGATGTCGCGGATTTCTCCGAAACGTTGCGAAGCGACATTGCTCACATCGAGGCGGCGCACGAAGGCGGCATCGCGGTCGAGCACGCAGACGGAAGCGAAGGCTTTTTCCAAGTGGAAATCGAGGCGCAACGGCGTCGCACGCCATATCGCAGCCCGCTTGAGCACAATAAGCCCGTCATGCAGTGGCAGCCGGCGATCGTGGCCGGGCCCGCCGGTGAGGAGATTCACACCGATGCGCTCAACCGCGTGAAGGTCTGGTTTCCCTGGAATCGCCTGAACGAGCGCGATGAAAAGGCGTCTTGCTGGGTGCGCGCGGGGTTTGCGGACGCAGGGTCGACGCGCGGCGGACATTTTCCGATGCGCTCGGGCGACGAGGTGCTGGTGGGCTTCGTCGGCGGCGATTGCGATCGCCCCGTTGTCGTTGGACGCATGCACGGCGGGGCGACGCCGCCGGTGTGGCATACGAACGGGCTGCTCTCCGGCCTTCGTTCGAAAGAATACGGCGGCAGCGGCTTCAATCAGCTCGTCATGGACGACGCCACCGGCCAGAATCGCATTCATCTCTATACGACGAGCGACGATTCGCATTTGCACCTTGGGCATCTCGTCGATCATACGGGCAACGTCAGGGGCGACTATCTCGGCGCCGGGTTCGATCTGAAATCGAATGCGCATGGGGCGATTCGCGCCGAGCAGGGCCTCTACATTTCAACGCACTCGACATCGACGAAGCATCCGCTCGATGCGAGCGCCGCCACTTCGCAGCTCGCCAATGCTCAAGGCGTGATCGATGCGCTATCGCACGCGAGCATGACGCATCAAGCCGAAACTCTGCAGCCGGGCCAGGATTCGTTGAAGGCGTTTGCGGACACGACGCGGCACGCGGTCGCGGGAAGCGGTTCGCGAGGGCGGACGGCTGGCGGCGGAACCGGGCGAGCAAACGCGTTCACGAAACCGATCGTGCTGGCTGCTGCGCCGCGGGACATCGCCTTCTCGACGATGCAATCCACACATATCGCCACGGACGAGCACGTCAATCTCGTTAGCGGGCAGAGTACGCATCTCGTCGCGGGGAAGTCGCTTATCGCGAGCGTGTCGGAGAAGATTAGTCTCTTCGCGCAAAACGCGGGCGTGAAGCTGTTCGCGGGCAAGGGCAAGGTGGAAATTCAGGCGCAGGGCGACAACGTCGAGCTGACCGCTCAGAAGCGGGTTCGGCTGCTCGCGACAACTGACACGGTGAAGGTAGCGGCGCAACAAGCCGTGTTTCTGACTTCGGGTGGGGCCTACATTCGCATTCAAGGCGGCAACATCGAAATTCATGCGCCCGGTACGGTGGATGTAAAGGCGGCGCAGCGCGTGTTCAACGGGCCGACGCGCATGGACGTCAATCATCCCGACTTCAAGGACATGCCGACCAAGCGGCTGACGTTGAAGTTGCATGCCTCGCCCGATGCGCCGAATAGCGTCCCCGCCGGCATGCCGTACAAACTGTTCGCCGATGGCGCGCTTGTGAAGCAGGGCGTAATCGACCGCACGGGCTATCTGCCGGTCGATCATCACGTGACGACGCAGCAGTACCGCCTCGAAATGGCGAACGGCACGACGCACGAAATTCCCGTGCCGGGCGAGTATCGCGGCGATGCGATCAACGGCCGGCTCGCAAATCAGGGCTTTCAGTTCCACGAGGGGTTGGGCGGAGGCGACGCGCCGCCGGCCGACCGCGCGCAGCATCGCGCCAGCTACAACGACCTCTTGAATCCCCCGTCGGACGTATAAGCCATGGCTACGCCTACATTCGAATGCAAAATCACGACGCCGATGGCGCTCAACGAGACGAATTCCGCGAAGAGCACGATGCGGTGGTTCTTGCAGAAGACCGAATACGATCCGCGCTGGTGCGAGTTTCGGTATTTGGTGAACGGGGAGCGGGCGTTCGGAACGCTGTACCAGGACTTGCTCAACGCGAAGCACTCCATCGACATCATTTGCTGGGGTTTTCAGCCGTCGATGTATTTCGTGCGCAAGGGGCAGTCGCTGCGGATCGGGGAATTGCTGGCGCAGAAGGCGGAGAAGGACGGGGTGAAGGTGCGGTTGTTGTGTTGGCATGATCCGTCCCGCATGTCGGAACTCAGCGAGAACAACATGCCCGGCTTCGACGGCAAGCTCACGGCCACAAAACATATGCTTCCTGATTGGCTGTATCGGAAGGTTTCGATCTCGAGTCCGGACTACCAAACGATGGAAGAGGCAGAGTTCGATATCTACTGGTATTGGCGCGCAAGCTTCAACAATGTGACGAACACGATCCACAAGAAAACGCGCGACCAGTTGCTCGACGAGCTTTCCGACGGTCCGTATCATCTTCGTGACGTGCTGGTCAACAAGGCCTTGCACGATGTGACGGGGTTCAAGAATTTCGAGCTCGCCACGCGAACGTTCGATGCGTCGGAGCGTCAGGCGGTCGTCAACCGATTGCGCGACCATGGCAAACAGGCGGGCTGGAGCGACAGCCTGATCAATGGGATGTCTTTAGGCATGGGCGCCGAGCCCACTCACCACCAAAAGACGGTGCTCATCGACTACGAGCATCCGGATCTGGCGGTGGGTTACGTCATGGGGCACAACATGCTCGATCAGTACTGGGATACCGATGAGCACAAGGCATTGCCCGCGACGCCGAAGACGGGCCGAAGCGGGCCGTCGCCCTGGCAAGACATTTCGAGCCGCGTGACCGGGCCGGTGCTGCAGGACATCAACGCGAATTTTTGTCAGGCGTGGGACGAGGCGACGGGGCAACAACTGACTGCGGCGCGTAAGAAGCTTGGCGTCGAGGGCAAGCATGAACTGTGTCTAGGCGGCTCTCTCAGCGGGAAGGGGATGATGGCGCAGGTGCTGCGCACGCAGTCGCAGCATGGAAAGACCGATATCGGGAAGCTGTACTTGCAGGCGCTCAACAACGCGACGCAGTATGTGTTCGTCCAGAATCAGTATTTCCGTTGGAACGAATTCGCCGACACCATCAAGCAGACGGCGATCAAACATCAGAAGGCAGGGCGCGACCCGGGTAAGGATGGGTCGATCTACCTGTTCGTGATCACCAATGCGAGCGATGCGGCCGTAGGCAATGGCACGGTGACCACGTATGAGATGCTCGAGTCGCTCGGCTACGGCGACCGCATGCCCGCTGTGAAATACGATGAGACTCACGATCAGTTGGCTGCGCATAAGGCATCGCTGCAGGCGTCGCTCGCCAAAGAGCAGGAAGTCGAGCAGCGTATGAGGACGCAGGGCGTCGACCCGGCCTCGGCGCTTGGCGTGATGAACTATCTGCAGGACAGCGAGATTCGACAGCGCGAAATGTGGGCCGAGATCGGCGATATCGAGAAGCAGCAAAAACTGCT
>DATJJH010000064.1:0-7522 GCA_035492395.1 Trinickia sp. | reverse complement strand
GGAGTGCGTGTATGTGCTGGAGGGCACGCTTCGGTATGCCGTCGACGGGGTAGCCCGAGACCTGACCCGAGGGCAGTGGATGCACTCCCCGCGCGGGTCGGTGCATCAATTCAGCAATCCGCACGGCGATACGGCTCGTGCGTTGATCGTTTTGACGCCCGACATTGGGGCCCAGTATTTCCGCGATGTCGGGGCGATCGTCAATACGGGTGAGCCTCCGGACCGCGCCAAGCTCATGGCGGTGATGTCAAAGTACGGATTGGTCCCGGCTAGGTGACTTGCAACGAATCACGAATTCGCCAATGCTACGTGCGCCGGATCTTGATTCGTATTCGGCGTCTTCAACGTGCAAGCGATCACGCACGCGATGGCAGCGGACAGCACGAGGTACGAGAAGGCCCCCACGTACGAGCCGTTGAAGGCTCCGATCAGATGTCCCATGATCACCGGCGCGATAAACCCCGCCATTTGACCGCCGAAGTTGATGAGCCCAGTCGCACTGCCCACCTTGTCATTCGGAAAATACTTGAGCGGAACGGTGAAAACGGTGGCATAGACCATGGTGAAGGCGCAAATGCACAGCGTCCAGTAAAGCACGAGCAGCGGCAGCGAGGACGTCGTCATCATCAGGACGAGGAACAGGGCGCACAGCAGCGCGCCACACGCCATCAGCGGCTTCGAGCGGTGCGCGCCCGCCTTGTCGATGACATGGCCGACGGTATTGGTGGCGAAGAACGCCGCGATATACGGGATCATCGAAGCAATGCCGATGTGTTGAATGTCGATGCCTCTGACCTTTAGCAAATACGACGGCATCCACGATTGAAGGCCGAGGAAGAGCGTGCTGCTGCAGAACCATATCAGGCCCACGCGCCACGTCATGGGATTGCGCAGTAGTTCCAGGTAGTGGGAACGGCTTTGGGCGGTCGCGCGCGTACTGCGAACGTGCGCGCGGGGTTTCAGCATGAAGACGAATGCCACGGCAACGACTACGCCGCATACCCCCAGTGCCGGAAACGTCCAACGCCAGCCATACGCGGCAATGACGGCGGCGACGAAGATGGATCCCGCGGCATTGCCGAGGAAGACGGTGCTGGACATCAACGATTGCACGCGGCCGCGCTCCTGCTTCTGAAAATTCTCCGCGATGGCGACCGCATTGGCCGGCGCGAAGCCGCCTTCGCCGATCCCGAACAGCAATCGAATGATCACAAGCGACGCGAACGACCAGGACATGCCGGTCAGCGCCGTGAAGATCGACCACATCACGATGCAGGCGGTCAGCACACGCTTTGCGCCGTACCGGTCGGCCAGCCAACCTCCGCCGAGCTGCATGAACGCGTAGGTGAAGTAGAACGCGCCCAGAACATAGCCGCGCTCCTGGTCGTTCAGTCCGAAGTCATGTGCAATGGGGATGACCGCCGTGCTGATGACGATGCGGTCGGCGTACGCGACTACCCAAGCCACGAATATGACGGCGATCAGCGCGAATTTGCGCCAGTGTTGTGTACTCAACGTTGATGTCTCCATGTCGACTCCTAATGGCTTGGTTCTCCGGACCGATCGAATCGATTTCGACCGGCGCCAAGCTTTCAATGTGCGCGCGCCAATATGACCGAGCAATTGACGATATGGCGGTTGCCTATAAACGTGTGTTATGGGTTCGGCAAACTTGAATTCGGCTTCCCAACCTGCGCTTGCTCGGCCATGCCGGACCGCACGCTCACAGCCTCGTGTGTTCCGCTGGCCGTAGTCAGCCGCAAGGCGACATCGCCCCGCACCCAACGCGCGAGTTGATGCGGCGCGAGCATAAGCGTGTCGACTCTGTGCCGCTCGCCTCGCATGCACAGGTTCGCGAACACCGGGCCGATCGAGTGATCCTGCGCGGCATGGACGGTGACGGCGATAAGGCGATCGGCGAGGATCTCATTCGCCGAGACCTCGTAACGTAGTTCGGCCGTGAGCGTGTCCAGCGTGTAGTCGATGCATACGGCCGCTTCATCGGCGTTTCGTTCGCGTAGTCGTACGCATCCGCGGATTGTTCGGTTCGATGACGAATATGCGAGAAAAGACGGCGTGCTATAAGGCGGCGACCGCGTCCATACCTGCGATTCCCACTGGCTTGCGTAGCTGAGCAACGCTTGCTCGGCGTAGAGCGGGCCCATGAGTTCAATGCCGACCGGCAGCGCGTCACGCGTCCAACCGGCGGGCATCACGATGGAAGGCAGTCCCGTGCCCGGCCCGAGTTGGCTATTCTCCGCCGGTAGTATCTCCCCGAGCAGCGTCGGTTTGCGTCGCATTGCCGGGTAGGCCAGAACGCCCACACCATGCTGCGCCATGCACGTTTCAACGATCTCGCGCAGCTTCGCTTGCTGCGCCATGGCCTGCCGATACGCCTCGCTGTCGGGGGCTTGCGTTGCATTTCTGGCTTTCAGCACAGCATCGAGTTGCTCGTGATGTAAGCCGGCGGCGATAACGTCGCCTAGCGAGCGTATCGTCGAAGCGGGGTAACGACGCAAATAGCCGGCCAAGGCAAAGCGGAATTCGTGGGCGATGACGTTGCTCGCGCGCATAAGTGGCTCGAGGTCGGGGATGTCGACGTCGATCAATTGCGCGCCAAGCGCCTGCATCTGACCCAAGGCTTGGCGGGTCAGCTCCGACACCTCCTCTTCGTCCGCCGCGCGTCCGAACAGTTTCGGCAGAACACCGATCTTGAGTCCCGCCAATGCGTTGGCGCGAATGCCGGTCAAGTACGAGCGAGGAATATGATTCTGGGCGTTGGCCGTCGCTGCGTCGGCGGGATCGCTGCCCACCATGGCGTCGAGGGCGATGGCCAGATCGGCGACCGTTCGCGCGAGCGGTCCGGGTATGTCCTGTGTCGTCGAAAGCGGCATCATCCCCGAACGGCTGGCCAAACCACGCGACAACCGTATCGTGTAAAGCGACTGACACGATGCAGGAAGGCGCAGCGACCCGCACGTATCGCTGCCGATACCGATAGCGGCAAAGCTGGCCGCGACGGCTACCGCCGTGCCGCCGCTCGATCCGCCCGGCACGCGGCGCGGGTCGTAGGGGTTGCGCGTAGAGCCGGTCAACGAGGAGACGTTGGTGACACCCGCGGCCAATTCGTGCATCGTCGTCTTGCCCAATACAATCGCACCGGCGGCCCGTAGCCTTTGCACGAGAAAGGCGTCTGTCTCGGGGTAGAGGTTCGCGAACGCCAGAGCGCCGCCGGAAGTCGGCAGGGCCGCCACGTCGATATTGTCTTTGACGAGAATGGGAATGCCGTGAAGCGGCCCGCGCATGCCTTTCGCGCGGCGCTCGGCGTCGAGTGTCTCCGCTTCATCCAAGGCGGACGGGTTCAGAACGACGACGGCGTTGAGCTTGGGCCCGTCTTGATCGAACGCGCGAATTCTGTCGATGTAGCCCTGCACGAGTTGTCGAGCCGTCACTTGCCCAGAGGCAAGCGCGGCATGGAGCTGCTGCACCGATTTTTCGGTGACGTCGTAGGGGACATTATGATTCGGGGCTTGGTGCGCGGAGCGATCGTGCGACATTGACATCGGTTCCTCTGATCGGGATGGCGGGGCCGCGGCGCCCTAAGTAGGCAACTGAAAACCATCGAGCGGCACGGAAGGCTTGCGCCCTCCGACGAGTTCGCTGACGAGTAAGCCGCTTGCCAAGGCCAGTGTAAAACCCAGCGCCCCTTGACCGAGATTCAACCAGAGATTGGCGAAGCCGGCCGTGCCGATGATCGGCGTGCTGGTGGGCGTTGCCGGCCGCAGACCGCACCATGCATCCGCGCGATCGTAGTCGACGGCGTCGGGGAACGCTTGCGCGGCTTCCGCCCGCAGCGATTCGATTCTCGCGGGATCCGGACGGGCGTCGCGGCCGGTGATATCGGCCATGCCGGCGATGCGAAGCCGATCGCCCAGGCGCGCATAGACGACCTTACGATCGAAATCGGTGACGCTCACGCGCGGGGCGGTGTCGCGTCCGCGAATGCGGCCGGTGAGGCTGTAGCCCTTGAGCGGATAGAGCGGGATTCTGATGCCCAGCGGGCCCAGCAAGTCGGCGCTGGCCGTCCCCGCGCACAAGACGACGTGGTCGGCCTCTATCGCTTGCCCGTTCGCTTGAACGGAAATACGCGCCGGGTGTCCCGCTGCGTCCGCACGCAATGCGGTGACCTGCGTCCCAAGCATGAATTGCACGTTTCTCGACCTGAGTAAGCCCGCCAGCGCAACACAAAACTTATAGCAGTCGGCCGTCTCTTCGCTCGGCGTGAAGATGCCGCCCGCCAATTTCGGCGCTAGCCCGCTCAGGGAGGGCTCCGTCTGCGCGCATTCGTTCGCCGTGAATACCTGTTGCTCGCATCCGAGCGCGCGCTGAAAGTGCACGAGGTTCCGAGCCGATTCGAAGGTTTCGGCGTTGCGGTACACCACGAGTTTTCCCGTATTCGTGTGATCGAACGACAGCGCGGACTCATGGGCGACCAAATCCTGCATGAGTTCGCGGCTCAGGAACGACAGCGTCAGCAGGCGGCGCGTGGCGAGTTCGCTTTGTGCATGCGTGCACGCCAGGACGAACTTCAGCAGCCATCGCCATTGGTCGATGTCGGCGCGCGGACGGAAGCGCACCGGCGAATGCCGTTGCATCAGCCACCAGGGCAACTTGGACAGGACGCCTGGGCCGGCCAGCGGCGCCACGTAGCTGTACGAAAGTTGTCCGCCATTTGCGTAGCTGCTCTCCAGCGCGACGTCGGCGTTGCGTTCCACGATCGTCACTTTGTGGCCATCGCGAGCAAGGTACCAGGCCGTTGCAAGCCCGGTCACGCCGCCACCCAACACCAATACGTGCATATCGCGCATCCGTCGAAAGTACATTCCGGCATTGTTGGGCGCTTCCGGTAGAGTCGTCCAATGCCAAAAGAGATCGACGCGATAGACGCGGGTTATAGGCGCTTTATCCCTCGATTGAGCGCATGAGCGCTAGCGCGTCAGCGGCCGGCTTCGCGCAACGCCTGTAAAAGACGCTCGCCGGGCTTCAATGGCGGCCGCGATCGCTCCGTGACGGCGTAGACGTGCAACGGCTGATCCGACGCCACCGGCCTAGTCTGAACGGTTCGCCGATCGCCGGTCGATTCGGCGGTGAGCGAATCGACGAGCGCGACGCCGACGCGGTTTTCGACCAGTGCGCGCGCGAGCGGATACGTTTGCACCGAGATGTGCGACACGACGCCGGGTGTGTCGGCCAGCCAGCTTGCAAGCAGCGCGCCCAGATAGTCGTCCGCGTCGATGGCGATGAACGGGGTATCGGCGAGTTCATCGGGCTGCAGCGGCTGGCTCAGCCTCTCATCGGGCCACCAGCCCAGCGGCGCGATGGCGCACAGTGCGCAATCGAGAATCGGCGTGGCGACCAGGCTGGGGTGTGAAATGGGGCGCATCGTCAGGCCCAATTCGGCCTCGCCGAGCAGCAGCGCATGTTCGATCTCGCGCGTGTGGGCCACCTCGAGTTCGCATTGCGCATCGGGAAAGGCTTTGGACCACGCGGCGATCGCCCTCGGCAACACGCTGTAGGCGATCGCCGGCGTGACCGCAATAGCCAACGGGCGCACGGCGCCTTGGGCCAGCGTTGTCGACAAGCGACGAATGCGCCGCAACTGATCCTCCAGCGGCACAAGCTCCTGGCGAAGCCTGATCGCTTCCGGCGTGGGCACGAGCTTTCCTTTGTCGCGTATGAACAAGGCAAAGCCCAGCGATTGCTCGGCGTGCTTGAGGATCTTGCTGATCGCGGGCTGCGATATATGGAGCAACTTGGCTGCGCCGGCAGCCGAGCCGGTCGAAATGATGGCGCTGAACACTTCGATATGTCGTAGCCGCACGTCGCTTCCTTTGTCCATGGGATTTGCCTTCGGCGTCAACTTTACGCTACCCAAAAACGAGAAGCGGAAAAATGGCGCTGCTCATAACCGGCGGTTATCGGCGGTGTACTGAAAATCACTAGACGCAAGCGACATACAGCGCAATATTCGACATTGTCGAAGGCAAGGACCTTCCCCCGACAAGGATACGAACCGCATGACGGCGCAAGCAGATACCCAACTTTCCCTTCTAATCCGCGGTGGCACGTTGATCGACGGCACGAAGCGGCCTAGGTTCGATGCGGATATCGGTATCGTCGACGATCAAGTGGTCTTCATCGGAGACGCATCGAACTTGCACGCCGATCGCATCATCGACGCTTCGGGGAGGATCGTCGCTCCGGGCTTCATCGATTCGCATACCCACGACGACGCTGCGCTGCTGCTCGATCCGCAGATGCTGGCGAAGATCTCGCAAGGGGTGACGAGCGTCGTAACCGGCAACTGCGGCGTCAGCACCGCACCATTGGCCGATCATGTGCCGCGCCCCATGCCGCTGAGTTTGATTGCCAGCCGAGAATCGCATGAGGGCGCTTCGTTTCCCACCTTCGCGGGTTATCTAGCTGCGCTCGATCGGTCGCCTGCGTCGGTCAACGTCATCCCAATGGTGGGGCACACCACGTTGCGCGTCTCGGCAATGGAGGCTCTCGATCGCGAGGCGCGGCCCGATGAAATCCAGACCATGCAGGCGCTGTTGTCGGAAGCGATGGATGCAGGCGCGGTCGGGCTTTCCACGGGCACCTACTATCCCCCCGCCGCCGCGGCCACGACCCGGGAGATCGTGGAGGTGTGCAGGCCTCTCGCCAAAAAAGGCGGAATCTATGTGACGCATATGCGGGACGAAGCCGATCGATGTGTCGAGTCGATCGAGGAGACGCTCGAAATCGGGCGGGCGCTCGGCGTTCCCGTGGTCATATCGCATCACAAGCTGGCGCGCGAACAAAACTTTGGAAAATCGCGCGTGACGTTGCCGCTGATCGAAGCCGCGATGAAGTGCCAATGCGTCGGCCTCGATTGCTACCCGTACGACGCGAGTTCGACGATGCTGCACCAGGACGAAAAGCGTCTGCAAGGCCGCGTGCAAATCGCATCGAGCGGGTCGCATCCCGAGTTGGTGGGCCGCGACCTTGCCGATATCGCGGCATCGTGGGGCGTTTCTCTCGTGGAGGCGTCGAAACGCTTGCAGCCTGCGAGTGCGATCTATTTCAGCATGGACGAAGCGGACGTCCAGCGCATCTTGTCGTTCGAGCACACGATGATCGGCTCGGATGGCCTGCCAAGCAGGGAAAAGCCGCATCCGCGGCTATGGGGCACCTTCTCGCGCGTGCTCGGCCGCTATTGCCGCGAGTTGAGCCTCTTTCCGCTGGAGACGGCGATATGGAAAATGACCGGGCTCACGGCTCGAACCTTCGGGGTCGAGCGGCGCGGCACGATCGAAATCGGCCAATACGCCGACATCGTGGTGTTCGATGCAGCCACCGTGGGAGATCGCGCCACCTATGAAGATCCCGCGCAGCCGTCGGCGGGTATCGAGGCCGTTATCGTCAATGGAGAGGTCACGTTCGCTGGCGGCGCGCACGTCGGGCGGCGAGCGGGGCGTGT
>DATJJH010000063.1:0-4922 GCA_035492395.1 Trinickia sp. | reverse complement strand
GGCGACTACGTACGCGACCCGCGCGTGGCGCGCGCTTATGCCGATGCGCTCGCCGCGCGCCTGGGTGCGTCGCGCGTGCGCATCATCGCCGAAGCGTTCCGCGGCATGCCCAAGGGCGGTTTTCGCGCGGCCAAGGCGGCTGAACTGGCGCCACAGCTGGAAGCGTACCGCGGCTACCGCGTCTACCTCTTCGATGGGCCGCACTATGTGTCGCCAACGCTCGTGCGGGAGATCGTGGAGCGCGGGGGCGGCGTTCGGCAACCGCAGGATCGATAAAGGTCTCGCGGCGCGGATCGTTAGGGGGATCGACACGTTCGGCTAGTGGGGCTATGCATGCCGCACTGGGAGCGCGCCGGTTTAGTTGCCCTTCGGCTCAGGTTCTGAAGTCGCGACTGCTGGCGTTGGCCGTACGCTAGTCACGCAAAGGAGATGACAAGTCGTTTGCCGCACGCAGTCGCGTATTTGCGCAGCGTCGCGAATGACGGCGAGTGCTTCTCACTCGATAGCGAGCTTTCGAGCCGCGATACCGCCGAGGCCGTCGTACCCATTCGCTCGGCAACTTGCGCTTGCGTCAGTCCGGCATCACGGCGGGCGGCCAGCAGTGCGCGAAGTGCGGCATAGTCGTCTTCGAGCGCTGCATACGCCGCCGCGACGGCGGGATCGGTGAGCAATCGATTGGTATCTTCGTCGGTATGCCGTACGGGGCGGAATTCCTCGGACTGCCGGCGGTTTAGCGGATTTTTAGACATCGCGAACCTCCTTGAGGCGAGAGCGTGCACTGCGTAGCTCGTTCATGGGCGTTTCCGGCGTCTTTTTGACAAAGGAATGCAAGATGACGACCTCTCGGCCAACATGCGTGCAGTAAAAAACGCGACCGATGCCTTCCCGGCCTTTGGCTCGCAGTTCGAATAGTCCGTCACCCATGGCGCGTGAATGAGGCATGCGCAAATCAGCGCCGAATTCTTGCATGATTCCGAGCAGCCTCAGGTAGTCAGCCAGTATTCCGGCTGGTAGGGCGAAGACTTCCCGCCTGACTCGATCGCTGTAATAGGTGATGGTCCAATTGTGCGGCATGTTAGCAAATTTGCTATGTTGACGCAATCTAAGATGCCGCCACCTTGGTCGAGCAGTGCCATGCTCGAATATCGGCCGACGGGCGATCGGCGGTGCGCATGGCCGCCAACAGCGGGCGCACTATGGACGAAATACCCCGCGGCGGGGCGCTTTCACTGTGAAAATCAGACGAACAAACGCCTAAACGATGCGAGTACGATCTCCGTGCCCGAACGTTGTTTAAGAACCCAAAATAGAAAAGCGACGACCGACCGGGGCATGCCCGGCCGATCGCCGCTTTTGCTTCTACGACCGCTGCTAAATCAGAACCGATGGATGATGCCCACGCCTGCGGCGAACAAACCATTGGACGCGGACGGCGTGCCGTTGAAGCCGTCGCCGATCGTGGCCGTCGCGTTGATCACGCCGCCGTTCGCATTGAGCGTCTGGCCTTTCGCGTGCGTGTACGCTTCGAGCATGTAGAACGCCGTGCGCTTGGAGAGCGAGTAGTACTGAGACAGCACGAACTGATGATATTGCGCGCTGTCGGTCACGCCGTTGGCCTGCGAAGCCTTCGTGTAGCTATAGCCGCCGGCCAGATCCAACGCAGGCGTCGCCTTCCAATGCAGCACGGCGCCGTACGTATTGAACACCGCCTCGCTCGCGAACTTCGAATTCGGGCCCGGAATGTACTGTACGTTCGAATACGACACCGACACATCGAACGACGGCGTGAATTGCCACCCGCCCGTCACGGCGATGCGCTGCTGCGCCTGCGCCAGCTGATAACCGTTGTTCAGCGCCGACACCGCAGGCTGGCTGCCGGCGTTGCTCACCGTGGAGAACGAGCCCCAGGCGCCGCCGCCCTCGGCCGAGTTGTTCACGCGCTGGAAACCCGCCGCGATCCCGAGCGGCCCGTTCTTGTACTGCGCCGCGGCGCTCCACGTCGAGCCTGCGTTGACGCTGCCGGGCTCCCCGCCGACCGAGTATGAACCGCCCAGCGTGAAGCCGCCGATGTTCGGCGACATGTACACCAGGGAGTTGTTCGCGCGGTAGTTCGTGTCGAGCGAATCGATATCGCCCGGGTGCGCCCCGAATGCGCCAGTCAGCCAAGTCGTCGGGCTCCACGGCGACAGCAGTGTGTAGTAGGCCGTGTATTGCCGGCCTGCCGTGAACGTGCCTAGGCGCGCGTCTGTCAGGCCTACGTAGGCTTGCCGATTGAACGCGAGACCCGAGACGCTCATCGAGCCGTTCGCGCTGTTGAAGCCTTCCTCGAGTTGGAAGATGGCCTTGGTGCCGCCGCCTAGATCCTCACTGCCCTTCAAACCGAACCGGCTGCCCGCCCAGATGCCGTTGATCATTCTCGTCGCGGCCTTCCCGCCCGACGTGGCGCCGAGCGAGGGCGCCGTATTGCTCTGATAGCCAATCCCGGTATCGACCACCCCATACAGCGTGACGCTGGTTTGGGCCTGCGCCGCACCTGCTGCGAGGCCGGCGGCCAAAGCGGCAGCCGACAGTTTCCATACGCGCTTGTTCATTGAGTCTCCGTTTGATGCCTGCATCGCGCCGGCCGGTTGCCGCTCGACTAGAACTTCCGCCGTGCATGTGCCGGCAAGTGATATGTCATACGTCATCGTACAACTAGTAACAAAGCGCATTGTGAGTCAGGGACGAAGCGATTTTTTAGTGGGGAAAGTACTAGGAAGACGCGCCGAGGCGCGTCGTATACGGAGGATGTACGATGACTTCTCGGTCGATCAGTCGTTGCTGCGCGCCTGCTTGTAGGCGCGGCGCAGGCGTTCCCGGCTGTTGGACAGGTGCATGCGCATGGCCGCGCGGGCGCTTTCGGCGTCATGGCGGCCGATCGCATCGAGAATGCTCTCGTGCTCGCGGTTCACGTGCGAGAGATAGGCTTGGGGATCCTCATCCGCAATGCCGGCCGAATCGATGCGCTCGCGCGGAATCAGGGCGGTGCCGAGCTGCGTGAGGATATCCACGAAATACCGATTGCCCGTGGCCCGAGCCACGGCGATGTGGAACTTCAGATCGGAGTCGACGCTGGCCCGCCCGGTATCGCGGGACACGTTCAAGGCATCGAGCGCGGCCCGGATGCGTGCAATGTCGTCCGGCTGCGCGCGTTGGGCAGCCAGCCCGGCACATTCGGTTTCGAGGCTGATGCGCAACTCCAGAATGGCGAGCACGTCGCGCAGCGTCGTGGCGGGGATCATCTCGATGTCGAGCCGCTTCGCGCGCGATTCGAGCACGAAACTGCCGATGCCGTGACGCGTCTCGATCATCTTGGCCGCCTGCAGGCGGGAGATCGCTTCGCGAATCACGGTGCGGCTGACGTTCATCGCCTCCATGAGCTGCGTTTCAGTCGGCAGCTTGTCGCCGGGCTTCAACACGCTCGTTTCAATCTGCTCCGTCAGACGACCGACGACGAGCTCAGCCAGGTTACGGGCGCGCCGCGGCGGGGCGGCGAGGGGCGATGCGGACATCGGTTACCTCTTCGAGACGACTCGGTACGAAATCGTACCCATTATAGCCGTGTGGTTGTCCGATGACGGACGAATGGCGGCGCACCAGGCGCCAGGGCGGCTGGCGACTCGCTTCCTCATGCTCCGTCCGCCTGTTTGGCGCGGCGTTTCGGCTGCGCCGCCGGCGGGTTGCCGGCCGCTTGCTCCGAATCGCCGAATGCATCCTGCAAGTACAGGCCCATGACGCGCTCCAACTCGTCGACGGCTGCGGCGCGGTGCGTCATCGTCGAATCGCCGTGCACGGCCACGGCCGCCTTCATCAATTGCTGAACCACAGCGGCGCGCACCTGCGCTTGCGCCGGTTTCATGTGCGGAGCTTTCGCGCGCAGCACCGCCGCGATTTCACCGCGCAGACGCTCGCGCACACCCGCCGCGAGCGGATGGGCGCCGCCATGCGCCTCGGCAAGCGGGGCGAACGCCGGGCGAGCCGAGCGAAAGACGACGAGCGCCCGCGCGAGGCGGTGCGCAAGCACAGACAAATCGAGCGTAGGGGCGGCCTCGCGCAATTGCTGGAAGTCGCTCACCAATGCTTCCACATAGCTTTCGAGCAAAGCATGGGCGAGCACGTCCTTCGTCGGGAAGAACTGGTAGAGCGAGCCGATGGACGCCCCCGCGCGCGCGGCGATCGCCGTCATCGTAGCCGCATCGAAGCCCTTTTCCGCAAATTCCACCCCGGCGGCGTCGAGCAGCGCGGCCACGCGTGCACGGCCGCGCTCCCGCCGCGGCGCCTTTGCATCGGGCCGAGCGTCGTCCTTCGCCTCGCTTGCGTTTTGTGAGGATGTCCTCATATAATTAATTTGTGAGGGTAACCTCGTAATTAAACCCGTTTTGCCTTCGTCGGTCGATCCCGATCGACATCACCGCACCCGAGGCATTCAGCATGGACACCCTTGATCCCCGTACGACGGCGCTCATCCTCATCGATTTGCAGCAGGGCATTCTGCCGTACGCCAAAGGCCCGCGCACGGGCGATGCCGTGCTCGAGGCGAGTGCGCGGCTCGTCAAGCGCTTTCGGGAAGCGGGCGCGCCGGTGGTCCTCGTGCGCGTCGGCCCGAGCCCTGACTTCGGCGACACCTTAAAGCAAAGCGTCGATCAGCCCACGCCCATGTCGGCGAGCGGCCTGCCCGAGAATTGGTGGACGTTCCCGCCCGAACTCGGCGTAGGCGAGCGAGACATCCTGATCACGAAGCGGCAGTGGAACGCCTTTTACGGCACGGAACTCGATTTGCAACTGCGCCGGCGCGGCATCAAAACGATCGTGCTCGGCGGTATCTCGACCAACATCGGCGTGGAATCGACAGCGCGTGCCGCGTTCGAGCAAAACTACTCGCT
>DATJJH010000062.1:0-10589 GCA_035492395.1 Trinickia sp. | reverse complement strand
CGGCGCCGCATCGATCTGGTCGTACGCCTTCGCTTCGCCGCCGAACTTCGCCGTCAGCACCGTCGTGATGGCTGCCGTCAGCGTCGTCTTACCATGATCCACGTGACCGATCGTGCCGACGTTCACGTGCGGCTTGGTCCGTTCGAATTTACCTTTTGCCATGATTCTCTTCTTTCAAAAGTAGTCGATGAAAAAGCCGGGTGGCTTACTTGCCCTTCGCGCTGATGATCGCCTCGGCGACATTGCGCGGTGCTTCGGCGTAATGCTTGAACTCCATCGTGTACGTCGCACGACCTTGCGTGAGCGAGCGCAGCGACGTCGAGTAGCCGAACATTTCCGACAACGGCACTTCGGCGCGAACGATCTTGCCGCCGCCGACCATGTCTTCCATGCCCTGGACGATACCGCGACGGCCCGACAGGTCGCCCATCACGTTGCCCATGTAGTCTTCCGGCGTTTCGACTTCCACCGCCATCATCGGTTCGAGGATGACAGGGCTTGCCTTGCGCATCGCTTCCTTGAAGGCCATCGAGCCGGCCATGCGGAACGCGTTTTCGTTCGAGTCGACGTCGTGGTACGAACCGAACGTCAAGTGCACCTTCACGTCGACGACCGGGAAGCCCGCCAGCACGCCGCTCTTGAGCGTGTCTTGGATACCCTTGTCGACCGCGGGGATGTACTCGCGAGGAATGACGCCGCCCTTGATCTCGTCGAGGAACTCGTAGCCCTTGCCTTGCTCGTTCGGCTCGAGCGTGATGACCGCGTGACCGTACTGGCCGCGACCGCCCGACTGCTTGACGAACTTACCGTCGACATCGGCCGCCGTCGCGCGGATCGTTTCGCGATACGCCACTTGCGGCTTGCCAACCGTCGCTTCCACGCCGAATTCGCGCTTCATGCGGTCGACGAGAATTTCAAGGTGCAGCTCGCCCATGCCCGAGATGATGGTTTGGCCCGATTCCTCGTCCGTTTGGACGCGGAACGACGGGTCTTCCTGAGCCAGACGATTGAGCGCGAGGCCCATCTTTTCCTGGTCGGCCTTCGTCTTCGGTTCGACGGCTTGCGAGATCACGGGCTCGGGGAAAATCATGCGCTCGAGCACGATCGGGTTTTGCGGATCGCAGAGCGTGTCGCCCGTCGTCGCTTCCTTCAAGCCCACCGCCGCGGCGATGTCGCCGGCGCGCACTTCCTTGATTTCCTCGCGCTGGTTCGCGTGCATCTGCAGAATCCGACCCAGACGTTCCTTCTTGTCCTTCGTCGAGTTCAGCACCGTGTCGCCCGAGTTGACCACACCCGAATACACACGGAAGAAGATCAGCTGGCCGACGAACGGGTCGGTCATGATCTTGAATGCGAGCGCCGAGAACTTCTCGTCGTCGGCAGCCTTACGCTCGGCTGAATCGCCGTTTTCGAGTTCGCCCTTGACCGGGGGAATATCCACCGGCGACGGCAGGAAATCGATCACGGCGTCGAGCATGCGCTGCACGCCCTTGTTCTTGAACGCGGTGCCGCACAGCATCGGCTGGATTTCGCAGGCGATCGTACGGTCACGCAGCGCCTTGACGATTTCCGCTTCGGACAGCTCTTCGCCGCCGAGGTACTTTTCCATCAGCTCTTCGCTGGCTTCGGCGGCCGATTCGATCATCTTCTCGCGCCACTCGTTGCACGTGTCGACGAGTTCGGCGGGGATGTCGACGTAGTCGAATTTCGTACCTTGCGACGCTTCGTCCCAAATGATCGCGCGCATCTTCAGGAGGTCGACGACGCCCTTGAAGTTTTCTTCCGAGCCGATCGGCACCACGACGGGCACCGGGTTCGCCTTCAGACGCGTCTTCAGCTGGTCGTAGACCTTGAAGAAGTTCGCACCGGTACGGTCCATCTTGTTGACGAACGCGAGACGCGGAACCTTGTACTTGTTCGCCTGGCGCCACACCGTTTCCGACTGCGGCTGCACGCCGCCCACGGCGCAGTAAACCATGCACGCGCCGTCGAGCACTCGCATCGAGCGCTCCACTTCGATCGTGAAGTCGACGTGCCCCGGGGTGTCGATGATGTTGATGCGGTGTTCCGGATAGTTGCCGCCCATGCCCTTCCAGAAGGCGGTGGTGGCAGCCGACGTGATGGTGATGCCGCGCTCTTGCTCTTGCTCCATCCAGTCCATCGTCGCCGCGCCGTCGTGCACTTCACCGATCTTGTGGTTCACGCCGGTATAGAACAGGATGCGCTCGGTCGTCGTCGTTTTGCCGGCGTCGATGTGAGCGCTAATACCGATGTTGCGGTAGCGCTCGATAGGTGTCTTACGAGCCACTTTGATCCTCTATTGGGATAGCGCGAAGAGCTTTGAGTTGTCTTCACGCCCTAACACAAACGGGCGAGGCGCTTGATAAGCGCACCCGCCCGGAAATTTTCCGTATGGCCTTAAGCTAAGGCTTAGAAACGGAAATGCGAGAACGCCTTGTTGGCTTCCGCCATCCGGTGCACTTCGTCGCGCTTCTTCATCGCGCCGCCGCGGCCTTCCGCGGCTTCTTGCAACTCACCGGCCAGACGCAGAGCCATCGACTTCTCGCTGCGCTTTTTCGCGGCCTCGCGCAACCAACGCATCGCCAATGCCATACGACGCGACGGACGCACTTCGACCGGAACCTGGTAGTTCGCCCCGCCAACGCGGCGGCTTTTCACTTCCACCACCGGCTTGACGTTGTTGAGCGCCACCGTGAACACCTCCAGCGGGTCCTTGCCACCCTTGGTCTGGATTTGCTCGAAAGCGCCGTACACGATGCGCTCGGCAACCGACTTCTTGCCGGAGAGCATCAGCACGTTCATAAACTTTGCTACATCAACGTTACCGAACTTCGGATCCGGCAACACTTCCCGCTTGGGAACTTCGCGACGACGCGGCATGTTTCTTCCTTTGACTTTTCAGTTGGAGCCCAATCAGGACCCCGCGGTCACCAACAAACCCGATCTATCTTTACGACTAACCAGCTTGGCCGGGTGACCACTTACTCGACAGCACCGGCAACTCCGGCACCACCGCCCAAACTACTCCGACAGGCGAGATTACTTGCCCGCCTTAGCGCGCTTCGCACCGTACTTCGAACGAGCTTGCTTACGATCCTTCACGCCCTGTGTATCGAGCGAGCCGCGGACCATGTGGTAACGCACACCCGGCAAGTCCTTCACACGGCCGCCGCGAATCAGCACGACCGAGTGTTCCTGCAGGTTGTGGCCTTCGCCACCGATGTACGAAATGACTTCGAAGCCGTTCGTCAGACGAACCTTGGCGACCTTACGGAGCGCCGAGTTAGGCTTTTTCGGCGTCGTCGTGTACACACGCGTGCACACGCCGCGACGCTGAGGGCAGTCCTGCAAGGCCGGACTCTTGCTTTTCGTCGTTTCCGACGCGCGGCCTTTGCGAACCAGTTGATTGATGGTTGGCATTGTGTATTCCCGAAATTGATCAAAAACACCGCACCGCCAGCCGGGCAAAGCGACCCACGATGCGTGTCAAACTTTCCCGCTCGGCCCGAAACGCGAGGTCGCTCACACGTGAGCGGACCCTCGGCCCAGAAGCCAAGAACAGGAACCCGGCATGATATTTCAAAAACGTCAAGCGCGTCAATAGGTTGCGTGCGACGCACGCGGCATGGGCGCGGCGTTCAGGGCCCGAAGCCCGCCGCGCCTCGCTCCCGAGGCGCACCGGCTAGTCGGCCGCGACGACCTCCAGCAATTCGTCGCCGAAGCGTTCGAGCTTGCGCGCGCCGATACCAGGGATATGCCGCAGATCGTCGATCGTATCGGGCGCCGACCGGGCGATCTCGGCCAATGTGGCGTCATGAAAGATCACATAGGCCGGCACGCCGTCGCGCTTGGCCGTATCGGTGCGCCACGTGCGCAGCCGCTCCCAGCGGGCACGCTCGCGCGCCCCCAGCCCGGCCGTGGGGTCGGCGCGCTCCCGCGTGCGCGAGGCGCCTTGGCGCGTCCTGGTCGGTTTGACATAGCGCCGCAATGTGACGCTCTGCTCCCCCTTGAGGACGGGTTTGCTGGCCTCGGTCAACATGAAGGCGCCGAAGCCGTCGTGGTCGATCGTGAGATAGCCGTAGGCGACGAGCTGGCGATACACGCCGCGCCACTCGGCTTCCGACAAGCTCGCGCCGATGCCGAAGGTACTCAGTGTATCGTGGCCGCGTTCGCGTACTTTTTCCGTGAGATTGCCGCGCAGAATGTCGATGAGATGTCCCGCGCCAAAATGGAACCCACTGGCCCGTCGCGCGCGAAACACGCATGACAGCGCCATTTGCGCTTCGCGCGATGCGTCCCAGGTCACGGGGGGCTCAAGACACGTATCGCAGTTTCCGCAAGGCTTGCTTCCTTCTCCGAAATAGGAGAGCAGCCGCACCCGTCGGCACGCGGCCGTCTCGCATAAGCCGAGCAGCGCATCGAGCTTGCTCGTCTGCACGCGTTTGTGCGTTTCGTCAGCCTCCGATTCGTCGATCATCTTTCGCTGCTGGACGACATCGCCAAGGCCATAGGCCATCCATGCATTCGCGGGCAATCCATCGCGGCCCGCGCGCCCCGTCTCCTGGTAATAGCCCTCGACGCTCTTGGGCAAATCGAGGTGCGCGACGAAACGCACGTCGGGTTTGTCGATCCCCATGCCGAACGCAATCGTCGCGCAAATGACGACGCCCTCTTCGCGCTGGAAAATTTCCTGATGGCGCTGGCGCGTTTCGAAATCCATGCCAGCGTGATAAGGCAGCGCACGCACGCCGTGCGTCTTGAGCCAATCGGCCGTTTCCTCGACTTTGCGACGCGAGAGGCAATAGACGACGCCGGCGTCAGTCGTGCCGTCATCGTTCGTGTGTTCGGCGCGGATGAAATCGAGCAGCTGATTACGCGCATTGTCCTTCTCGACAATGCGATAGCGAATGTTTGGCCGATCGAAGCTCGAGACGAACACACGCGCTTCGTCGAGCGCGAGCCTATGGATGATTTCGTCGCGCGTGATCGCATCCGCCGTGGCCGTCAGCGCAATGCGTGGTACCGATGGAAATCGCTCGTGCAGCACCGACAGCTGCATATACTCGGGACGAAAATCATGTCCCCATTGCGAGACGCAATGCGCTTCGTCGATGGCGAACAATCCGATACGCGCCCGTTCGATGAGCTCGAGAAAACGCGGGGTCATCAGGCGCTCGGGTGCGACATACAGAAGATCGAGTTCGCCCTCGCGCAGCGCCCGCTCGGTGGCTGCGGCTTCGGCGCCCGTGAGCGTCGAGTTCAAATACGCGGCGCGCACGCCCAGCTCCTTGAGCGCGGCCACTTGATCCTGCATGAGCGCGATCAACGGCGAAACGACGATGCCCGCGCCCAGCCCCGCTTCACGCCGCACGAGCGACGGGATTTGATAGCAAAGCGATTTGCCTCCGCCCGTGGGCATCAGCACGAGGCAATCGCCGCCGCCTGCGACGTGCTCGACGATGTCGCGCTGCTGCCCTCGGAAGACGGGGTAGCCGAAAATTTCATTGAGAATTGCAAGAGCACGCGACATGGGTACGGTAGGAACGGCAAGCGGCGGATGGGCGCAATTCTACCAACCCACCCGCCCGCGCGACGCCTATCTTCCGAGCGTTGGCCGTTCGGCCGGCAAATCGCGCGTCGCCGGATGACGCCGGCGACGCGCCGCGAGCGATCAGACGCGGGTGTCCGATCCCGTCGCGCGACGGTTGCCGCTGGTCCCGCCTCCCTGATCGCGCAGGGTGATCTCGTCCGTCTCGTTTCGCGGCGGCGTACCCGGCGGCGTCGAGACGGAAGTGATGCGCGGATCGCCCTCTTCCATTGCGCGCCCGCCTGTCGTGCCTCCCGAATTGCGCTTGTTCTTCATCGCCGTCATCACCGCCGGCAGGCACAACAGCGCGATGAACGCCGCCCCGACGAAGTTCTGCAGCCAAGGGGCGCCCCTTTCGCCGAAATGCGGCGGCGTAATCTGTGGGTTAGCCGCGGCGGACAGGCCGTAGACGGTATAGAAGATGGACGTGCGCGACACGCCGTCGGCGGCAAACGTATCGAAAGCCTTCTCAGCGCCGGGCCAACCGTCCGCCGTGAGACTGACCTGCAAATCGGCCAATTTGCCACCGCTCAAGGCATTGTTCAGCATGCGTCCGGTGAACTGGTCCGCGGCTTCGCCCGCAAGATTGGCGACCACGTAGGTGGCGAGGGACGCAAACCCGCTGCGTAGCGTCTCGGCTTCACCGGTGTTCGGGTCGGTCTTGTTCTGCTGCATGGCGTCCACCAACCCCTGCCCCGACACACCGTGGAAGCTTTGAACGCTGTTGACGAGCATTTGGTTCGCCGAATAGAAAAAGAAGTTGATCGCCTGCACGGTGAGGGGACTCACTTTTCCTTCCGGCACGTTGTCGCCGAGCGGCAGGTAGAGGTTGCCGATATCGCGCCCGCCCGAGTACTGGAACGTCTTCATCAGGCTCGGCACGAGATCCTTGAGCGTGCCAGTAGTCGCAGCCGCGGTCACGGCCGCGGACAGCGAGACGATCTGGGCAATATTGCCGGCGTGCGTAGTCGGATTGCCGATGCCCTGCCGCTCGTGATAAAGCATCGCCATCAGGTTCGCGAGGATGACCGAGCCGTAAAGGCCGCCTGCGATGCCCGCCTTGACTTCGTCGCTCGCATGCGTGTGCGTCAACAGCGCCTCGACGCCCGCGCCGACCGCTTCGCGCAGCGCCGTCGTGACACCAACCGAAACGGCTTGCTGGCCGACGATCTTCACCGAATTGAGTGCCCAGTTCTTCCCGATCTGCGCCCAAGTCGTGTTGCCGGTACGCGCCGCATTGTCTGTGCCGGCGGGGGTCGCCGCGTCTCCCGTATGCGCCGCATCGTTCGTCGCTGTGCTCGCGCGGTGGCTCGACGACGCCGCGTCGGCCGCATCGTCGCCCGTTTCGGTTTGGACGGGCGCGTTCTCGATGGCCTCTTGCAGCGTGCGCCCGGCGGCTTCGGCGTCTTCGCGCGCGGTGTGGGCGGCGTCCTCGGCCTTGCCCGCTTCCTCTTCTGCTCCGTCCGCTTTGGCATCGGCCTCCTGCGCGAGGCGCTTTGTCTCGCGTGCGACTTCGCCCGCTTTGTCGGCTTGCTCGCTCGCCTTGTCGGCTTCGGTTCTGAGCGGGCCAGCCTTGGCTGTCAGCTCCTCAGCGCGCGCCTTGAGCGCCTGCGCCTCTTTCCCGATGGCGTTCGCCTCGCGGCTGTGCGTCGCTGCCGCCTTGCTGGCCTCACTGGCCGAGGTGCGAGCTTCCTGCGCAGTCGCCTTCGCCTTCGCGGCCTGCGCTTGAAGTTCACCGGCTTGCGTTTTTTGTGTGAGCGCCTCCGACTTCAATTGCGCTGCATGTTCGGCCGCTTGGCCAGCAGCCGTCTTTGCGTCCTGT
This sequence comes from Trinickia sp., assembly GCA_035492395.1. GTDB lineage: Bacteria > Pseudomonadota > Gammaproteobacteria > Burkholderiales > Burkholderiaceae > Trinickia. The sequence goes on along the minus strand of DATJJH010000062.1, from coordinate 3,159 downwards.
GCGGCGCGCTCGGCCTGCGACGCCTCTTTATCCGCTTCGACCGCTTTGGCCTGCGCGGCGGGCCGGTCCTTTTCCGGCGTCGTCTCTACGGCCGCGGCAAGCTGCTCCGCCTTGGCGCGCAGGTTGTCCGCATGCTCCTGTGCGCCGGTTGCGGCGTCGGACTGATCCTGGGCGACCTGATTCGCTCCGTCCGCGGCTTTCTCGGCGTCGCGCGCTTCGTTCGTTTTATTGTCGGCCGTGGTCTGCGCCTTATCGGCCGCCGTTTCAGCTTCGCTCGCTTTCCCACCCAGTGCGTCGGCGTGCGCTTGTGCGGCGTCGGCGGTCTTCTGAGCGGTGGCGGCCTCACCCGCCTTGGCCTTCGCCGCCTCCACGGCTTTGGTCGCGGCGGCCTCGGCCTTCGTCGCTGCCTCATTCTTGGCTTGCGCCACACGCTGCGCCTCGCCGTGCGCCGTATGCGCCGTCTTGGCCTGTTCCAAGGCTTCGTCCGCCGCACTCCTCAATTCGGTCGCTGCGCCGCGCTTCGCTTGCGCATCGCTTTCGAGCGTTTCGGCATGCTCCGTCTTCGCATTCAGATCGGCCTGCGCGGCGCGAATCTCGGGCGTGTCCGCGATCGGTTGAATCGTCACCCCGCCGCCCGATCCCTCGGCTTGTGCAATGGTTTCAAAAACGCCATGAATGGCCTCCGTCATCGCAGCCAACTGCATTTGATGGCCGCGCAATGCGCTCTCGGGGCTCGAATGGTCGATCGGAGGCAGTTGGAGCGCGGCTGTGAATTCGGCCGCCATTCGACGTGCTTCCGGCGGGATTTCTTCGTTGATTCGGCCGAAATCCGTGGCGCTCACGGAATGACGACGCGTAAGCGAGGACGAGCCGACTTGTACGGGAAGGCCGCTTCTTCGAATGTTCGACGTATTGGCGCCGGAAGATTCGCCGACCTGCGGCGCGTTGCGCGACCCTAGCGCGCCGAATGCGCCGAGATTTTGACGCTGGGAAGAGGTCGGGACCGGCGTGTTATTCGTCGGCGGCGGCTGATGATGCCCTTCTTCGACATCGGAATTGGGTTCGCTGGATACGGCATGCACATCGCTCATGGCTTTACGCCTCCTGCACAGGAATGGTTCGGTGGAATGAGGTGTTTCGTATCATTGACCACCGGGTGCGGGAACGCGCGTCGGATCCGAAGTGGTGCGGCTAAAAGCGAACGCATCCAACACATTCGCGCGGTGCGGCGAAGGCCTGTTTAAAACAACGAGTTCTGCGTTAATCAAGCCGGCTTGTGCTTCGTGGTCGTCCCAAAACTGTTCGACGATCGATGTATTGGTTTGATTCGGCTCTATCGTTCTATCAATGCCTATTGGATCGTTTTCGACGCCGTTCAGGACGCTTTGAGTCGAAGTGCGCGGCCTCGTGGCTCGACGGTGCGCTGCGGGAGGCGTTCCATACAGTCATCGTCCGCAGTCCTCGTCGATGTCCGCACGGTCGGAGACTCGCGGTCTTTTCCGCGGCAACGTTTTTTCTTGCGCGACACGCCGCCCGTGGCGAGTTGACCGCGCTGTCATCCGCTGCATAGCGGGAATTGGGAATCGGTTTCACCCATTTATTCAAAATCGCGCTTAAATCTAAATATATCTCCAAAGTCGCCAATAAATACAAATTGCATACACAATAATCGGCACGCAAACCAATCTAGACTTCTCAAAAGTTTAAAATTCAACCTATACTCGGCCGAACGATATTCTTACAAGCGGTTTTCATGACTTACGCATATCGACGTCGGTGCATGCACGGAAAGGAGGGCATTTACCGAAAATCTATCTGACGCAGCCGCAGCGCCACCTCCCAAACCGAGGCCCACGCCGGTCCGGCGGCCATCCCGACGGTTCGGCTTCCCATAGGAGATGTTATGAAACCAGCATTTCATCGCCTGGTAAATGCAACGCTCGTAGCGCTATTTGTTGCAGCAGCTGTCAGTCCCAACGCACACGCAGCAACGCGCGTTGAACTTGAAAAATCGGACTCTAACAACGACACGGCAAATGGGACGCTTAGCGCACCGGCGGCGCTCGGCTTGAGTAGCAGCGACCTCAAACCGCTGCGCAGTCAAAAATATTCTAACGGCGATGTCGTCACCCGCTTTCAGCAATATTTTCGTGGCGTTCCGATATGGAATGCCGCGGTCGTCGAAACGAAAAGCGCTGCGCATCAAACGATGCGCTTTTCGGGGATGCTGGTACGCAATATCGATATCGATTTGCCGAGCGTGACCCCCGTTTATTCGCCGTCCAACGTGCTCGTTCAAGCGAAAGCGTTGGCGAATGCGACGCTCAGCGCGAACGAATTCGCGAAACTGTTCGTGCGCGTCGATCAAGGCGAAGTCGCCCAACTCGTCTACTTGGTCTCGTTCGTCAAGACAGGGGCGACGCAGCCCAGTCGTCCGTCCTACCTGATCGACGCGAACACCGGGGCCGTGCTGAAACAATGGGAGGGAATCGCGCATATGAACGCGACCGGGCCGGGCGGGAACACTAAGACCGGCAAGTACGAGTACGGCGCCGACTACGGGCCTTTGATCGTCGACGACAAATGCAACATGGCGACGCCGGACGTCATCACCGTCGACCTTCAAAACGGCGAGAGCGGCGACACGCCTTTCCACTTCACCTGCCCCCGCAATACCTATCGCGAGATCAACGGCGCCTATTCGCCACTCAACGATGCGCACTACTTCGGCCACGTGGTATTCGACATGTATCACGACTGGCTCGACGTGCGCCCTATCAATCAAACGCTGTACATGAAAGTGCACTACGGCACAGATTACGAAAACGCGTTCTGGGACGGCACCGCGATGTATTTCGGCGACGGCGCCACGCGTTTTTTCCCGCTCGTCTCTCTCGACGTGTCGGGACACGAAATCAGCCACGGCTTCACCGAACAGAACGCCGGCCTAATCTACAGTGAGATGCCGGGCGGGATCAACGAGGCGTTCTCCGATATGGCGGGGGAAGCCGCCGAGTTCTACATGAAGGGAAAGGCGGACTTCCTAGTGGGTGCGAACATCGTTAAAAACGACGGCGCGCTGCGCTACATGGCGGATCCGCCGAAAGACGGCCGGTCGATCGCCCACGCCAAGGACTACACGAGCGACCTCGACGTGCA
>DATJJH010000061.1:0-29306 GCA_035492395.1 Trinickia sp. | reverse complement strand
GCTCAACCGCCACCGCGGCCTGCGCGTCATCACGAACAACTTGAACGTCGCCAACATGATGAGCGGCTATCCCGAATGCGAGGTGCTGGTCACGGGCGGCATCGTGCGGCCTTGGGACAAAGGGATCGTCGGCGAACTCGCAATCGAATTCATCCGGCAGTTCAAAGTCGATTTCGCGATCATCGGCACGTCCAGCATCGAGAGCGACGGCACGTTGCGCGACTTCGACACCCGCGAAGTGCGCGTGTCGGAAGCGATCATCGAGCATGCGCGCACGGTGTTTCTAGCCGCCGATCATTCTAAGTTCGGCCGGCCGGCGCTGGTTCGCCAAGGTCACCTGAACCAGATCCACGCCCTGTTTACCGACCAAAACGCGCCGCCCGACATGGCCGAGACGCTCGCCGCCGCCGGCACGCAAGTGTACGTCGCCGGCACCGACTGATTCGCCCGCCCGTCGTCCCGCGAGCCCCTTATTCCATGCTGCGCCGCACGCGAAAGTTCAAGTAATTTCGCGAAATCGGCGCGGTGGGCGAACCGCTTGCTCATCGCCCCGCTGTCAAACGGAAAATTTTCAGGGGACGATTTGGATATGAACGGGCGCTTGACTACACTCCAGTTCCCCGAGGCGCGCAAGCCGCGCGCGCCGAGGCGATCGCTTTCCTACTCCCGATAGGTTGAGCGCACGGCAGCCGATCACCGCATGCCGAGGCAATCCGATTGCCCCATGGAGAGAACAATGCTGAGTCCGCATGAATTCGCCACGTTGCTACTCGTCAAGGACGCGCCCAATCAAGTCGATATGGACCGCGAAGAACTCGACGCCCTGCTCGAACAGCAACTGGTGCAGCTTGAAAGTCTGGGTTCCGGGCATCAGCAGTGGCGTCTGACCGAGACCGGCGATTCGGCCATCCGCGCCATCAAACGTTTTTCCTAGTTTTCCCGTTCGTTTCCGCCCGGCGGGGGCCTGCCCGCGCCGGCATCGCGCAGCCCTGCGAGATGCGTTGTCGAGCCTTGCCGACGCGAAGGCGAAGACGAAGACGAACCTCGGGCCTATCGGCCTGCTTCGCGTTTCCACGCCTAAGCGCGAGCAAACCCGGTCGCGTTTCGCTCACCGCAGAGGCGTCAGCCCCCGCGAAGCATCGGGTCGACCGCCGCGCGCCAATCGATCGCCCTCACCCGCTGAGCATTGAAATACTCCGCCCACGCCCGCTTCGCATCGGGGCTGCCTCCGCTGCGCGCGCGGTAGTGCCGCGCAATGTCGTTTTCGAATGCGCAGTAATCGGCCTGCGCCAGCCGCCCGTGGCGGTAGGCCACGTAGGCGTCGTACAGCGTGCCGTACACCGACTGCGCATCCGCGCCGTAATCGGTGGCCGGCCCGCATGACGCTTGCAGCGCCTCGAAGCGCGACCTGCCAGCCGTCCCCGGCAACCCCGCGCATGCGGCGACCAGCATTGCCCCCATGCATGCCATTCCCACCATCCATCCTCGCATCGCACACCTCGCCCTTGATTTTCCAGATGGTAGCCGCTTCGCGCGGCTGTTACATCGTGCGGCCATACTTCGATCGAATCCGAACCCCAAACGCGCACTTTACTTTTTCGAATTTGTTCATTAAATTTCGCAAACGAACATTGATAGGTTCGTTTTATTTCATCGATAGTCGCAGGCATTAAAGGGGACAGAGCAAGTGACGCAAGGCAGCCGGTACGATCTGCTCGTCGTGGGCGGCGGGATCAATGGCGCGGGGATCGCGCGCGACGCCGCGGGCCGCGGTCTGTCCGTGCTGCTCGTGGAGCAGGACGATTTGGCGTCCCACACGTCTTCGTCGAGCACGAAGCTCATTCATGGCGGGTTGCGCTATCTGGAGTACAAGGAGTTCGGTCTCGTGCGCAAGGCGTTGCAGGAGCGCGAAACGCTGCTGCGCGCGGCGCCGCACATCATGTGGCCGCTGCGCTTCGTGATGCCGCACATGCCGAACCTGCGGCCGGCCTGGCTCATCCGCGCCGGGCTGTTCCTTTACGACCATCTCGCGCGGCGCGAACTGCTGCCGGGCTCGCGCGGCATCGACATGCGACGCCACGCGGCCGGCGCGCCACTCGTCGATTCGATCTCCCGCGGCTTCGTCTACTCCGACGGCTGGGTGGACGACGCCCGCCTCGTCGTGCTCAACGCGCTCGATGCGTCCGAGCGCGGCGCGACCGTGCTTACGCGGACCAAGCTCGTCACCGCCGTGCGCGCGGGCGGCGAGTGGCACGCGCAACTGCAACGCGCCGACGGCTCGCACCTCGATGTGCGGGCCGGCGCCGTGGCGAACGCGGCGGGCCCGTGGGTCGGGCAGTTGCTGCACGAAGCCCTCGGACGCGGCGCTCACCACAGCGTGCGGCTCGTCAAAGGCAGCCACATCGTGACGCGCAGCCTGTTCGATCACGACCACGCCTATATTTTTCAGAATCCCGATAAACGGATCATCTTCGCGATCCCCTACGAGCGCGAATTCACGCTGATCGGCACGACGGACGTCGAGTACCGCGGCGATCCGTCGGAAGTGGCCATTACCGAGGACGAGACGCGCTATCTGTGCGAATCGATCAACCGCTACTTCAAACGCAAAATCACGCCGTCCGATGTCTGCTGGACGTATTCCGGCGTGCGGCCGCTGCTCGAAGAGGAAGGCGCCGACGACCCGTCCGCCGTGACGCGCGACTACCGGCTCGAACTCGATGCGAATGCGGGCGAGGCGCCGCTGCTGTCGGTCTTCGGCGGCAAGATCACGACGTTTCGCAAGCTCGCCGAGGAAGCCGTCGATCGTTTGGCGAGCGTCATGCCCATCGCCAAGGGCGCGTGGACGGCGCGCGCACCGCTGCCCGGCGGCGATATCGCCCATGCGAAATTCGAGCCTTTCGCGTCGAAGTTCGCAAACGAACATCCGTGGCTCCCCGCCGATGTCGCCCGGCGATATGCGCGCGCCTACGGCACGCGCGCGCGCGTGCTCGTCGGCTCGGCCAAGACCTTGCCCGACCTCGGTCGCGAGTTCGCGCCCGGATTGTTCGAACAAGAACTGCGCTATCTGCGCGACGTCGAGTGGGCCCGCTGCGCGCACGACGTGTTGTGGCGCCGCTCGAAGATCGGTCTGCATCTGGCGCCGGGCGCCGTGAAGCAAGTCGCAGCCGAAATCGACAATTGGTTCGCCCGCGCTCCGATGCCGGACGCACCGCACGCGCAATCCGCCGTCGCGACTTAGCCGACGGCGAGCGCCTCGTCCGTCGCCCCCAGCGGCGCGCCGCCGCGGCGGGCACGGGGCGGCAACGAGCGAAACGCAGCGACGCCGCTGCATCCGCATGACCCGTAGTACCCCGGACACCCGCGCGGAGGGCGCGCGGCACCTCACGACAACACATGGAGAAGAGACAATGCAGGATCAATACATCCTCGCGCTGGACCAAGGCACCACGAGTTCGCGGGCAATGCTGTTCGACCGCCAGGGCAACATCGTCTCGGTGGCTCAAAAAGAATTCCGCCAGATCTATCCGCAGCCGGGCTGGGTCGAACACGATCCGCAGGAAATCTGGTCGACGCAAGCCGGCGTAGCAGCCGAGGCCGTGACGCGCGCGGGCGTGAACGGCACGTCGATCGCCGCGATCGGCATCACGAATCAACGCGAAACGACGATCGTCTGGGATCGCGACACCGGCCAGCCGATCTACAACGCGATCGTCTGGCAAGACCGCCGCACCGCCGGGCTGTGCGATCAACTCAAGGCGCAAGGCCTCGAAGAAAAAGTGCGCGCCAAGACGGGGCTGCCCATCGACGCGTATTTCTCGGCCACGAAGGTGCGCTGGATTCTCGACAACGTCGAGGGCGCGCGCGAGAAGGCCAAGCAAGGCAAGCTCGCCTTCGGCACCGTCGACAGCTGGCTCGTGTGGAACTTCACCAAGCAAGCGCTGCACATCACCGACGTGACGAACGCGTCGCGCACGATGCTGTTCAACATCCACACCATGCAGTGGGACAACGATTTACTCGAAGCGCTCGACATTCCGCGCAGCATGCTGCCCGAAGTGCGCGCCTCGTCGGAAATCTACGGCAATACCGTCACGACGGTCTTCGCCTCGAAGATTCCGATCGGCGGCATCGCGGGCGATCAGCACGCCGCCTTGTTCGGCCAGATGTGCACGAAATCGGGCATGGTCAAGAATACGTACGGCACGGGCTGCTTCCTTGTGATGAACACCGGCGAGAAGCCGATCGAATCGAAGAACAACCTCGTGACGACCATCGCTTGGAAGATCGGCGACGAGGTCAACTACGCGCTCGAAGGCAGCATTTTCATCGCGGGCGCGGTCGTGCAGTGGCTGCGCGACGGGCTCGGCATCATCAAGAGCGCATCGGAAATCGAAGCGTTGGCGGCGAGCGTGGAACATTGCGACGGCGTCTACCTCGTGCCCGCGTTCGCCGGTCTCGGGGCGCCGCATTGGAATCCGCGCGCCCGCGGCACGCTGTTTGGCGTCACCCGAGGAACGACCAGCGCCCACATCGCGCGCGCCGCGCTCGATTCGATCGCCTACCAGTCGCTCGACGTACTCAAGGCGATGGAGGCCGATTCGGGCATCAAGATCGGCGAACTGCGCGTGGACGGCGGCGCCTGCGCGAACAATCTGCTCATGCAATTCCAGTCGGATCTGCTCGGCGTCGCAGCCGTGCGTCCGCGCATCAGCGAAACGACCGCGCTCGGCGCCGCGTATCTTGCCGGGCTCGCCGTGGGCTACTGGAGCAACGTGGGCGAGCTCGAAAGCCAGTGGCAACTCGATCGCCGCTTTTCGCCGTCGATGCAGCGCGCCGACGTCGATTCATGCACCGCGGGCTGGCGGCGTGCGATCAATGCGGCAAAGGCATGGGCCGACGCGACCTGAGAGAAAGCAGTTCAACCAATTCACCAACAATAGCCACTCCGGAGACATCACCATGTCGCCTTTAATCGCGGAATTCCTCGGCACGGCACTGCTCGTGCTGCTCGGCAACGGCGCCGTCGCCAACGTGCTGCTCGCGCGCACGAAGGGCAAGGGCGCCGATCTCATCGTCATCGTCTGGGGCTGGGCGATGGCCGTGTTCGTCGCCGTCTACGTGACGGCCTCGTTCAGCGGCGCGCATCTGAATCCCGTGGTCACGGTAAGCCTAGCACTCGCCGGCAAGTTCGCCTGGAGCAAGGTGGCGGGCTACGTCACGGCGCAGATGCTCGGCGGCATGGCCGGCGCGTTCCTGGTCTGGCTGGCCTACCGCCAGCATTTTTCGACGACGGAAGACGCCGACATCAAACTCGCCTGCTTCTGCACGGCGCCCGCCATCCGCAGCGTGCCGCACAACGTGCTGACCGAAATGATCTGCACGTTCGTGCTGATCCTGGGCGTGCTCTATCTCGCCTCGCCGCAAGTAGGCCTCGGGGCGCTCGATGCGCTGCCCGTGGGGCTGCTCGTGCTCGGCATCGGTATCTCGCTCGGCGGTCCCACCGGCTATGCGATGAGCCCAGCGCGCGACCTCGCGCCGCGCCTCATGCATGCGTTGCTGCCAATTCCGGGCAAACGCGGCAGCGACTGGCGCTATGCCTGGGTGCCCGTCTTCGGCCCGCTCGCGGGCGGCGCGATGGCATCGTGGGTGTACGTGCACGCGCACTGAGCCGCGCCGAAGGGGCGCATCCAAAAGAAGCGCAATGACGCCGATGTCCGTATCATTGGCGTCTCATTACACAACAAAGCGCGTCACAGGCTTAGGCCAGCCGACGAGCGCGCGTCCCTTCTTCATGTTCGACCATCTCATTTGCGACTGCGACGGCGTGCTCGTCGACAGTGAAGTCATCGCCGACCGCGTGCTCCTCACCGCATTGTCGGCGCGGTTCCCGAGCCTGGACTTCGCCCCCGTGGCCCCCCTGGCGTTCGGCCAGCGCACGTCGACGTTTCTTGCCGATCTGGAAACGCGCTTTCAGATCAAGATTCCCGATGGATTTCTAGCCGACGTCGAGCGTCAGATCGACAGCGAATTCAAGCGCTCGCTGGCGCCGATCGCGGGCGTGCGCGACGCGCTCCTGCGCGTGCCGCTGCCCGCGGCCGTCGTCTCCAATAGCCGGTTGACGCGCGTCGCCGCGTCGCTTGCGCGCGTGGGATTGACCGATATCTTCGGGCCGCGCGTGTTCAGCGCGGAGCAAGTGAGCCGGCCCAAGCCTCACCCCGACGTCTATCTGCACGCGGCGCGCGAACTGGGGATCGCGCCCGAGCGCTGCCTGGTCGTGGAAGACAGCGTGACGGGCCTCACCGCGGCCCGCGCCGCCGGCATGAAGACCATCGCGTTCGTCGGCGCGAGCCATGTGCCGAAAGGCTATGCACAGGTGCTGCGCAATCTCGGTGTCACGCGCATCGTCGAGCACATGGAACAATTACCGGTGCTGATCGCCGCGGGATTGCGCGGCGAATTCGGACAATTGCAGTCGTAGGGCCAGCATTGGCGAGCGCTCGAGCGCCGCTGCCGGAACTACCGAGACTCGACGGGCAGCTGTCCCGCCAGCACCGCAAAGCGCGGACGGCGCAGTCGCAAGACGAACTCACCCGCATGCCGCTCGACAACGAACGTCTGCTTGAACGCCGAACGGAGCGTCGGCACGGCGCTGCAAGCTAACCCGATCGCTACACCGACCAGCAAATCGGTGGCGAGCACCCCAACGATCGTCGCGAGAAACGGCACGAATCGGCTCGCCCCGCTCTTGGCCGCGGCGACCCAGAGCGACGGCTTGGCGAGTTTGGCGCCCGTTGCGATCAAGATCGCGGCCAAACAGGCGAGCGGGATCAGATTGAGCACCGAAGTCAACAGGACGAGGCTGACGATAATCAGCAATCCGTGAATGAACGCCGAGAGTCTCGTTTCGGCGCCGGCATTCAGATTGGCGGCACTGCGGACGATGACCGCCGTGATCGGCAGCGCCCCGAGCATACCCGCCAACATGTTGCCTACGCCTTGCGCCTTTAGCTCGCGGTCCTGCGATGCCCGCTGCCGCTTCGGGTCCATCTGCTCGATGGCTTCGAGGCTCAGTAGCGATTCCAAACTCGCGACGATCGCGAGCGTGCCGACGAGACGCCAGACTTCGAGTTTCATTAGCGCCGAAAAATCGGGCAGCGTCACGACGGATGCGAGCGCAGCCCATGAGTCGAGCGGCGCGAGCGTCACACGCTGACCGGAGGGCAGCGCGAGCACCGTCGCGACGGCAATACCGCTCAACACGACGACGAGCGGCGCGGGTATCGCGCGAAGCAGCGGTTTGCCGCGCACCCATGTCGAATCCCATGCCCCAAGGATCGCGAACGAGAGCAACGCGATGACGCAAGGGACGATCGAGTACGAAATCGCGCCGAGCGCCGTTTCGAAGCGCAAGGCCGTGCCGTCGGCAGCGTTCGCACCGATCGCCACCGGAACCTGTTTGATGATCAGCAGCAGGCCGATGGCCGCGAGCATCCCCTTGATCACCGCGGAAGGGACATAAGCGGCAAATCGCCCAAACCCGAAAGCGCCGAAACAAAATTGCGCGGCGCCGGCCATGAAGACAGCGCTTAGGAACGCGGGAAAGCCGCCTACATCGGCGAGGCCTTGCACGACGATCGTGATGAGTCCGGCAGCGGGCCCGCTCACGCTGAGCCGGGAACCGCTCAGCAGCGCCACGACGACGCCGCCGATGGCGCCTGCCAGCAGACCGGCAGCGGCGTCCACGCCCGATGCCTGCGCAATGCCCAAGCAAAGGGGCAACGCAACGAGAAAGACCGCGACGCCTGCGCAGCAATCGCGCGGCAAGGTTGCCATCAATTTGGCGTTCGTCATCTGTGCACCTGATCCGTGAAAGTAGGAGCGTCAAAGCAACTGCGCCGACGTCGACTCGCCCTGCCCCACGACCGGGCTCGCATCGTAGCGTGCAAGCCTGCGAATGAGCCCGTTGCGGATATCGAAAACCCACGCATGCACGCGCGGCCGCGGCGTCGCATCGCGCACGACGGAGAGGGCCGCGATCGTCCTCGCCTGTTCGAGCGCGTTGAGTTCGGCCAGACGGTTCACGCGGTCCTCGAAATTCGGGATCGCTTCGAGCGCCGCGTGCTCGCGTCGAGCGAGCGCGCGCAGCGCTTCGATCCGTCGCTCGACGTGCGGCATATCGTCGCCGGCGCCCGCGAGCGCGGCTCGCACGCCGCCGCAGCCATAGTGCCCGCACACGACGATGTCACCCACCTTCAGCGCGCGCACAGCGTATTCGAGCGCGCTCATCGAGTTATCGTCGTCGGGCAGAAACAAGTTGGCCACGTTGCGATGGACGAACAGTTCGCCCGGCGCGGCGCCCGTCACAACCTCGGCAGGTACGCGGCTGTCCGCACAGCCGATCCAAAGCGCCGCCGGCTGCTGCCCGCGCCGCAATCGCTCGAACACGCCGGGGTCACGGCGAGCCACGTCGCTCGCCCATGTCGTGTTGCGATGAAGCAGTCGTTCCACAAAGTCCATACTTCTCCTAACCGATCAAGCAAACGTTCACGATGAGATGTCGCCGGCATGCGCGACACGCGCCCGCCGACGGCACAGTTACGAACCGAAATAGGGATTGCAGAAACTGACCGGCCCTTGGCAATCGGGCAGCGCCCCCGACGATCGAGCACTTCCGCTCGATATCGGTTTCGCCGGCGGCTCGTTCGCGCTAGCGACCTTCGGGTCGTCGGTTTGCTTCTGCATCTGCTGCTTTTGCTTGGCGACCCGCGGGGCATGCATGGGGGCGATGCCCGGATACGACAGGTCCGTGATGTATCGCAGGCCGTTGCGCTGGGCCTCGACGAGTTCCTCGTAGACCTGTGCTCGAGTCTTCCCCTCGATCGACTCTGCGTGCGCAGTCGAGCCGAAGCCGATACCCGCCAAAACAACCGCTGCCATGAGAAATCGCGCTTTCATTTCCACTCCTCGTCAAGGACGTCGAGACGACGACGTCAACGGGAGCCATTGTTGCAATCGGCCTCATCGCCAACATGACGAGGAGATGATGTTTTTAGCATGATATTTATTTCATTCTTTTCAGCGCGATAGATGTGCCGCCGACGGTCTCACGCGCAAATAATTGAAAATTCCTATTGCGTCGCGCGACAAAATTCAGCAACCATTTGCGCGCTTCCTGCAGCGCCGTTCGTGCGGAACTTTCGAGATGCGTCAGCGTCTGTAGGGTTGAGTTTCTTTGATGTTGGCTTGAAGTCCGTCAATAGCGATATTGAACGGATTGAGGAATGCGGAATGAAAATCCTGGTAGTTGAGGACGAAGTGAAGACGCGAACGTATCTTGGTCAAGGGTTGACCGAAGCCGGGTTCGTTTGCGATTGCGTGGAAGATGGCGTGACGGGCCTGCATCAGTTGAGAACCGAGGAGTACGACCTCGCCATCCTCGACATCATGTTGCCCGGCAGGGACGGCTGGAGCATCGTCGAAGAGCTGCGCAAGACGCATCGCACACCGGTTTTGTTTCTGTCGGCGCGCGATGATGTCGACGATCGGGTCAAGGGCTTCGATGTCGGCGGCGACGACTACCTCGCCAAGCCGTTCGATTTCGTCGAGCTGCTCGCACGCGTACGATCGCTGCTGCGCCGCGGTCACGGGCGCGACGAATCGGTGCTGTGCGTCGACGATCTAGAGCTCGACCTGGTTCGCCGCAAAGCGAAGCGCCAAGGCGCCACGATTCTGCTCACGGCTAAGGAGTTTTCGCTGCTTTGGCTGCTCATGCGACGCAAAGGAGAGATTCTTTCGCGCTCGCTCATCGCCTCGCAGGTATGGGACATCAATTTCAGCAGCGACACGAACGTCGTGGACGCGTCGATCCGGCGAGTGCGTGCGAAGGTGGACGATCCGTTCGCATCGAAGCTGATCCACACCGTACGCGGCATGGGCTACGTCCTCGAAGCGCGCGAGCCGGCGTTGATGCAATGAGGCGCGGCTTGCCCAAGACGATGCGGGCGCGGCTCGCCGTTCTGTTCGCCCTGTCGACGTCGATTATTCTCGCCGTCAGCGGCACGCTGCTTTACCGGGTGCTCGTTACCTCCACCGCCCACTCGTTGACGAGCGAGATGCAGTCGAGCCTTCGTAGCGCCGTCGCCCATGTGGCGGCGGCCAAGACTTGGGACGAGCTTAGGGCCGGCGGCATCGGCGTGCATGCCGTTCCTGACGGTCACGAGCATCTCGACTTCGCGATACTCGATAGAAGCGATAACGTCATCGTCAAAAGCGATGGCTTCAACGGGGAAGGCGCAGAGCGCCTCATACGCCCCGACGGCGCATCGACATCGACAAAGGACGCCGACCGGGGGCTGCGATATCTCGCCGCCGCAGCGCGCCTGGGCGACAAGGCCGCGAGCGAAGCCCACATCGTCATCCAAGGCGACTATCGCAGCACGCGCGCGTTCCTGCGCCTGTGTGCGACATGTATCGCCCTCGCAACGCTCGGCGGTACGTTGGTCGCGGCCGTCGTCGCGCACCGGATCGCGGCGTTCGCGCTCAAGCCGCTTGCCGAGCTCGCCGCCTGCGCCGATGAAATTTCGACGAGCCGGCTCGCGCATCCGCTACCCGATCGGTTCGCGGCCGGCGAGCTCTTGGACTTGTCGCATGCGTTCAATCGAATGCTTGTGCGGCTGAACGAATCGTTCACGCGGCTCACGCAATTTTCGTCGGATCTTGCCCACGATATCCGCACACCGCTCACGAACCTGCTCGCACAGGCGCAAGTTGCACTCGCGCAGCCGCGCTCGAACGAGGCATATCGCGCGGTCATCGAGTCGAGCGTGGAAGAACTGCAGCGCCTTTCGCACATGATCGACGATATGCTGCTGCTCGCTCGCATCGATGCGGGCCAGCGCAACGCGCGGTTGCAGCGCCTTGCCGGCGAGCGGGAGGCCTTGCGGGTCGCACGCTATTACGAGTCGATCGGCGAAGACCGCGATATTAAGATCCGCGTGGAAGGCCGATGCAGCTTCTTCGGCGAACCGCTGCTCGTCGAGCGCGCCATCTGCAATTTGGTGTCGAATGCGTGCGCCCACGCGCCGGCCGCCTCGACCGTCACGCTCGAATGCCGCCAGGAACGCGATACCGCGATCATCCGCGTCGTCGACCGTGGCCCCGGTATCGCTCGCGAGCACCTCACTCGCATCTTCGACCGCTTCTACCGCGTCGACCCGGCACGCCACAATCCCGCCTTGGGCACCGGCCTTGGGCTTGCGATCGTGAAATCGATCATGCACGAGCATGGCGGCGACTGCCACGTCGAGAGCGAGCCCGGCGTCGGAACGGCGTTCTCGCTGCGCTTTCCGACGGCATTGCCTGCCGGCGGCGGCGCGGTCGGCGCAGCGCCCAACCCGCTATAATGTCGCGTTATGCGGCCGGTATATCCCCGTCATGCGCCCCTTTTCGCGAGGCGGGCGTGCCGGCCTCCACGACCCACCTACGCCCCCAGGTCAACCACTGCGAACGGCGAGCTTCATGACCAAGAAAGTTTATGTAAAAACCTTTGGCTGCCAGATGAACGAGTACGATTCCGACAAAATGGTCGACGTGCTTGGCGCCACTGAAGGACTCGTCAAGACGGATTCCCCCGAAGACGCTGACGTCATCCTCTTCAACACCTGCTCCGTGCGCGAAAAAGCGCAGGAAAAGGTCTTCTCCGATCTGGGCCGCGTGCGCGAGCTCAAGGAAGCGAAACCCGGTTTGCTGATCGGCGTCGGCGGCTGCGTCGCGAGCCAGGAAGGCGCGGCGATCGTCGCGCGGGCGCCGTACGTCGATCTCGTGTTCGGGCCGCAAACCCTGCACCGCCTGCCGCAGATGATCGACGCGCGCCGCGAGAGCGGCCGCGCGCAGGTCGATATCTCATTCCCCGAAATCGAAAAGTTCGACCATCTGCCGCCGGCGCGCGTCGAGGGGCCGAGCGCCTTCGTCTCGATCATGGAAGGCTGCAGCAAGTACTGCAGCTACTGCGTCGTGCCCTATACGCGCGGCGACGAAGTCTCGCGCCCGCTCGACGACGTGCTCACCGAAATTGCCGGCCTCGCCGACCAAGGCGTGCGCGAAGTCACGCTGCTCGGGCAGAACGTGAATGCCTACCGTGGCGCGCTCACGCTCGGCTCGACCGACATCGCCGATTTCGCGACGCTGATCGAATACGTCGCCGATATCCCGGGCATCGAGCGTATCCGCTATACCACGTCGCACCCGAAGGAGTTCACGCAGCGCCTCATCGACGTCTACGCGAAAGTCGACAAACTCGTTTCGCACCTTCACCTGCCCGTGCAGCACGGCTCGGATCGCATCTTGATGGCGATGAAGCGCGGCTATACGGTGCTCGAATACAAATCGGTGATCCGGCGCCTGCGCGCGATCCGCCCCGATCTGTCGCTGTCGACGGACATCATCGTCGGCTTTCCGGGCGAGACGCAGGACGACTTCGACAAGACGATGGCGCTCGTGCACGAGATGAGCTACGACACGAGCTTCTCGTTCATCTATAGCCCTCGCCCCGGCACCCCGGCCGCGAACTTGCACGACGACACGCCGCGCGAGGTCAAGCTCGGGCGGCTGCAGCATCTGCAGGCGACGATCGACGCCAACGTCGTGCGGATCAGCGAGTCGATGGTCGGCAACGTCGAGCGCATTCTCGTCGAGCGTCCCGCCCGAAAAGACCCCAACGAACTCGCGGGCCGCACGGCCAACAACCGCGTCGTTAATTTTCCGGCGCCGGTGGCGTCGCACGCGCGACTGATCGGCCAAATGATCGACGTGCGCATTACGCGCGCCTATCCGCACTCGCTGCGCGGCGAGCTCGTGCTCGCCGAAGACGCGCAGCCCATCGCTTAAGGAGCGCACTTTCGCCTTGAAGACCGCCCCGTCCCTGGAATTCACCGCACCGCGCGAAGACAATGCGCGCCTCGCCAACCTCTGCGGGCCGCTCGACGAGAACCTGCGGCAAATCGAGCAGGCGCTCGACGTCACGCTGCAACGGCGCGGCCATCGCATTTCGATCCGCGGACGCGGCGCGAAAGTCGCGCTCGGCGCGCTCGAAAACTTCTACAACCGCGCGCGCGAGCCGTTGTCGGTCGACGACATCCAGCTCGCGCTCGTCGAAGCGCGTCACCTTGGCAATCGCGGTGCGGCCGCCAACTCGGACGACGCCGCGCCGAGCCGCTACGATCCCGATCATCCGTTCGACGAGCCGGCGGGCCTCGACGATGAAAATGTCGAAGAACTCGGTCCAAAACTCTACACACGCCGCGCCGATCTGCGCGGTCGCACGCCCGCGCAGCGCGAATACCTCAAGCAGATCGTGTCGCACGACGTGACCTTCGGCGTCGGCCCGGCGGGTACGGGCAAGACGTACCTTGCCGTCGCTTGCGCCGTCGACGCGCTCGAGCGCGACCAGGTCAAGCGGATCGTGCTCACGCGCCCGGCCGTCGAAGCGGGCGAGCGGCTCGGCTTCCTGCCCGGCGATCTCGCGCAGAAGGTCGACCCATACCTGCGCCCGCTCTACGACGCGCTGTACGATCTGCTCGGCTTCGACAAAACCGCCAAGATGTTCGAGCGTCAAATGATCGAGATCGCGCCGCTCGCCTATATGCGCGGGCGCACGCTCAATCATGCGTTCATCATCCTCGACGAGGCGCAGAACACGACGCCCGAGCAGATGAAGATGTTCCTCACCCGGATCGGCTTCGGCTCCAAGGCCGTGGTCACGGGCGACACGACCCAGGTCGACCTGCCGCGCGGCGCGAAAAGCGGTCTCATCGAAGCGCAGCAAGTGCTGGCGAACGTGCGCGGCATCGCGCTCACGCGCTTCACGAGCGCGGACGTCGTGCGGCATCCGCTCGTCGCCCGTATCGTCGAAGCGTACGACCAGCACACGAAAAAGGACGACGCCCAGCCCATCGACGGGCGATAAGTCCAACGGCGACTCGAATGAACGACAAGACACCCACGCCGCGATTGAAGCTCGCGCTGCAGTTTCCGGCGGCCAAGGCGTTCCCCGAGCACAAGGCCGCGCTCGCGCGCGCGAGCGTCGCGCGCTGGGTCAAAGCGGCGCTATTCGCCGACGGCGAACTGACGGTGCGCTTCGTCGACGCCGATGAAGGTCAAACGCTCAACCGCACGTACCGCGGCAAGGATTACGCCACGAACGTGCTCACCTTCGCCTACGCCGAAAGCGAGGACGACCCCGTCTCGGGCGATCTCGTCCTGTGCTGCCCCGTAATCGAGCGCGAAGCGGCCGAGCAAGGCAAGCCGCTCGAAGCCCATTACGCGCACATGATCGTGCACGGCACGCTTCATGCGCAGGGCTACGACCACGAAAACGACGACGAGGCGCAAGAAATGGAAGCGCTCGAAACCGACATCCTGGCCGGGCTCGGCTTCGCCGATCCGTACGGAGACCGTTCTCGCTGACCGCCTCTCGCGCGATGTCCGACACGAGCTCCTCCCCCTTCCCACCGGCATGCCTAGGCTATCCGCCCTCGCTCGGCGAGGCGCGGCTGCTCAGCGAGGCGGAACTCGCCCAATCGCTGACCGACACCATGCGGCGCTGGGACGGCGCGAGCGATTTATGGCTGTTCGGCTATGGCTCGCTGATCTGGAACCCCGGCATGCCGGCTGCGGAAACGGTCCGCGCGCGCGTGCGCGGCTACCATCGCGGCTTGTACCTGTGGTCGCGCGTGAATCGCGGCACGCCCGAACAGCCGGGCCTCGTGCTGGCGCTCGACCGCGGCGGCTCTTGCACCGGGATGGCGTTTCGCCTGGCCGGCGACGGGGCCGCGCCGCATTTGGAAGCGCTCTGGCGGCGCGAGATGCCAATGGGCTCGTATCGCCCGATGTGGCTGCCGTGCTGGCTGGCGGACGGGCGTCGCGTCGATGCGCTCGCGTTCGTCATGCGCCGCGACGTGCCGACCTATACGGGCAAATTGCCCGATGAAATCGTCAGGACGGTGCTCGCCTGCGCTCAAGGCCGCTACGGCACGACGCTCGATTACGTGCGCCGCACGGTTCATGCGTTGCGCGAATGCGGCATGCCCGATCGCACGCTCGAAGCGCTGCTCGAACGCTGTCTCTAAGGCCAGCGGGCGCCGCAAGAGCGATCGCCCGTGGGTCAATATCCCAGAAACGCCGCCGCGCCGACGATCGCGCCCAGTCCCGCCACGCCAAGCGCGGCGCCGAGCAGCCAGCGCCGGCGCGTAAGCAGCGTGATGGCCGCGAGCGAAATCGCCACTTGCGTGAGCGTGGTCGCCTGCGCCCACCGATGGTGCAGATGCAGTTGCCGTTCGCTGTCGGCGTCGGCCTTGGCAACCGACTTTTCGAGCGCCTCGGCTTGTGCGCGGATGGCGGTTTTCTGCTGCGCGTATTTGGCGACCTCGGCTGTGAATTTGCCGCTCGCCTTCGGGTCGGCCGCCGTCAGCGCCGCGCCGAGTTCGGCCAGATTTTGCTTTTCCCCTTTGGCCTGGTAGTAGCTCCACTGGTTCGCCGCCTCGGTCTTGCGAATCGCGGCCTCGTTCTTGTAGAACAGCGCGAGCCCTTCGGTCGATCCGCCCTGGTACGAAAAAACCGCGCCGATCGTGGCGAGCACGGCCGTCATGACGGCGATGCGGCCAGAGAACGAATCGGGGCTCGCCGCCGCGTGCCCCGCTGCATGGCCGTGGCCGTGCCCCCCGTGTTCGAGCGCTTCCTCGTGCGGCCCGCGTACTTCAAACTCTTCCGACATAATTCTTTCGCGCAAAAAAGGTAGAAAGCGATGGCGAAGACGACTCGCACGCGCCTTCGCGCACTCTAGCAGGAGCGAGCGCAATCATGGTCCCGCTTTTGCGTGGTGTATCCTTTACTCTCCGCTTACCACGCGTCCAGCCGTTGAGGACGCATCGCCATGAACGACGCCTATCCCAGTCGACGCCATACCGACAAGCCCGCCGAGAAACGCTCGCTGCTCGAGCGTCTGACCGACTTCATCTCGCCCGAACCCGAATCGCGGGCCGAGCTGCTGGAAATCTTGCAAGACGCGCACGAGCGCAACCTGATCGACGCCGATTCGCTTTCGATGATCGAAGGCGTGTTCCAAGTGTCCGAGCTCAGCGCGCGCGACATCATGGTGCCGCGCGCCCAGATGGATGCCATCGACATCGAGCGCAGCCCCGAGGAGTTCATCCCGTTCGTCCTCGAAAAAGCCCACTCGCGCTACCCGGTGTACGAGGGCAATCGCGACAACATCATCGGCGTGCTGCTCGCCAAGGATCTGCTGCGCTATTACGCCGAGGAATCGTTCGACGTGCGCGGCATGCTGCGCCCGGCCGTGTTCATTCCCGAGGCCAAGCGGCTGAACGTCTTGCTGCATGATTTCCGCATGAATCGCAATCACATCGCGATCGTCGTCGACGAATACGGCGGCGTGGCGGGACTCATCACGATCGAGGACGTGCTCGAGCAAATCGTCGGCGACATCGAGGACGAATACGACTTCGACGAGGAGAGCGGCAACATCATTCCCTCGCCCGACGGCCGTTATCGCGTGCGCGCGCTCACCGAAATCGAGCAGTTCAACGAAGTGTTCGGCACGAACTTCTCCGATGAGGAAGTCGATACGATCGGCGGGCTCGTCACGCATCACTTCGGCCGTGTGCCGCATCGCGGCGAGCGGGTGCGCATCGACGACCTCATCTTCGAAATCCTGCGCGGCGACGCGCGCCAAGTGTACATGCTGCTCGTGCGTCGCGACCCGCTTGCCGGCCAGCGCGAACGCGAAGCGCAGCACATCCAGACTTGACCGAGCGAACAACCGAGCGCGGCCGGTCCGCGCTTTGAAGCCGGAGCGCGCTCGCGATTCTCCTGGCAATGCGCGCCGCGATCGCGAAAGATAAAGCGAACGCGGAACAGGAAAGCGCGTTCCCTTCCCTTTACCGATTGAACCGTTCAACGCCACTTCGACGCCGCGTACTCATGGCCGAATCGATCCCCTCCCGCTTGCGCGGCCATGCCGCCGCATCCAGCGCCGCCGGCCCTCTTTCGCGCTGGCACTATGTCGCCGCGCTCGCACTCGGCGCGCTCAACACGCTGTCGTTCGCGCCGACGCCGCACGGCGGCTGGCTCGAGCTGGCGATTTTCGCCGCGCTCTACGCCTGGCTTACGCGCACGACGAGCTGGAAAAGCGCGGCGCTCACGGGCGGCGCGTTCGGTTTCGGCAATCTTGTCACGGGCGTCTGGTGGATCTACGTCAGCATGCATCAGTACGGCGAAATGGCCGCGCCGCTGGCGGGCGCGGCACTCGTTTTGTTTTCGCTCTATCTTGCGCTCTACCCCGCCTTCTCCGCGGGGCTCTGGTCGTTTTGCGCGGGACACGCGTCGCATGGGCTGCGCGAGGAGCGGCCGTTCGCGCCCACCTGGCATGGCGCGTTCGCCTTCGCGAGCGCATGGGCGCTGGGCGAATGGCTGCGCGGCACGGTGTTGACCGGCTTCCCCTGGCTCGCGAGCGGCTACGCGCAGGTGGACGGCCCCTTCGCGGGTTTCGCGGCGATCGGGGGCGTCTACGGTGTCGGCTGGGTGCTCGCGCTCGCCGCGGCGCTCGTCGTTCAGAGCGCGCACGCGTGGTTCGCGCGCCCCCGCGCTCGCCTGGCCGTGCTGCTGCCCGCCTGCGCCGCACTGGCGACGGTCGCGGCCGGGCTCTCGCTTTCGCGCATGGCGTGGACGCTGCCCGGCAATGCGCCGCTGACCGTGCGCATCCTGCAGGGCAACGTCAAGCAGGAAATGAAGTTCGACGATGCGGGCATGCGCAGCGCGCTCGCGCTTTATGAGCGCATGATCACGGCGCGCGCAGCAGATCTCATCGTCACGCCCGAAACGGCGATCCCCCTCTTGCCGCAGCAGTTTCCCGAGACGTTCGCGCGCACGCTGCGCACGTTCGCGGACAACACGGGTTCGTCGCTTCTGATCGGCGCGCTGGGCGCGACCATCACGCCCGAGGGCCGCATCACCGACGTGACCAACAGCTTTTTCGGCATCACGCCCGGCTCTCGGCAGCTCTATCGCTACGACAAGCACCATCTCGTCCCGTTCGGCGAGTTCGTGCCGTGGGGCTTTCACTGGTTCGTGCAGCTGATGAACATTCCGCTCGGCGATCTCGCGCGCGGCGCCCCGGTGCAAAAGGCCTTCTTCGTTCACAACCAGACGGTGGACATCGACATCTGCTACGAAGACATCTTCGGCGAGGAAATCGCGCGCACGCTGCGCGAGGCGGCGACGCCGGCGGGCATACTCGTCAATGCGTCGAACCTCGCCTGGTTCGGCGACACGATCGCACTCGACCAGCATCTGCAGATGGCGCGCATGCGCACGCTCGAAACGGGACGTCCGCTGCTCGCGGCGACCAATACGGGCACGACGGCCGTCATCGACGCGCGCGGCCGCGTAACGGAGCGCCTGCCGCCGTTTACTGCCGGGCAAATCGAAGCCAAGGTGCAAGGCATGACGGGGCGCACGCCCTACATCACCGTGGGCAACAACCTGGTGCTGGCCGTGTCGCTCGTGCTGCTCGCCTTCGGCTTCGCGTTCAGGCCGCGGCATCCGGGTGCGGGCCCCGGCCGCAAGCCGCATTAGGCCCAGGCCCGCCACATTCCGGTAAAATTCATTGTTTTAGCGCCGGGCAGCGGCAAAGCCGCCTGCCCGCCCGACGCCCGCACGCGCACCCGAGCGCGGCCGGCAACCGGGCCCATCCGCCTTCAGCCGCCATAGGCACGACATGCTCACGTTTCAGCAAATCATTCTGACGCTGCAATCCTATTGGGACAAACAGGGTTGCGCGCTGCTTCAGCCGATCGACATGGAAGTCGGCGCCGGCACCTCGCACGTCCACACGTTTCTGCGCGCGATCGGCCCCGAGCCGTGGCGAGCTGCCTATGTGCAGCCCTCGCGCCGCCCGAAGGACGGCCGTTACGGCGACAATCCGAACCGCCTGCAGCACTACTACCAGTATCAGGTCGTGCTCAAGCCCGCGCCCGAAAACATCCTCGATCTGTACCTCGGTTCGCTCGAGGCGCTCGGCTTCGACCTCAAGCAGAACGACGTGCGCTTCGTCGAGGACGATTGGGAAAACCCGACGCTCGGCGCGTGGGGCCTCGGCTGGGAAGTGTGGCTCAACGGCATGGAAGTCACGCAGTTCACCTACTTCCAGCAAGTGGGCGGCCTCGACTGCAAGCCCGTGCTCGGCGAAATCACCTACGGCCTCGAGCGGCTCGCGATGTATCTGCAAAAGGTCGAGAACGTGTACGACCTCGTCTG
This sequence comes from Trinickia sp., assembly GCA_035492395.1. Lineage (GTDB taxonomy): Bacteria > Pseudomonadota > Gammaproteobacteria > Burkholderiales > Burkholderiaceae > Trinickia. The sequence continues at coordinate 9,974 of DATJJH010000061.1, read as the reverse complement.
GACCGAATGGGAAGAAGCGGGCCCGAACGGCCCGGAATTGCGGCGCTTGTCCTACGGCGACGTCTACCACCAGAACGAAGTCGAGCAATCCACGTACAACTTCGAGTACGCGAACGTCGATCTGCTCTTCACGCTGTTCAACAGCTACGAGTCGGAAGCGAAGCGCATGATCGAAACGCAGCTCGCGCTGCCCGGCTACGAACTCGTGCTCAAGGCCGGCCATACGTTCAATCTGCTCGATGCCCGCGGCGCGATCTCGGTCACGGAGCGGGCCGCCTACATCGGCCGCATTCGCGCGCTCTCGCGCCTCGTCGCGCAGGCGTACTACGACTCGCGCGAAAAGCGCGGCTTCCCGATGCTCGGCAACCCCGTGCACGGCGTGCCCGGCTTGACGACCGACGAGCAAGACGCCGCGATGCCGGCGTGGGCGCCGCCGCTGAAGGTCGAGCGTGCGATCGATACGGAATGACGAGACCTCAACGAATATGAATCAAGCTCACCAAGCCACACTGCTCGTCGAACTCCTGACCGAGGAATTGCCGCCGAAGGCGCTCGCGCGCCTGTCCGACGCCTTTGCCGCGGGGCTCGTCGAGCGCCTCGCCGCGCGCGACCTGATCGAGGGCCAGCCATCGTTCGAGCGCTTCGCCACGCCGCGCCGCCTGGCCGTCGCCGTCAAGAACGTGCGCGCGGTCGCGCCTGAAAAGCAGGTGCGCGAGAAAGTCCTGCCCGTTTCGGTCGCGCTCGATGCGAACGGTCAGCCCACGGCTCCGCTTGCGAAGAAGCTCGCGGCGCTCGGGTTTCCGGACGTGCCGCTCGCCGATCTCGAGCGGGCCTCCGACGGCAAAGCCGAAGCGTTCTTTCTGCGCTATGCCGCGCCGGGCGCGACGCTCGCCGACGGCCTGCAGGCCGCGCTCGACGAAGCGCTCGCCAAGCTGCCGATCCCGAAAGTGATGACTTACCAGCGGCCCGACGGCGCGAGCGTACAGTTCGTGCGTCCGGTCCAGCGCCTTACGGTGCTGCACGGCGATCAGATCGTGCCCGTGACGGCCTTCGGCATCGACGCCGGCGACACGACGCTCGGCCATCGCTTTCTGTCCAGCGGCCTCGTCGCCGTTCTGCATGCCGACGAATACGCGCACACGCTGCGAACGAAGGGCCATGTCGTCGCCGGCTTTGCCGAACGCCGCGCGAGCATCGTCGAACAGCTGAACGCCCTGGCAAACGGCGATCGCGTCGTCATGCCCGACGCGCTGCTCGACGAAGTGACGTCGCTCGTCGAATGGCCGGTCGCCTACGAGTGCCGGTTCGACGAGCAGTTCCTGCAGGTTCCGCAGGAATGTCTGATCTTGACGATGCAGACGAATCAAAAATACTTCGCGCTCACCGATGAAGCCGGCAAGCTGCGCTCCCGGTTCCTCATTGTTTCGAACATCGCCACGGATACCCCCGGCGAAATCGTCGAAGGCAACGAGCGTGTCGTGCGCCCGCGCTTGGCCGATGCGAAGTTCTTCTTCGAGCAGGACAAGAAGAAGCCGCTCGCCGACCGTGTGCCGCTCTTGGCCAACGTCGTCTATCACAACAAGCTCGGTTCGCAGCTCGAGCGCGTGCAGCGCCTGGAGGCGCTCGCGCGCGTGCTCGCTCCGCACGTCGGCGCCGATCCTTTACTGGCCGCGCGCGCCGCACGATTGGCGAAGGCCGATTTGCTGACCGACATGGTCGGCGAATTTCCCGAGCTGCAAGGCACGATGGGCACGTATTACGCGCGTCACGACGGCGAGGCGGAGGAAGTCGCGCTTGCCTGCACCGAACACTATCAGCCGCGCTTTTCGGGCGATGCGCTGCCCGCCACGCGCGTAGGCACGGCCGTCGCGCTCGCGGACAAGCTCGAGACCCTGGTAGGCATTTGGGGGATCGGCCTCGTGCCGACCGGCGAAAAGGATCCGTTCGCGCTGCGCCGCCACGCCTTGGGCGTGCTGCGCATCGTGATCGAGAAGCAATTGCCGATCGACCTCGTCGCCCTGCTGCACGAAGCGGCCGGGTGCTTCGGCGCCGCGCCGCACGTGGCCGATTGCACCGATGCGCTTTACGCGTTCTTCATGGATCGCCTGCGCGGGCTGCTGCGAGAGCGCGGCTATGCCGCCGGCGAAATCGAGGCCGTCCTGAGCCTGCAGCCGCGCAAGCTCGACGACGTCATCGCCCGGCTCGACGCGGTACGCGAGTTCTCCGCCCTGCCGGAAGCCGGTGCGCTCGCCGCCGCCAACAAGCGGATCACGAACATCTTGAAGAAGTCGGAAGCCGAGATCAGTCTCGCGACGGCTGGCGTGGGCGCGGCGCCGGCGAACGGCTCGGCGGCGCCGTCGGTGCAGTCGTCGTTGCTCGTCGAGCCGGCCGAACGCTCGCTGAGCGAACAGCTCAAGAAGGTCGCGCCCTCGGTGCAGACACAGCTCGAGCAGCGCGACTACACGCGGGCGCTGTCGGCGCTCGCCGCGCTGCGCGACCCCGTCGATACGTTCTTCAACGACGTGATGGTGAACGCCGAGGACGCCGCGTTGCGCAAGAACCGGCTGGCCCTCTTGGCCGAGTTGCACGCGCAAATGAATTGCGTGGCCGACATCTCGAAGCTCGCGGCGTAAGCGGGCCAGGCCACTCTGAAAGAGACGCGTATGACTTTCGGCAAGAAGCTCGTTATCCTCGATCGCGACGGCGTCATCAACGTCGATTCCGACGCGTTCGTCAAGACGCCCGACGAGTGGGTTCCCATTCCGGGCAGCCTCGAGGCGATCGCTCGCCTCAATCAAGCGGGCTATCGCATCGCCGTGGCGTCGAACCAGTCCGGCATCGGCCGCGGCCTGTTCGACATGGCCACGCTCAACGCGATGCACGTGAAGATGAACCGCGCGGCCGCCGCTGTCGGCGGCCGCATCGACGCCGTTTTCTTCTGCCCGCATACGGCCGAGGATCAATGCGAATGCCGTAAGCCGAAGCCCGGCCTCTTACAATCGATCATCGAGCGCTTCGAGATCGATCCCGCCTCGACGCCCGTCGTCGGCGATGCGTTGCGCGACTTGCAAGCCGGCGCGGCGCTCGGCTTTCCGACGCACCTCGTGCTGACCGGCAAGGGCAAGAAGACGCTCGCGGCGGGCGGTCTGCCCGAGGGGACGAAGGTCCACGACGACTTGAAAGCGTTCGCGCTGACGTTTCTCGCGTCGTTGAGCGAGTGAGCACGCCGCCAACCGATCGAAGACACTGATGCCAATCGTCCGCTTTATCCGCTCGCTGCTGCTGTTTCTCTTTTTCATCGTTTATACGGCCCCGTACGCGACGGCCTGCTTCATCGCCTTCCCGTTCATGAACGCGGAGCGCCGGTATTGGATGGCCGTCGGCTGGTGCCGCAGCACGCTGTTCGTCGCGCGGCATCTGGCCGGCATCCGCTACCGCATCGAGGGCCAGGAAAACCTGCCCGACGGCCCGGCCGTACTGCTCTCCAAACACCAATCGGCTTGGGAAACGGTCGCCTTCCCGGCGATCATGCCGCGCCCGCTGTGCTACGTCTTCAAGCGCGAATTGCTTTACGTGCCGTTCTTCGGCTGGGCCCTCGGCATGCTGAAGATGGTTCACATCGACCGCAAGGAAGGCAAGTACGCGTTCGCGTCGGTGGTCAAGCAAGGACGGCTGCGCATGAAGGAAGGGGCGTGGGTGATCATGTTCCCCGAAGGCACGCGCACGCGGGTCGGCCAGCAGGGCAAGTACAAAACGGGCGGGGCGCGCTTTGCGATCGACGCCGGCGCACCGGTCGTGCCGATCGCGCACAACGCCGGGCACGTCTGGCCCCGCAACTCCTTCATCAAGTACGCCGGCACCGTCACGGTGTCGATCGGCAAGCCGATCGATTCGACCGGGCTTACGCCCGATCAGCTGAACGCGCGCGTCGAAGCGTGGATCGAAGCCGAGATGCGTCGAATCGATCCGCACGCCTATCGGGATGCCGGCGGCGGCGCTTCGGCCTCCAGCGGAAAAGCCGGCAAGCGCGGGGGCGGCGATCGCGCCGACACGTCCCTCGGCTAAGCACGATCCACCCCGCCGCCCGCCGATGTCCAAGCCCGCCCAACCCCGCCCCGCGACCGTACTCGATAATCGGCAGCTCGATCTGCCGTTGTTCGCGGGCGCCGTCGACGAGGAAGCGCTCGCGCCGGCGGCGGCCACCGCGCCGCTTCGGCCCGACCCGACACCGAACGGGGTGAAGCTGCGGCGGCTGACGTTGAGCGGGCGCACACTCGAGTACGGGCTCAAACGTTCGTCCAGGCGCACGATCGGATTTTCGATCGACGGCAGCGGCTTGATGATCACGGCGCCGCGCTGGGTAACGCTGACCGACATCGAAACGGCGATCGCCGGCAAGGAACGATGGATTTTCGCGAAGCTCGCCGAATGGCAGACGCGAGTCGAGCAGCGCGCGCTGCCGCGCATCGAATGGCGCGATGGCGCCGAAATTCCTTATCTCGGCAAACCGGTGCGGATCGCCCTGGCGTCGGCGCATGCGTCCCTCGTGTTCGACGCGCAGGCAGGCGCGCTGGCGCTGGCGTTGCCCACCCATGCCGATGCGCAGCAAATCAAGGACCGCGTGCAAGGTTGGCTACAGACCGAAGCCAAACGCTTGTTCGGCGAGCGGCTCGCGTACTATGCGGACAAGCTCGGCGTGGCCTACAAGGGCTATGCATTGTCGTCGGCGGCGACACGCTGGGGGAGTTGCTCGAGCGACGGACGCATTCGTCTGAACTGGCGTCTCATTCATTTTCCGCTGTCGATCATCGACTATGTCGTCGCGCACGAACTCGCCCATTTGCGCGAGATGAATCACAGCCCGCGCTTCTGGCAAACCGTCGAATCGATCTTTCCCGAATTCAAGGAAGCGCGGCATACGCTCAAGCATCATCCGCCCGAGTTGCTGCCGGCGCTTTGAGCCGCCCGGGCCCGGGGCAGCAAGCATTCACCCGCTACCGCGTTTTCTTCTGAACGAACTCGATCTTGTAGCCGTCCGGGTCCATGACGAACGCGATTACGGTCGTGCCGTGCTTCATCGGCCCTGCCTCGCGCACGACGTTGCCGCCCTGCGCCTTGATTTTCGCGCAGGCGGCATACGCGTCGTCGACTTCGAGCGCGATATGCCCGTAGCCCGTGCCCAGATCGTAGGCTTTCGTATCCCAGTTGTGCGTGAGCTCGATGACGGCGCCCTCGCTTTCGTCGGTGTACCCCACGAAAGCCAGCGTAAAGCGGCCTTCGGGATAATCTTGGCGGCGCAGCAGCTTCATGCCCAGCAATTCGGTATAGAACTTGAGCGAGCGGTCGAGATCGCCGACTCGCAGCATCGTGTGCAACAAACGCATCTTGAACTCCGGTTTCGTCACAAAACAAGGCAGGGTAGCGAAATCTAGCAAGAAACTGCCCAAGGCGCTCGCCCTAAAGTCGTTGGGGTTACTCCGCCGCGGTGAGGCGGGCGACACGCGGTTTTGGTATGTTACGCGGGCTGGCTGGGCAATTGCATCTCGCGTGGACGGACGCCGCGACGAACGGCAAGGCCCCGCGGTCGGTGCACACGCGCCGAATCCTCACGACTTAGCACCGATCACGTTTCGAATGAATACCGCCGCCGCTATCGGCGCACCTGCCCCCGTGCGCCGCGCACCCGACGCATTCGCCATCGCCTTGATGGTCCTGCTTTGCGCGATTTGGGGCCTTCAACAAGTCGCCATCAAAACGACGAACGGCGCGCTCGGGCCCATGCTCCAGGCCGGCTTGCGCTCGACGATCGCGGCGATGCTCGTGCTCGGTTGGGCCCGCGTTCGCGGCACGCCGTTGTTTCGACAAGACGGCACGCTGGGCCCCGGTCTGTTGGCGGGTGTTTTGTTCGCCGGCGAGTTCGTTTGCATCTTCGGCGGGTTGACGCTCACGAGCGCATCGCGCATGGCCGTCTTTCTTTACACGGCGCCGTGCTTCACGGCGCTCGGCCTGCACGCGTTCGTGGCCGGCGAAAAGATGCGCCGCACGCAATGGGTTGGCGTCACGATCGCGTTCGCGGGCATCGCGCTCGCATTCGCCGACGGCTTCGCGCGCCCTCCGGCGCCCGGCGCCTCGGCGCTCGGCGGCGTGCTGGGCGATGCGCTCGGGGTGCTGGGCGGGGTCATGTGGGCCGCGACGACGGTCGTCGTGCGTGCGAGTTCGCTTTCGCATGCGAGCGCGAGCAAGACGTTGTTCTATCAGCTCGCCGTGTCGGCCGTCGTTTTGCTGGCCATCGCATTCGCGCTCGGCGAGGAACATCGGGCGTACGTGACGCCGCTCGCGATCGCGAGCCTCGCTTACCAAGCCGTCGCGGTGGCGTTCGTCAGCTATTTGACTTGGTTCTGGCTGCTCACGCGCTACATGGCGTCGCGCCTGTCGGTATTTTCATTCCTGACGCCGCTGTTCGGCGTCGGCTTCGGTGTGATCCTGCTCGGGGAGTCGTTCAGCACGCGCTTCGTCCTCGCCTCGGCGCTCGTGCTGGCAGGCATCGTGCTCGTGAACGCGCCGGCTCGCCGCGCGCCGCGCGAGAAGCGGGCCTAGGCGATGGCAGCTTGCGGCGTCGCCCTTGCGCCGCACACGATGACGTTACCCGGCCAGCACCTGCGCGACGCGCACGTACTCGTCCACCGGCACATCCTCCGCGCGCCGCGCGAGATCGAAGCCCAGGCCCTCGAAATCGACCCGATCGCGGTAAGCGGACAGCGTGTTGCGCAGCATCTTGCGGCGCTGAGAAAAGGCCGCGGTGACGAGTTCGCCGAATACGGCCATATCGACGCTCGCCAACTCGTGCGGGGCATACGGAATCATCCGCACGATCGCCGAATCGACTTTCGGCGGCGGCTGAAACGATTCGGGCGGTACGTCGAGCTGCTTGTCGATCACGTAGCGATACTGCAGCATCACCGAAAGCCGCCCGAACGCCTTGGTGCCCGGTTCGGCCACCATGCGCTCCACGACTTCGTTCTGCAGCATGAAGTGCTGGTCGACGACGACAGGCGCGAACGCCATCAGGTGGAACAACAGCGGGCTAGAGATGTTGTACGGCAAGTTCCCGACGACGCGCAGCGTCGGCTTCTCATGCGTTTGCACGAGCGAGCCGAAATCGAAGGCGAGCGCGTCGCCCGCATGAAGCGCCAGCAAATCGCCGAACTGCTCTTTGAGCCGCGCGATCAGATCGCGATCGAGTTCGACCGCATGTAGGGGCGACTCGGGCGTGGCGAGGCGCTCGACGAGCGGCTCGGTCAGCGCGCCGAGGCCCGGCCCGATTTCCACCATCAACTGTCCGCGCTCGGGCGCGATCAGCGAGACGATCGAATCGATGATGCCGAGATCGACGAGGAAGTTTTGCCCGAAGCGCTTGCGCGCGAAATGGCCTTGATGCTGTCTGCTGGTGGACATCGATGTGAAAAACCGAAAGAAATCGAGAAATGCCGCCTCGCGCCGCGGCAGCCGCCGGCGACGCTAGCCGCCGCGCCGGTTGCGCGCCATCGCGACAGCGGTGTCGATCGCCGCGATCATACTGCCCGCGTCGGCCCGCCCCGTACCGGCGAGATCGAGTGCGGTGCCGTGATCGACGGAGGTACGAATGATCGGCAACCCTAACGTGACGTTGACGCCTTCGCCGAACGTCGCATACTTGAGCACCGGCAGCCCCTGGTCGTGGTACATCGCGAGTACGCAATCGGCTTCGTCGAGATAGCGCGGCTGAAAGAGCGTATCGGCCGGATAGGGGCCGCGCGCATCGATACCGCGCTCGGCGGCTTTCGCAAGCGCGGGCGAGATCACGTCGATCTCCTCGCGCCCGAGGTACCCGTTTTCGCCCGCGTGCGGGTTCAGGCCGGTGACGAGGATACGCGGCGCCGGCAAACCGAAATCGCGGCGCAAGTCACGGTCGATGATGGCGATCGTATCGACGAGACTGCCGATGTCGATCGCACCCGGAACATCCTTGAGCGGCACATGCGTCGTGGCAAGCGCCACACGCAACGGCCGAGCGCCCGTGCCGGCCAGCATCATGACGACGCGCGCGGCGCCGGTGCGTTCGGCCAGATACTCGGTATGCCCCGTGAAAGGTACGCCGGCATCGTTGATCGTGCTCTTTTGCAGCGGCGCTGTCACGATCGCGTCGTAGGTCCGGGCGAGCGCGCCATCGATGGCGTCGTCGAGCAGGCCAAGGACATACCGGCCGTTCACGGCATCGAGCCGACCCGCCAGGGACGGCGCCGCAAGCGGCCGGTGCGCGACGCTCACGTGTCCCGCACCGACGAGCATCGGCCAATCGACGCCGACCGCGTGCGCGCGTGCTTCGATCAGCGCCGCATCGCCAAGCACCGCGAAGCGTACGTCCGGCCAACGCGCCACGGCGCCCGCCAGTGCAGCCGCCGTCAGCTCCGGCCCCACGCCGGCCGGTTCGCCGGTCGTGATCGCAATCGTGAGCGGAGAAACGCCGGCGGTGCTGGTCATGGTCGATCGAGGCTCGCTACTGCTGGGCGAGCGGGACGGCGACCTTGTACTGGACATAGGCCGTATCGCGCAGCTGCCGCAGCCAATCGGAGTACGCCTGCTCGGCCTTGCGCTGGCCGATCGCCTGGCGCGCCAAATCCATCTGCTGCTGGATCGAGCCTTGCGCCTCGCGCCGGCCGAGCACTTGAATCAGGTGATAGCCGTACTCGGAGCGAACGGGCTCGCTGATCTCGCCGTCCTTGAGGTTGTTCATCGCGCGCTCGAACTCGGGCACGGTTTCGCCGGGGCTGATCCAGCCGAGATCGCCGCCTTGCGATGCGGAGCCGTCTTGCGAATACGTACTCGCGAATTTCCCGAAATCGGCCCCTGCTTCGATCTGCCTGCGAATCTCGAGCAGCTTTTGGCGTGCGGCGCCCTCGGGCTGGCCGTCGCCGACACGCAGCAAAATATGGCGTACGTGCGTCTGCACAAGCTTGGGCGCATCGGCTGCCGAGCCGCCGACGCCCGTGCGCCGATCGACTAACCGCATCACTTCGAAGCCGTCGTCGGTGCGAATCACGTCCGGATTCACTTCGCCCGGACGCAATTGCGATGCCGCCGTGACGAACGGCGCGGGCAGGTTGCCCGGCGCCTTGAAGCCGAGATCGCCGCCGGTTTTCGCATCGGCCGCCTGCGAATTTTCTTTGGCCAGCGACTCGAACTTCGCGCCGCCCTTGGCTTGCTGCAGAATCGACTCGGCCTTCTTTTGCGCCGCATCGAGCTCAGCCTGCGGCGCGCCCGTCGGCGCCTTCACGAGGATGTGCTCGATGTGCAGCTCTTGCTGCGCCCGCGCGCCGGGTCCTCGCTGGCTTGCGATGTAGTTCGCGACCTCGGCATCCGAAACCGTCACTTTGCTGTCGACCTCTTTCTCGCGCAGCTTCGAGAGGGTCAGCTCGTTGCGGGCGTCGCGCGTGAAGACCGACCAGGGCACGCCTTCGGCCTCGATCCGCGACCGGTACACGTCGAGCGTCATGTTGTTGGCGGTCGCCAGGCGCTGCAGGGTTTTCTGGACCGCGGCATCGTCCACCACGATGCCGTCTTCCTTCGCCTTTTCGAGTTGAATGCGCTCGAGCACCATTTGATTGAGCACCTGCGCGCGCAACTGGTCCTGCGGCGGCACGGGAGCGTGCTGCTGCCCGAGCCGCCGTGCGATCAGCGCCGCGCGCTCGTCGAGTTCGCGCACGGTGATGACGTCGTTGTTGACGACGGCCGCAACCGAGTCGACCGTTTGACCCGGTTGCCCCTTCAGCGCTTGCGCCGCGGCCGGCGCGGCCGGCAAGAAAATGGCGGCGGCCAGGGCGGCTGCCAGCGTTGCCAAGCGAACTTTATTCACGATTGCCACAGATGCTCCAAATGTCTCGGGCCCGATTTCCCCGGCCCCTTTTTGCGCATGCCTACTCGAGCCCATGCGCGTT
>DATJJH010000060.1:0-15479 GCA_035492395.1 Trinickia sp. | reverse complement strand
TTTCGGCTGTACGACACGGTCAAGGGGCAAAGCCTCGGCGGCCTGTCGTTCACGACCCCGCCCGACAGCCTGCGCCTGACCGCCCACAAGATCTCCGACTACATCTATCAGAAGCTGCTCGGCACGCGCGGCGTATTCGCGACGCGGCTGTCGTACGTGATCAAGGTCGGCAACCGTTACCAGCTGCAAATTTCGGATTCGGACGGCCAAGACGCGCACGTCGCGCTGTCGAGCCCCGAGCCGATCATCTCGCCGGCCTGGTCGCCCGACGGCACGAAGGTCGCCTACGTCTCGTTCGAGAAGCGCAAGCCGATCGTCTACATCCACGATCTGCCCACGGGCCGGCGCGTGGTGATCTCCGATCAGAAGGGCAACAATAGCGCGCCGGCATGGTCGCCTGACGGCCGTACGGTCGCCGTGGCGTTGTCGCGCACGGGCAATACGCAAATCTTCGCGGTCAACGCGGACGGCGGCGGCCTGCGCCGGCTTTCGCGCAGCACCTCGATCGATACCGAGCCGTTCTACTCGCCCGATGGCCAGTGGATTTATTTCACGAGCGACCGGGGCGGCCAGCCGCAGATCTACAAGATGTCGGCGCAGGGTGAAAGCGCCGGCGCGGCGCAGCGCGTCACGTTCACGGGCAGCTACAACACGAGCCCGCGCGTGAGCCCGGACGGCAAGGAGCTTGCCTATATCTCGCGCGTCGGCGGCGCGTTCAAGCTCTACGTGCAAGATCTGCAGACCGGCGTCGCCACGGCGCTGACCGATACGACACGTGACGAATCGCCGAGCTTCGCGGCGAATGGTCAGTACATCCTTTACGCCACACAGGTGAACGGCCGTGGCGTGTTGGCCGCAGTTTCGACCGACGGTCGGACTCGGCAAATCCTGTCCGTTCAGGGCGGCAGCGTGCGGGAGCCGTCTTGGGGTCCATTTATGCAATGACACACAAGGAGAGTAAAAAATGATGTCCAAACTTCGTATCGCGTTTGCGGTCATGCTGGTCGGCGCGTTGGCGGCTTGCCATTCGGGCACGAAGCTCAACGAAAACCCGACGCAAGGCGCCGTCGGCACGCAACCGAGCTCGAACGCAGTCGCGCCGGTGACGGTCGATGAGCTGAACAACCCGAACAGCCCGCTCGCGAAGCGCAGCGTGTACTTCGACTTCGACAGCTACACGGTCAAGCCGGAATACAAAAATCTGCTGCAATCGCACGCGAGCTATCTGACTAGCCACCCGCAGCGCCACGTCCTGATTCAAGGCAACACCGACGAGCGCGGCTCGAGCGAGTACAACCTCGCCTTGGGCCAAAAGCGTTCGGAAGCCGTGAAAAACGCTCTGGAAACGTTCGGCGTGCCCGACACGCAAATCGAAGCCGTGAGCCTCGGCAAGGAAAAGCCGGTGGCGACGGGTCACGACGAAGCCTCGTGGGCGCAAAACCGCCGCGCGGATATCCTCTATCAGTAATTCGTAACGGGTGACAACGCGTATGACGCACCGTTTCTCCTGGCTGCGCGGTACCGCAGCCGCATGCGTGGCCGCCTCGGCGCTCGTCGCCGGGCCGGCGCACGCGGGTCTGTTCGACGACGACCAAGCGCGCCAAGCCATTTTGGATTTGCGCGCGAAGACGGATAACCTCACGAGCCAACTCGCGGCCGCGCAGCGTACCCTGCTCGACCAGCAGGGGCGCATCGATCAGCTGAACCAGCAGATCGCCACGGTGCGCGGGCAGAACGAGGATCTGTCGAACCAGGTCGCCACGCTGCAGAAGCAGCAAAAGGACTACTACACCGATCTCGACACGCGGCTCAAGAAGTTCGAGCCGCAGACTCAGACGATCGATGGCGTCCAAGGCTCCGTGCAGCCCGGTGAGACGGATGCGTTCAACGCGGCGTCGCAGCAGTTTCGCAGCGGCGACTATAAAGGCGCCGCCGCCGCGTTTCGCGACTTCATCGCCAAGTATCCGCAGAGCCCCTACCAGCCGACCGCGCAGTACTGGCTCGGCAATGCGCTTTACGCGCAGCGCGACTACAAGGGTTCGACGGCCGTTTGGCAAGGCATCGTGAAGAACTACCCGCAGCACCCGCGCGCGCCCGAGGCGTTGCTGGCAATCGCCAACAACCAATTGGAGCAAGGCCAGAAGGCGGCGGCTCGCAAGACGTTGCAGCAGATTCTGTCGCAATACGGCGGGTCGGATGTTGCGCAGTCGGCGCAGCAAAAGCTGGCGCAGACGAAATAAGGCGGGAGTAGTTAGCGGCGCAGCTCGTTGCCGGGAGCGCGGTTGACGGGCTTAGTATGGATCGCTATAATCTCGCCTCTTTGGGTCGTTAGCTCAGTTGGTAGAGCAGCGGACTTTTAATCCGTTGGTCACGTGTTCGAGTCACGTACGGCCTACCAAAGAATCAAGTAAAAAGCCCTGTCTTCGGACTGGGCTTTTTGCATTCTGGGTTCTGCGTAACCTTGATATCGGCGACGCGGAACGATGTCACGCGGCGTCGCCGGGTTCCAGCGTGCGTGCGTGACCGGCAAGCCGCGCTGCACGAGATACCGATCGAGTGCCGTTCGCGCAAGCGGCGGCGATGCCACCTTGCCGCGCTTGCCGCCGCTTCCCTAGCACGTGCAACCAGCGATCGCCGTGCTTATCCCGCCGAATGTCGGCGAGCGTCGCGCCGACCAGCTCGCTGGCGCGCGCGCATGCCCGTTGCATAGCCAAAGTCCAGCAGAAACCGCAGACGCAAGATCGCGACGGCCGCTGAGTGTATGTGCGCACCCCGCGAGCGAAGCTTTCATTTTCCATTACAAATCTTTCATATATGTAAGATTTAAGGCAAAGTGGTCTATCATGGCATCCCTTGACCGGAGCTACGGCCGGCCGAGGGGTGATCGGACCCCACAACATGAGGCCTACTGATGGAAGCATTCGCGCATGCGTTGATCGATGGCATCAACGGCATTCTCTGGAACTACGTGCTGATTGCGCTGCTGTTTGGCGCGGGAGCGTGGTTCACGCTGCGTTTTGCGCTGATCCAGCTGCGCGCGCTGCCGCTCGGCATCCGCACGGTCGGCAGCAAGGGCGAGCCGGGCAGCATCACGTCGTTTCAGGCGTTCGCGACCGGGCTCGCGAGCCGCGTCGGCACGGGCAATATCGTAGGCGTTGCCGTGGCGCTGACGGTCGGCGGGCCCGGCGCGATCTTCTGGATGTGGGTGACGGCGCTCCTCGGGATGTCGTCCGCGTTCGTCGAGGCGACGCTCGCACAGATCTTCAAAGTGTCGCATCACGACGGCACCTATCGCGGCGGACCCGCCTACTACATCCGTATCGGCCTACGCTCGCGCGGTTTCGGCGTGCTGTTCTCGCTGTCCCTGATCCTCGCGTTCGGGTTCGTGTTCAATGCCGTCCAGGCCAATTCGATCGCCGAGGCACTCCACACATCGTTCGGCTGGAGCCGGGCGGCGGTAGGTGTCGGCCTCGTCGCACTGGCCGCGCCGATCATCTTCGGCGGGATTCGCCGGATTGCCCACGTTGCGCAGGTGATCGTGCCGCTCATGGCGATCGGCTATGTCGCGTTGGCCGCGTACGCGGTGGCCACACATGCGACGATGCTGCCCGACGTGATCGCGCTGATCGTCAAAAGCGCGTTCGGTTTCGGGCCCGCGGCCGGCGGCTTGACCGGCTACGCGGTGAGCCAGGCAGCCGCGGTCGGCGTCAAGCGTGGTCTTTTCTCGAACGAAGCGGGGATGGGCAGCGCCCCGAACGCGGCTGCGACGGCGAGCACGCGCCACCCGGTGACGCAAGGCCTGATCCAGATGCTCGGCGTGTTCGTCGACACGTTCGTGATCTGCACCGCGACCGCTTTTATGATCCTGCTGTCCGGCCAGTACGAGATCGGCACCGGCATGGAGGGCGGCGCACTGACGCAGCGCGCGATTTCGAGCTTTGTCGGCGACTGGGGCGGCACGTACATGGCGGTGGCGATTTTCTTCCTGGCGTTCTCGTCGGTGATCGGCAACTACGCGTATGCGGAAGGCAACGTCGAATTCATTACGAAGCGGCGCCGTGCGGTCGTGATCTTCCGGCTCGCCGTACTGGGGATGGTGATGTTCGGCAGCGTCGGGAAACTGCCGCTCGTGTGGGCGATGGCCGATACGAGCATGGGGCTGATGGCGCTCATCAACCTGATCGCGATCCTCGCGCTCGGCAAGCACGCGCATGCAGCATGGCACGACTATCGGAAGCAGCGCGCGGCTGGCGTCGCCGAGCCGGTGTTCACGCGCAAGACGATTCCCGCACTCGACAAGGTGCTCCCGTCCGACGTCTGGGGCGAGCACGGGCCGGTGCCGCGCGTTGCGCGGGCGGCGCGTGAGCTGTCACACGTCGAAGGAGAGCGAGTCGCGTCGTAAGCGCGAGACCGGCGCCGCGCAGAAATCGTGGCGCGCCGGTTGCGCAAAAACCCCGGTGCGCTTGCCTGCTGCACCGGGGTTGCTGTCGAGTCAGTCGCTAGTTGCTCCGTACCGGCGGATCGCCCCTTCGGCGTGGGCCAACCGCAGCGCGGCCTTCGCATACCATACGTGAGAGACCGTATCGGCTTGGATTCACTTGCATGAACCCGTGATTGCCGATATCATGCGTCGCAATATGTCCCTCACCTCTGGGCCCGGCGAAAGCCGGCAACTCATGTGGGGGATTTCCTTTTGTAGCGTCGACAACCAACTGCCATGGTCGCAGCGCCGCATTCTCCGCTGAAGCTACATTTGTCCTATACCGAGCAAATCGGCCTGCTCCGAGCCAGAAATCTCGCAATCGACGACGAGGCTGCCGCGCTTGCCGCCCTACAGCGAATCGGCTATTACAGACTAGTGGGCTACTGGTACCCGTTGCGCAGACCAGATCCGAACGATGGCACGACACGCCTGGACGCTTTCCAAGACGGCGCAACGTTTGAGCTGGCAGTCGAGCTTTACGATTTCGATCGAGCGCTGCGCCTAGTGGTGCTGGACGCGATCGAGCGCATCGAAGTTGCCGTCCGGGTCGACGTAGCCCACCATCTCGGCAAACGTCACAGGCTCGCGCACGAACGGCCTGCACTCATGGACGGCAAGTTCCAGCACGCGGAGTGGTTCAAGCGCTACACCGAGGGCGTGCGGAAGAAAGCGAAGGAGGACTTCGTTGCACATCACGTCCAGCGATATAACGGCCGAATGCCGATTTGGGTTGCAACCGAAACGTGGGATTTCGGACTGCTCTCCAAATTCTATGCCGGTATGAAATATAAGGACCAACAGCGCGTTGCACAGCGCTATCGAGTCGACGGGCCTGTCCTCGGATCGTGGCTGCGGGCCCTGAACTTCGTGCGCAACGTGTCGGCACACCATGCTCGACTCTGGAACAGGAACAATCCAGACGCACTGCGGATGCCCCCAATGCACCCGCAACACCATCTGCGCCATTTGACGGCCGATGAGTTTGCGCGTCGCCGAGTGTACGGGTCGCTTTGTGTCATGCAGCACATGCTGAAGACGATAGAGCCCGACACGCGATGGTCGGAGCGAATACAGAGCCTTTGCGCCAAGTTCCCGACCTCTGATTTGGTCGGCTTGCGCAACGGCGGCTTTCCGGAAGGATGGGGCGTTCTACCGCTATGGCAAACGCCCCACGCCTGACTGAGAGAGCTCGACGCGCTAGCAGCTGGCGCCCCGCAATTGCCCGCTCCCCGCCAACCGAAAAAACGCCACGACGTCACGCAGTTTCCGCCCCTGCTCTTGCAATGAAGCAGAAGCGGCCGCGGCCTGCTCGACGAGCGCGGCATTTTGCTGCGTCACTTCGTCCATCTGAGCGACGGCCAAGTTGACTTGTTCGATGCCCCGGCTTTGCTCCGCCGATGCCGCTGCGATCTCGCTCATAATGTCGCTCACCCGGGCAACGGCCCGCGTCACTTCGGACATCGTTTCGCCCGCTTCGGATGCTAAATGCGCACCGTCCTGAACGCTCGCTACCGACGCGGCAATCAGCTCCTTGATCTCCTTGGCCGCGGCGGCCGATCGTTGCGCCAGATTGCGCACTTCCCCCGCGACGACCGCGAACCCGCGCCCTTGATCGCCGGCCCGTGCCGCCTCCACCGCGGCATTGAGCGCAAGAATGTTGGTCTGGAACGCGATGCCCTCGATGATGCCCGTGATGTCGCCGATCTTGCTCGAGCGGTCGCTGATCTCATGCATCGTGCCGACCATTTTGTCCACGACCGCGGTCCCTTTGTGCGCGACGTCGGCGGCGCTCGAGGCAAGCGACGTCGCCTGCTGCGCGTTGCCGGCGTTATGCAGCACGGTAGCGGTGAGTTCTTCCATGCTCGAGGCGGTTTCCTGCAGCGAACTCGACTGCTCTTCCGTGCGCGCGGACAGATCTTGGTTGCCCGCTGCGATCTGGCTCGTCGCCGTTGCGAGGTTGTCCGCGCCATGGCGCACCTGCCCCACGACGCTCAGAAGGCTTTCGTTCATCTCCTTCAGCGCCCGCAACAGACGGCCTGTTTCATCGGCGCGGTCCGAGACGATCTCTTGCGTAAGGTCGCCGCGCGCCACGGCCTCGGCAGCCGATACCGCCGCACCGATCGGGACGGTAATACTGCGTGTGATGAAGTACGCCAACAACATCGCCGACGCCAGCGCCGCAAGCGTCACCACGATGACGGTGCGCTGCGCGAATACGGCAAGGCGAGTGATCGCCTCGCCCTTTTCATGCGTGCGCTGCATCCCGACAGCAATCAACGCATCGAGTGCGCTGCCGATCGGCTTGTCCGCGCCGGCCACGCCGCGATCGCGGGCTTCGATCGACGCACCCGCCGCGACGAGCGCATCTAGCTTGGCAAGGGACTCCCGATAGCCCGCGGTAGCGCTCGTCAACGTGTCGACCGCGGTGGGCTCGCCGGCGTCGAACGTCCCCAACTGCAAAGAGGTGCGGGCCGATTTGTCGATCTCGTCCATATCGGCCAAGAACTTCGCCCGATATTCCCCTCCACGAAGCACATAGTCTTTATAGCTATGCACGCCGTCGCCGAACACATCCTTCGCATGTTGAAGGAGTCGTAATTTTTCGACCGTGACGGTTTCGTACCGCTGCCATTCGTTGCCGATGGCAGACAGCCTCGCGTACGCAATCGCGCCGAGCACCGCGGTCAAAAGCGCAGCAAAAAAGAATGCAATGGCCAACCGGACGCCGATGCGCAAGTCGCGAAAACGGGGGAGCATAATTGGGCTCTCATTCGTCGCCCTTCCTTGAAATTCTTGAACGAATGCCTCTCGACTGGCGACGTGCGACGAGGGGAGTATTCAGATCAACGGCAGCATTTCCGATTTCTGAACCCTATATCCGGATATCCCCCGATCCGAACAGAACGCCTTCGCTTCACGCAGCGGCCGCCACCCCCTCCTCCTCTGTCTCCTCCAACGCCCGCATGAAATGCCGCACGCCGGCCGTCTGTGCGCGAGCGCGCCAGAGCAAGTGAATATCGACGACGAGCGGCAGCCAGTCCATCGATTTAAATACGACGCCCGGGGGGCTCATGCGCTGCATGCTCGCCTGCATGATGGCGACGCCGAGCCGGGCGCTGACGAGCCCGAGCGTCGTCGATACCTGAGCCACCTCGAATTGGATATCGGGGGTGAAGCCGCACGATGCGCACGCTGCCAGGAAGCGCTCGCGCGCCGCTGGATTGATGGCCTTGGGCAGCGCGATCCATGGCATGCCGTCTAGATCGCTCGGGGCGACTGCCGCCTTCCCCGCGAGCGGGTGGTCGTCCGCCATGGCGATGACGAACGGCTCGCTCGCCAGCAGGCGGCTCGTCAACGTTTCGCTCGGTTTCGGCAAGTTGTAGACGAATGCGATATCGATCAGCGAACGCTCGAGCGCATCGATTTGCTCGCCCGAACGCATTGCCGCCAGCTTCAGGTTTACACGCGGATGCGCCGACCGAAACCGGCGCAGCGCCGCAGGCAGCCGACCGTTATGAATGACCCCCTCGCAATAGCCGATCGAGAGCGAACACGCCTCGCCCTTGCCGACTTGCCGCGCCCGCTCCTCCACGCGCTCGGCCTGCATCAGCAGATCGCGCGCTTCGTGCAGAAAAGCTCGCCCGGCAGAGGTCAAGCGCACACGTTGCTTGATGCGCTCGAACAGCTGCAATCCAAGATGGTCTTCCAGCTGGCGAATCTGACGCGACAGCGGCGACTGCGAAATATGAAGCCGCTCGGCCGCGCGCGCGACATTCTCCGTCTCCGCGACGGCAACGAAGTAACGCAATTGCTGCAGCTCCATGATTAAGTCCTTTCTCGCATCAACTATGACCGATTAAGTCTTGGACTGCATTATATCCAGCCTTTAAGCTTGCGCCATCACATCGTTGCATCCGGTCCCGACCCGGGATGATCGACCGCCATCCTGTAGGAGCCGGCCAGACGCATACGACCGCAACACGCGTCATTGAAGGAAGGAACCTCGCCATGACCCAGCCACGTTTTGCCGTGCCCCACGGCGTATTGCTCGTCACCCTCGTGCTGCTCAGCGCCAGCGGCCTGCTCGCCTCGGACATCAACCTGCCGGGCATGCCGCTCGCCGCCCAAGCCTTCGGCACGCCGATCTCGGCACTGCAGCATACGTTCAGCATCTACGTGATCGGGCTCGCGGTCGCGCAAGCGCTCTATGGCCCGCTATCCGATGCCTACGGCCGGCGGCGTCTGGTCATCGGCGGCATGCTGCTCTACACGGTCGCGTCGATCGGCTGCTCGGTCGCCCCGAACGTCATGGCGTTCGGGCTCGCCCGCGTTTTTCAAGCGCTCGGCGCCGGAGCCGGCATGGTCATCGGCCGCGCGATCGTCAGCGACATCTTCGACGCCAAGACCGCCGCCCGAACGTTCACGACGATCATGCCGATCGTCGGCGCATCCCCGGCGCTTTCTCCGCTCGTCGGCGGCTACATCACGACCTACGTCTCGTGGCGCGCGCCTTTCTTGTTCACGGCGGCGCTCGGCGTGGTTTCCGTCGTGTTGCTCGCGCTCTACATTCCCGAGACTGCGCCCAAGTCGAAGCGCGATACGGGCGCCGGCAGTCTTGCACACACGTTCCGCAGCTATCCGATGCTGCTCGCGCAACCGCGCTTCTGGTCGTATGCGCTCAATCTGTGCGTGGGGTACGCCGCCTATCTCGGCTATCTCGCGGCCTCCCCGGTGATTCTCGTCAACATGGGTTTGTCGACGAAGGCCATCAGCTACTGCTATATGAGCCTGTCGGTCACGTATATCTTCGGCAATCTGACCTCGCGCCATTTCGCGAAGACGCGCGGCCTCGATCGGCTGCTCGGCGTGGGCTATGCCATTCTCGCGGCGGGTGCGGCGTGCTTGCTCGTCGCCGGCTGGATCGGCGAGCATTCGCCCGTGCCGATGATCCTCGCCATCTCCGTCGTCACCCTCGCCAATGGCTTTCTCGTGCCGCTCTCGTTCGCGGGCGGCGTAACGAGCTTTCCCGACAACGCGGGGGCGGCATCCGGTTTGATGGGCGCCATGCACCTGATCGCCGGCTCGCTCGCGATCTACCTCGTCGCGGCCATGCCGGGCACCGTGTCGGCGCTCGCCGCCTTCGTCACGGTCGTGGCGGCAATCGGATGCATCGCATTTCCGATGCTATTGCGCTTGTCCAATATGCCGAGAACCGTCGCACCGGTTGCGTGCACGCACAAGACGACGGCCTGAACGATCGTCCATCACGGCGGCGCGCGCGGGCTGCCCGCTCTTGGCTTGCCGCGCCGATTCGCGAAACCGTGAAATGTCTTACCGCGAGCGCGCGCGGCGCTTAGATTGGTTGGACCAATGCCGCCCCGTCACATCGCGCTTCGCTTCGCTACTAGCGCCCCGAGCCGTGCTCCGAAACTTTGCCGCGCACGAAATCGATATGGGTTTGCATCGCCGTGCGGGCTTCTTCGGGGCGGCGCGAACAGATCGCGTCGCACAGCGTGCGATGCTGCTGCAGCAATACGGCCGACTCATCGTCGCCTTGCTCGCGCAAACCCGTGCCGTTGATGGCGATGTGCTCGCGCAGAACGCCGAGCACGCTCGCATGCAGGTGAAGAAACATCGTATTGTGCGATGCCTTGGCGATCGCTTCGTGCAGCTTCGCATCCGCGGCCGCTTCGGCCGCTTTGTCGTCGGCGCGGCGCGCGGCTTCGAGCGCACGCATCAGCGCCTCGATCGCTTTCACCTCGGCCTTGGTGGCCCGCATCGCCGCGAAGTAGGCCGTCGCGCCCTCCAGCACGCGACGAAATTCGAGGATATCGTCGCGCAGCGCCGGATGATCGGAGACGAGTTCGCCCCAGGGCGAAGCCACGCCCGTGCGCAGGCGATCGGTGACGAACACCCCCGCGCCGCGCCGGCTGGCCAGTAGCCCGCGCGCGGCCAGCCGCTGAATGGCCTCTCGAACAGTGTTGCGCGCGACGCCGTACTGCTCGGCCAGTACGCGTTCGGCCGGTAAGCGCGCACCCACGCCCCAGGTGCCGTCAAGCAGCGATGTCTCCAACCGGCGCATCGTCGCTTCGACGCGCGAGCGCGCGTGAGCCCTTTCCCTCATCGCCTCGATTCCTTCATACGTTTGCCGTTGCACCAACCGGACTAATTGGACCAATTGGCCAAATTGGACCAACCAATTTGTGTGCGCGCGACATTGCGGCAATTATGCACGCATTGCCGCCAGCTCGGTTTCCCCGCAGCCGGACGGCCATGGAGACAGACATGCCGCAACGACAGTACCCCACCGCTCGGCCCACCGACGTTTATCTATTCGCCACCTGCCTCGTCGATCTGTTCGTCCCGCAAGCGGGACTCGACGCCGTGCGACTGCTGGAACGCGAAGGCCTCACTGTTCATTTCCCGCGCGCGCAAAGTTGCTGCGGCCAGCCCGCCTACAGCAGCGGCAACCCAAGCCAAGCCCGCGCCGTCGCACGCGCGCAGTTGGATGTGTTTCGCGAGCCTTGGCCCATCGTCGTCCCGTCCGGTTCATGCGCCGGCATGATGCGTCATCACTGGCCGCAGTTGTTCGTCGACGATCCCGCCAACGCGCAACGCGCGAAGCAACTGGCGCAGCACGTCTATGAGTTGACCGAGTTTCTCGTGCACGTACTCGACGTCGACTTCAGCGATGCCGCCCCCGCCTCGCTTGGCGAAGAGCGCATCGTCTTACATACGTCGTGCGCGGCGCGCCGCGAGATGGGGACGCGAGCGCATGGCCTCGCGCTCGTCGATTCATTGCCTGGCGTCGCCCGCATCGAACACGAACGCGAATCGGAATGCTGCGGTTTCGGCGGCACGTTCTCTCTGAAGCACCCCGACATCTCGGGCGCGATGGTGCGCGACAAGATCGAATCGGCCTGCGCCACCGGTTGCGATCGGCTCGTATCGGCCGACTGCGGATGTCTGCTGAACATCGGCCATGCCGCGGAGCACAGCGGGGCGCCGCTCGCCGTCGAACATCTCGCGAGTTTTCTGTGGCGCCGCACCGGCGGCGACGCAACGCGCGATGCCCAATCGGAGGAGACCCAGGCATGAGCGGGGCACGTGAACGAATTCTCGGGCGACTGCGTTCGCCTACGCACCCATCGCCCGGCGCGCCGGCTTCGGAGACCGACGTAACGCTCGACGAGCGCATCGATGCCCACTACGCCCAATGGCGCACGCTGGGCGATGCCAGCCCGGCCCAGCGCGTCGACGCGTTCGAAGCGGCGCTGACGGCCGCGCATGCGGAAGTGTTTCGAGCGAGCGCCGGCGAATGGCCCGCGCAGCTCGCGCGTTCAATCGCCAACGCCGGTGTGCACCGCTTGTTGCTCGATACGCGCCGCGCGGAAGGCGCCGCCCTCGCGGCCGCATTGCCTGCGACCGTCGAACCGGTCGCCTTCACGCGGCCGATCGAAGCATGGAAAGCCGAACTCTTCGATACCGTCGAAGCGGGTTTCACCGTCGCGCGGTCCGGCATCGCCGCAACCGGCACACTGATCGTCTGCCCCGATGGCGGCTCGCCCCGTACGATGTCGCTCGCTCCGCCGCTGCATATCGCGCTGGTCTACGCCGACACCCTGCATCGCGATTTACACGAAGCCACGCGCATCGAGCGTTGGCGCGACGGCATGCCGACGAACCTCGTGCTCGTCTCCGGGCCGTCTAAGACATCCGACATCCAGCAAACGCTGGCCTACGGCGCGCACGGCCCGCGCAGGCTCTGGGTCGTCATCGTCACCGATGAAGCCCACGCATGGGGAGCGGATCGATGAGCACGCAACCGCTTCACTTCGTCGCGCCGAACGATTTCAAAGCGCGTGCACGCGCGGCGCTCGACGATCCCGATCTGCGCGCGAACTTTCGCGGCGCGATGGATTTTCTGCAAGGCAAACGCGCGGCGCAGTTCCCCGACGCCGACGAACGCGAGGCGCTGCGCGATTTGGGCGAAGCGATTCGGCGCGACGCGCTCGCCCGCCTGCCCGAGTTGCTCGCCCAGTTCGAATCGCAGCTCGTTGCCGCGGGCGCGCACGTGCATTGGGCCGAAACGCCGAATGAGGCCAACGAGATCGTTCTGCGCATTGCCCAGGCCCACTGCGCGAAGCGCATCGTCAAAGGCAAATCGATGGCGAGCGAGGAAATCGAGCTCAACGATTATCTCGCCGAACACGGCGTGACTTGCACGGAGTCCGATCTCGGCGAATTCATCGTGCAGCTCGCGCACGAGAAGCCGTCGCACATCGTCATGCCGGCGATTCACAAGACCCGCCGCGACATCGCCCAGTTGTTCGAAGCGAACATTCCCGCTGCGGCCTACACCGAGGACGTCGATGCGTTGATTCAAACCGGCAGACGCGCGCTGCGGCACGCGTTCGTCGATGCCGACATCGGTCTATCTGGCGTGAATTTCGCGGCGGCCGATACAGGTACGCTATGGCTCGTCGAAAACGAAGGCAACGGTCGGCTCTCGACGACAGTGCCCGATGTGCACGTCGCCATCATGGGGATCGAGAAGGTTGTCGCGAAGCTCGACTACATCGTGCCGCTGTCGAGTCTGCTCACGCGCTCGGCCACGGGCCAAGCGATCACAACCTACTTCAACCTCATCTCGGGGCCGCGCCGCGAAGGCGAGCAAGACGGACCGCGCGAAATGCACGTCGTGCTGCTCGACAACGGCCGCACGCAAGCCTACGCCGACGAGCAATTGCGCGCGACGCTGCAGTGCATCCGTTGCGGCGCGTGCATGAACCACTGCCCCGTCTACACGCGCGTGGGCGGTCACGCTTACGGGACGACTTACCCGGGCCCGATCGGCAAAATCATTTCGCCGCACTTGCTGGGCCTCGAAGCAACAGCCGATTTGCCGACCGCGTCGTCGCTGTGCGGCGCGTGCGGCGAAGTCTGCCCCGTGCGGATTCCGATTCCGCAATTGCTGATTCGTCTGCGCACCGAGGCCAATCGCGCGCCCGACGAAGCCGTTGCGCATGCGCTGCGCGGGCAAGGCGCGAACTACAGCCGCAGCGAGCAGATCGTCTGGCGGTTTTGGCGCGGCGCGTTCGCGCATCCGCGCGTCTACCGCGTCTTCCGGTGGGCCGCGACGCGGTTGGCCGCGTTCGCGCCTTCGCAGCAGATGGGCTGGACGCAACACCGCACCCCGCTCAAACCCGCGGCGCGCAGCCTCGCCGACCTGCTGCGCGCACGCGGCCAGCCCGAATAAATCGACCGGCGCCCCGGCGAGCGCGCTGGTATTCACCCCCACGCGCGCTCGCCTTCGCCCGCCACGACCGTGCATTGCAGGCCTTGGGCCGCACCCGCACGGTCGATGGCTGCTTCCAATTGCGCGAACGGGAACGTCGTCAGGTCGATCGCATCGAGCGGCAACTGCCCTGAAGCCGCCAGCGCAACGAGCGTCAAATAGTCGGCGCGCGTGTACATGAAGTTGCCGATCAACTCCCAGTTGTTGAGCAGCATCTCGCCGTACGGAATCGGCAAGTCCACTTGCATGCTGCCCATCAGCACGAGCCGCCCGTTGCGCCGCAGGCTGCGCAATGCGGCGAGCGTCGCATTCGCATCGGTCGCCTGGCCCACCATATCGAAGGCCAAATCCACGCCACCGCCCGCGGCCTCGCGGATCGCGGCGACATCGGCAGCGCGCTCGCCTGTCAGCACGACGGGCTTCACGCGCCCGCCGCCCAATTCGACGAGCTTGGCGAGCGCGGATGCGCGGCGGCCAAGCGCCACCACCCGGCTGGCGCCGAGCGCGAGCGCGGCTAGCACGGCGGCAGAGCCGAAGTAGCCCGTCGCGCCGTTGATCGCCACCGTCTCGCCGGCCGCGAGCCGCCCGCGCCGCAAGCCGCCGAACGGCACGGAGAACTTGCCCAACGCCGCAAGCCGCGAAGAGGGCACGGCATCGAGCCCGTCCAACGCGACGATCGTTGCGGCGGGAAACTCGGCCAGCTCGCGCAGCGAGCCATGCCGGAAATCGCCCAGCAGCGGCGCGCTCCCCGCGCTGATGCCTGTCAATCCGATCAGCACCTGCTCGGGCTCGGAGACCGTTTCGTCGGCGCGCCAATATGGATTGACGGCAACGCGCTGTCCTACCTGAAAACCGAACACGCCCTCGCCGACCGCTTCGATCCGGCCGACACCGTTCGTCCCCGGCGAAAACGGTCCGGGCGGAAATGCGTAGGGCAGTTTGCCCTCGATATAAGCGCGCGTGTAGCTGAGCAGCGGCACCGCTTCCATGCGAAGCAGAACCGCCCCGCGACGCGGCTGCGGCGTCGGTTCGTCGCGCAGGGCCAGCGGCTTACCAGGTTCGTCGAGCATCCAGGCTTTCATCGTCGTTTTCTCCGTCGAGTGGGGTAGATCGAATGCGATCGGACGATTGAACTGTAGGCTCGACGGACGTATTCTTGAAATCAATTATTAAGATCCCACCCATCAATATGATTGATCTCAAAGGGCTCGACCTCAATCTGCTGGTTTCGCTCGACGCACTGCTCGAGGAATCGAACGTCACGCGCGCGGCCGAGCGGCTGCATTTGACGCAGCCGGCCGTTTCGACGCAGCTCGGACGGCTGCGGCAGATGTTCGGCGATCCATTGCTGATTCCGGCGCCGAGCGGGCGCGGCATGACGCGCACCGTGCGGGGCACTGAGCTGATGACGCCGCTCAAGGCCGCGCTCGCTCAGCTCGAAGCCGTCGTGCACAGACAGCCCTCGTTCGATCCGCTCGTCGATACGCGGCGCTTTGCCATCGCGGGCAGCGATCAGGCGGTTGCCGTGCTGGGCTTTCAGTTGATGCGGATATGGCCGCAGCGGGCGGGCCCCCACGTGCAGTTGGCGTTCGTCACGGCCGCGCAGTCGACGAGCGTCGAGCGCTTCGAGCGTGGCGAGATCGATTTGCTGATCGGCTCGGAGCGGATGGTTCCCGAATGGGCGAAGGCGCGCAAGCT
>DATJJH010000059.1:0-20383 GCA_035492395.1 Trinickia sp. | reverse complement strand
AACGGCGGAGCCGCCAGTCTGCAAGCGCTCACGAAGCTCTTGGGCGGCTCGGCGACGGGCAGCAATGTCGCGATGGGGCCGGGCGGCGTCGCGCCGACAACGACCGGCATCGGCGGCACGGTGTCGCTGTCCGTCACGGGTGCGCTCGCTCCTCTCGCCACCGGGCTCGCCGGCCTTGGGGGGCTCAAATGAACGCGCTTCGTTTTGCGCGCTTGCCGCGCCGCGCGCTTGCGGTGAGGTCGATCGCCGCCTGTTGCGCATGCGTCGCCATCTCGGCCGCGCCGAGCCTCGCGCAGGCGCAGCCGATGAACGTCGTCACGGGCGACGCAACGATCTCTTCCGGAGCGCTAGCCGGAGCGAAAGGCGTCTTGACCGTGAACGAGGCAGCGGGCCTGAACAACGCCCAAACCAATCAAGCCGCGATCGGAGAGGCGCCTATCGGCGTCGCCGAAACGAGCTCGGCCCAAAGCGCTTTTGCACGAGCACGCGTGCCGCGCGCCCAGGCGAGCATCGAAAGCGGCGCCCTATCGAACGTATCCGGCGCGGCGATGGTGAACCAAGCGGCGGGCGTGGCCAATCTCCAGCGCAACAGCGTCGTGATCGGCGCTGCGGCGATCGGAGTGGAGAGCGTCTCGGACAGTGTGCTGTCCGCGGCCTCCCCCAAGCAGGGACGTGTGGATGTATCGGCGATGGCTCAGGGCGAGCGCGCGGTGCGCATCGGCAGCGATGTGCTCAAGAACGCAAGCGGCATCGCGCAAATCAACCAGACGGCCGGCGCCGGTAACACCACGGCGAACAGTTTTGTGCTCCGTCCCCCGGCGGGCACTTTTTTCTAACGCAGCACCTTTACCAATCGGAGCGTCATCATGAAGCGCACACTCATCGCGGCAGCAGTGCTGGCAGCAGCTTCGGGCACGGCATTCGCACACGGGCACGAGTTCAAAGACCCGTTCATCTTCAACGCCACGGCCGTCAGCGAGAACGTCGGCATCGACGGGTTCGTCAGGCTGTTCGGCTGCGTCACCGTGTCGAGCACGGTCGGCGCCGTCGTCAACAACAAGCAGGGTGCGTGGTCGTACGCGACGCTCGATCCGACCGCCCAGAGCTATACGATGGGTCAAGTCACGACGACGATCGACAACAACTATCGCTCTGTCTCGGGCGGCGGTTTCTTCGTCAGCTCGAGCAAGAGCAGCGAGTCGGGTTCGAAGTCGTTCTCGCAAGGCTTCCAAGAATCGTCGGCCTATGCGTACAAGAACCAAAGCAGCTCGATCTCGGGCGGCGGCTACGAGTACAGCAATAAGCAAGCGAGCAGTTCGAGCAGCGATTCGCACACCTGGCAAGACGCGTCGGCCTCGTTGACGGCCAGCGGTTCGGCCAATCTCGGCTACAGCTACGCCTCGGATCACGATCGTCATCACGACGACGCGCATGGGTACGGCCGTGTCAGCGTCAGCGGCAACCTCGCCCTGAACGCGTATGGATCCAGCGGAACGGACACGTCGAGCTCGTCGAACAGCATGAGCGCCAATAGCGGCTCCGGCCAAGGCGCGGCGTGGAAGTTCCATGCGGATCAAGGCTCGGGCGGACAGGCGTTCGCAGAACAATCGTCGGGCAGCGCGACATGGAGCGAATCGCACGACAAGAGTCACTCGGCCGCTTGGGCGTTCGCCAACACGGTCGACTCGAAGAACGTTTCGGTGACGGGCTCGGTGACGGACTACATCAATACGCAAAAACCGGGTGACCTGACGGCCACGACAGGCGCGAACGCCGGCAACGGCTCGGCCGGCAACATCGGCATCAACGTCGCCGAGGGCATCGACAACGCCCAAAGCAACGACGCCTCGCTCGCCTCGGTCGATACGGGCAATGTGTTCGGCAACGCACAGATCTTCAGCACGCAAGCGTCGGGCGGACATGCAACGATCAACAACTTCATGCTCAATGCTTCGCTGGGCGACGGCTCGCTGTCGAACGTGTCGGGCAATGTGGGCGTGAACATCGCCGCGGGCGTGGCCAACGTGCAAAACAACAGCCTCGCCGCTTCGACGACGAACCTGAAGGACGGCGCGATTCCGCTCGCCGTCGCGATGGTCGCCACCGACGACAACAGCCAGCAAGCGAACCTTGGGTTCCAAGGCTCGATCAGCGGCACGGCCATGATCGGCGCCGGCGCGCTGCAGAACTCCACGGGCAACATCGGCGTGAACATCGCCGGCGGCGCGGGGAACCTGCAGCACAACGGCCTGGCCATCGCGGCGACGAACATCAGCGGCCATTGAGCGTCGTCCAAGGCGGCTAGCGAGGTTGCACAGCGCTAGCCGTCGTCGGTTCGAGCGCTCGCGCATACCGGCCCGTTGCTTCGGCCGGTATGCGCAATCACGAGGGGATTGCAGCATGTCACGACATGCCCGCTTCACGGCATGGCGGCAGATCGCCGCGCTCGTTTGCGCCGCGATATGTGCGCCAAGCAACGCGCAGTCGAGTATCGATACGTCTAACCTTGCTGGCGTGCCACTCACCAAGACGGTGCGATCCATGCGGGATATTCGATACAGCCATATCGTCGGCCAGCGCTACGACTACAGTTGCGGCTCGGCCGCGCTTGCGACGCTGCTGAAGTACGGCTATGGCATCGATATCGCCGAGTCTGAATTGATTCGCCGCATGATGGCCTTCTCGAGCCCGGAGGTCGTCGTCAAGAACGGCTTCTCGATGCTCGACATGAAGCACTTCGTCGAAACCATCGGCCTGCGCGGACGCGGTTTTCGCGTCAACCTCGATGCGCTCTATCACCTCCGGATTCCCGTGCTCGTGCTGATCAACATCGGCGGCTACGAGCACTTCGTCATCGTCAAGCATGCGGAGCACGGACGCGTGTTCATCGCGGATCCCGCACTCGGCAATCGCATCATGCTCGACGAGGATTTCGTCGCGAGCTGGAACGGGCTCGTGTTCGCGATCCTCGGCAAGCCATTTCGGGAGGACTCCCCGCTGTTGCAGGACAACGTGTCGCTGGCGTTGCAACTGCGCGAGCGAGCGCTCGCCGCGAGCACCGCCGCGACACCCTTCGTGGATTACGGATTGTCTAGGGCAGACTGGTTCTGAACCCCCATGAGACACCTACTTCTCTCACCTATTCCCCTTGCGCTCGCGCTGGCCGTCTGCGAGTTCGGGAACGCCGCGTATGCCGCCGAACGGCTCGCCGCGTCGCCCGAGTTTCTGTCGGCATCGAGCGGCGCCCGCTGGGAAGCCGTCGGCGACGACGTGCTCTCGCATCAAACCGGCAAGGGCGCGGGCGGCACGATGGTGTCGGGCCTCACGCTCGAGATCCTGTCGCAATGGCAGATGCCGAACGGCGGCTCGGCCAGCGCGCACGGCACGCTCGCGATTTCGACGAACGCCAACAATGCGCTGTCGGCGCAGGTTGCCACATCGGCGCAAGCAAGCGACGGCGGATGGCACGGCAACGGCAATGCGACCGGTATTGCCAACGGAAACGGAAAGGGCTTGGGCAACGGCTCGGTCTCCGTGACCGGCGCCGCGGGCGCCACCGCGACGAGCAGCATCGCACCGCCCGCCGGTACGGGCGCGAATCCGCAAGCGAGCGCGAGCGGAGGCCAGAGCGTTTCGGTCAACGGGGTCTCGCAAATTACGCAAGTGGCCGGCGACGGCAATGTGGGTGCGAACTCGACGGTGATCGACTTCAACGGCGCGAGCGCCTCGACGCTTGCAGGCAATGTAGCGAGCGCGAACAGTCCCACCGCCACCGCGACGAGCGCATCGGGCAACGTGAAGGCCGGCATCTCGTTCGCGGGCGGCGGCGTGTCGGTTTCGCTGCAGACGCCGGCAGGGGTCGCCACGCAGACGATCTCGCCGGCGGGCATACAAGGCGGCGGCTCCATCGGGCAATTGCTGCAGATCGCGGGCAACGGCCAGGCCGTGGTCAACCAGTTGAAGTTGAGCGTTCAGACGCTGCCGATGTCGGGTGCGCAGATGAGGCAGTTAGGCGTGCTGCAGGCCTTGCAGAACTCGGCGCTGCCGCGGCGCTGACACCACGCCGACGCGGCGCGGCCGTGCGACGAATAGAGGGACCGAGGACGTACACAAGCAGTCGACGAAGAAATGCGCGTGGGAAGCAACGAGGACGCAAGACGCCTCCCACGCCAACGTAAGACCGGGGGAACAATAATGTCCAAGATGTTACCGAGGGTTGCGCGACATGCGCGACGCGCTTACCGCCTGAAACTCGCGGCGATACCGGCAGCGCTGCTGGCCGTCTGGATCCCGCAGGGCGCGTCGGCGCAAGCGCTGTCGGGGCAGTCGGTCGAACAGCGGCTCACCACGTTGATGCGTGTCGTCGACGAGCAGCAGCGCCAAATCCAATCGCTCGAAGCGCAAGTGACGCGCCTCGAAATGACGCAGCGGGGCCGCGGCCTCACGGGCGAGCCCGACGGCAATTCGGCCATGGCCGCGCCGCCCGGCGCGGACGGTTTGCCGGTTCCCCTGCCGCCGCTCGCGCAGGTGAGCCCCGGCTCGACGGGACCGACGAGCGGGGCATCGACGGCCACGGGCGTGCCGACCACGTCGACGCTGCCGGGGCCGGCGGGCGCGGCGGCGTCGGAGAACGAAAGCGGCGCCATCGGCACGACGCAAAAGGCTGCGCAGCCGGTGCGAACCGAAGCCGAGAACGCCGTCGTCCAGCGCGAGCACGCGCCGCTGTTCGATCGCAAGCTCACGCTCGACTGGGGCATCAGCGACACCTACTACGACCGCCGGCAACTTCAGCTGTCGGGCTTTCTCGCGCTCGATGCCATCTTCCTCGGCAACATCAACCTCGGCCAAACGAAATCGCATCAGGTCATGGCCGACCTCGATGCGCGCTATGGCCTCACCGATCGCATCAGCTTCGACGTCGACGTGCCCTACGTCTATCGACACAGCAACTTCATCGTGGGCGGGGCGGGCGGCGCGGCGAGCGCGCTGTCCGACGCCTCGGGCAGCTCCAGTGCGATCGGCGACGTCAACTTCGGGATCTACTATCAGCTATTGAAGGAAAACGGGAGCTTGCCCGATGTCGTCGGCAGCCTGCGCGTCAAGGCGCCGACCGGCACCTCGCCGTTCGGCATCAAACTCGTGCAAGTCGACCCGAACAACACGAGCCTCGTCGCCCCCACCAAGCTGCCCACGGGCACGGGTTTCTGGAATGTCACGGCCGGCGTGTCGGTGCTCAAAACCTACGATCCCGTCGTGCTGTTCGGCAGTCTGTCTTACACCTACAACCTCGCGCGCTCGTTCGCCGATGTGTCGTCGGTCGAGGGCCAGACGACGCCGGCGAAAGTGAAGCTCGGCGACATCATTCAATGGGGTGCGGGCGTGGCCCTCGCCTTCTCCGAGAAAGATTCGGCCAGCGTCTCCTACACGATGGCGATCGAGCCGGAAAGCGAGACGCAAGCGCCCGGCCAAGGCTGGCAAAAGGTGCCCGGCAGTGAAACGGTCGCTGCCGCCGTGAATTTCGGTTTGAACCACGTGGTGAACAAGCACTTGACGATCAACGGTTCGGTCTCGATCGGGCTCACGCCCGACGCACCGAACTTCGTCGTCGGCGTGCGGTTCCCGTACACCTTCTGATGCATGACCATACGGGGGCATCGTGCGTGATACATCCCATTTGACATCCGTCGGGCCGCTCGCGGCCAACGGCGCCGCGTTGTCGCTCGCGCACGGCAAGCGCGGCGGCGAGCGCGAGCGCGAAAACGAACCGCGCCTGCTCGTCTATTTGTCGCGCGCACCGGAAGAAGCGCTCGTCGAACATCTGAAATCCCGCGGCTGGAACGTCGCGATTGCCCGCACGAGCGCCGATTGCGCACGCATCCTGCGACCCGATGTGCCCTATGCGGGCATCCTCGATCTGTCGCGCTTCAGCGCGCGCGAACTGGGCGCACTCGAAGCGAGCTTGCGGCAGCCCC
Organism: Trinickia sp.; assembly: GCA_035492395.1. Classification (GTDB taxonomy): domain Bacteria; phylum Pseudomonadota; class Gammaproteobacteria; order Burkholderiales; family Burkholderiaceae; genus Trinickia. Next base: position 14,411 of record DATJJH010000059.1, on the reverse strand, counting down.
TCGTCGGCTGGGTCGCGCTCGCAAGCGCCGATCGGCTCGACGAACCGGACGTGCGCCGATTGATTCGCAGCTATTGCTTCAACTACATGAAGCAGCCCGTCGCCGCGCAGGCGGTCGACTACCTACTCGGCCACGCATTCGGCATGGTGTCGCTGACGGATCTCGATCTCGCTGCAGGTGTAGCGAGTGCCGGCGACGACGAGATGGTGGGTACCTGCGAGTCGATGCAGTTGCTCTTTCGCACCATCCGCAAGATTGCGAACACCGACGCGTCCGTCTTTATCGCGGGCGAGTCGGGTACCGGCAAGGAACTCACGGCCGTTGCGATCCACGAGCGTTCGCCGCGCCGCAAAGAGCCTTTCGTCGCCATCAACTGCGGCGCCATCCCGCATCACCTGCTGCAGTCGGAACTGTTCGGCTATGAACGAGGTGCGTTCACGGGTGCGAACCAACGCAAGATCGGGCGGGTCGAGGCGGCCCATGGCGGTACGCTGTTCCTCGACGAAATCGGCGATCTACCGTTGGAAAGCCAAGCGAGCCTGCTGCGCTTTTTGCAGGAAGGCAAGATCGAACGGCTCGGCGGACGCGAATCGATACCGGTCGACGTCAGAGTGATCTCGGCAACGCACGTCGACCTCGAAGGCGCGATGCGCGACGGTCGGTTTCGGGCGGATCTGTTTCATCGCCTTTGCGTGCTGCGCATCGACGAGCCGCCGCTGCGGGCGCGCGGCAAGGACATCGAAATTCTGGCGCATCACGTCCTGCACAAATTCAAGACCGACAGCGCGCGCAAGATTCGCGGCTTCGCGCCGTCGGCGATCGAGGCGATGCACAAGTACAGTTGGCCGGGCAACGTGCGCGAACTGATCAATCGCGTGCGTCGCGCGATCGTGATGGCCGAGGGCAAGCTCATCGGCGCCGACGATCTCGATCTCGCGCAGTTTACGGAGCAGGAAACGACGACGCTCGCACAGGCGCGCGAAGCCGCGGAAAAGCGCGCAATCGAAGCGGCGCTGCTGCGGCATCGGCATCGGCTCAACGAAGCGGCGATCGATTTGGGCATCTCGCGCGTGACGCTGTATCGACTGATGGGCTCGCACGGATTGCGCGACCCCGCGGGAGCGGACGAAAAGGCGCCCGACACGGGCGATGGCAAGGCGGTGAGCGAATGAAGCCGCGCGCGACGGGGGGGGGCGCGCGTCGTCAGGGAAGGAAGGCGAAGCGGCAAACCCAGCCGAAAGGAACGGCCGAGCCAAAGCGCATGACGATGGGAGACCCGCCGTCGCGTAGAATCGGCGGATCGATCCTTGGCTTCGCCGCTTTCCACCATGACGACTCTGACCATCATCGTCGCTCGCGCCCGCAACGGCGTGATCGGCCGCGACAATCAACTGCCTTGGCATCTGCCCGAGGATCTCGCCTTCTTCAAGCGCACGACGATGGGCGCGCCGATCATCATGGGCCGTAAAACGCACGAATCGATCGGCCGTCCATTGCCGGGCCGTCGCAACATCGTTGTCACGCGTGACGCCTCGCGCTGCTTCGAAGGCTGTGAAATCGCAACGAGCATCCAAGACGCGTTGACGCTCGCGGCCAAGGACGGCGCGCCCGAAGCTTTCCTGATCGGGGGCACGCAGCTTTACGATCAAGGCATCGATTTGGCCGACAAGCTCGTCATGACCGAGATCGACGCCGATTTCGAGGGCGACGCGACGTTTCCCGCGCCCGATTCGGCGCACTGGGAAGTGCTTTCGCGCGAGTCTCACCAAACCGAAGCATTCGGCTACGCGCGCGTCGTCTATCGGCGCACCGGCGCATCGGCCTAGCCCGTCGCTAGGATTCCATAGGCGATCGGAGCCCGCTGTCGCATCGCGCGGGGCGTTGCGCCCCGCTCCCGCATCGCATCGCCGCGCTTATTGCCCGGCGATCGTCATGCGCTCGATCAGCACCGAGCCCGTTTGCTTCGTCCCGCGCACGAGCGAGTCCGCGCCGATCGCCACGATATGGCGGAACATCTCCTGCAGTGTGCCGGCAACCGTGATTTCCTCGACGGGATACTGAATTTCGCCGTTTTCGACCCAGAAGCCCGACGCGCCCCGCGAATAATCGCCGGTCACGTAGTTGACGCCCTGGCCCATGAGTTCGGTGAGCAAAAGCCCGGTGCCGAGCTTCTTGAGCATCGCCTTGAAGTCGTCCTCGGGCCGCGTCTCGCTGCTCATCAGCGTAAGGTTATGCGAGCCGCCCGCGTTGCCCGTGGTTTGCATGCCGAGCTTGCGCGCCGAATACGTCGACAGGAAATAGCCCTCGACGACGCCGTCCTTCACCACCGAGCGCTGCTTCGTGCGCACGCCTTCTTCGTCGAACGGCGCGCTGCCCATTGCGCGGGGCACGTGCGGGTCTTCGACGATCTGCACATGCGGCGAGAAAACCGGCTTGCCGAGGCTATCGACGAGAAACGTGGTCTTTCGATACAGCGCCCCGCCGCTCGTGGCTTGCACGAACGCGCCGAGCAAGCCGGCCGCGAGCGGCGCCTCGAACAGCACGGGCACCTTGCGCGTGTCGAGCCGGCGCGCGCCCAGGCGCGCGAGCGCCCGCTCGGCGGCATACCGGCCGACGGCCTCCGGATCGGCCAACGCTTGTGCGCTGCGCTTGGACGAGTACCAATCGTCGCGCTGCATGTTGCGCCCGCTGCCTGCGATCGGCGCGCAGGCAACGTAGTGGCGGGAGTAAGGATAGCCCGCCAGGAAACCGCGCGTCGTGGCGAGCACGAACTGCGAGTGCTGCGCCGATACGCTCGCGCCTTCTGAATTGCGGATCATCGGATCGGTGGCGAAGGCGGCATCTTCCGCGCGCCGGGCGATCTCGACGGCTTCTTCGGCCGACAATTGCCACGGGTGATACAGATCGAGATCGCGCGGGTGGGTTTCGAGCAGCTCGGCCTCCGCCAGCCCGGCGCAATCGTCCTCGGCGGTAAACCGGGCGATGTTGTAGGCCGCCGCCACCGTATCGCGCAATGCTTCCTTCGAGAAATCCGACGTGCTTGCATTGCCGCGCTTCGCGCCGATGAACACGGTCACGCCGACCATCTTGTCGCGATTGTGCTCGATCGTCTCGACCTCGCCGCGCCGCACCGACACCGATAGGCCATCGCCTTCGGAGATCTCGGTGGCCGCGTCGGTCGCGCCGAGCGACTTCGCGTGCTTGAGAATGTCCGACGCGATTTCCTTCAATTCGTCTTGGGTATGCGGGAAAAAGCGTTGTGAGGTTTCCGTTTCCGCTGCCATCGTGATTGCCGTCCGGTAGAAAGCTGACTGTTGAGCACGGCTCGGGCCGTTGGCGGCCGACGCACCGCGCGGCGCATGCCCGATCGTTCGCATCCCGCGATCATAGCAAGGCTTGCGAAGATGGTCGCGCGCTACAATGGCGCCCATGACACACAAAACCCGCATTCAACCGATCGAGCACGGCGATTCGGCCGATCTCGACCCCTCCGACGAGCGCCCCAGCAAATCGCAGCTCAAGCGCGAAATGCATGCGCTGCAAGCCTTGGGCGTCGACCTCGTCGAGCTGCCCAAAGACGCTTTCAAGCGCATGCCGATGCCCGAAGCCCTGGCCGACGCCGTGCGCGAAGCGCGCCGCATCACGGATCATGAAGGCAAACGCAGGCAAATCCAATACGTCGGCCGCGTCATGCGCACGCTGGCGCAGCAGGAAATCGCCGCCCTGCGCACGGCGCTCGACACGCACCGCGGCGTCAACAAAGCGGAAACGGCGCGCCTGCACTGGATCGAACATACCCGTGAGCAACTGATTGCGCACGACGACGCGTTTACCGCGTTTTTGCGGACCCATCCGGCCGCCGACGCCCAGGAAGGCCGCACGCTGATCCGCAACGCGCGCAAGGAAGCCCAGCAAGGTAAGCCGCCCCGGTATTTCCGGGAGCTGTTCCAATGGATCAAGACCGCGAGCGGCGGCGAGCCGCAAGACGGCGAGACCCCTGATTCGACGGAAGACGACGATGACCAGACCGACGCGTAGCCACCCCGACGAGATCGTTGTCGGCCTCGTCTCGATCAGCGACCGCGCCTCGAGCGGCGTCTACGAAGATAAGGGCCTGCCCGCGCTGGAAGCGTGGCTCGGACAAGCGCTAGCTTCGCCGTGGCGAGTCGAGAAGCGGCTCATCGCCGATGAACCGTCCACGATTTCAGCCGCGCTGATCGAACTCGTGGACGCGTTCGGTTGCGATCTCGTCCTGACGACGGGCGGCACGGGCCCGGCGCGACGCGACGTCACGCCCGAGGCGACGCTGGCGGTTGCAACCAAGGAAATGCCCGGATTCGGTGAGCAAATGCGCCAGATCGGCCTGAATTTCGTGCCGACGGCCATCCTGTCCCGCCAAGTGGCCGTCATTCGCGAGAACGCCGATCACGCGGCGCTGATCGTCAACCTGCCGGGCCAGCCGAAGTCGATTCAAGAAACGCTGGAAGGGCTGCGCGACGACACCGGCGCCGTCAAAGTGCCCGGAATCTTCGCAGCGGTGCCGTATTGCATCGATCTGATCGGCGGGCCGTATGTCACCACGAACGAGCGCGTCGTCGCGGCATTCCGGCCGAAAAGCGCGCGGCGCGCACCGCCTGCATAGTGGACGGGCGCGGCCTGTTGGATGCTGTCGGCGGCGAGCGCATCCGAGCCGGCGAATCCGGTCAGTTGCCCTCGACAGGCGCCGCGCTCGACGCGACGAGAAAATGCTGGCGGTAATACTTGAGCTCGTCGATCGACTCGTGGATATCGGCCAGCGCCGTATGCATCGCGCGCTTTTGGAACCCCTTATAGATGGCGGGCTGCCAGCGGCGGCACAGTTCCTTGAGCGTGCTGACGTCGAGGTTGCGGTAATGGAAAAACCGTTCGAGCTCGGGCATCCAGCGCGCCATGAAGCGGCGGTCCTGGCAAATCGAGTTGCCGCACATCGGCGACTTGCCGGGCGGCACGTAATTGCCGAGAAACGAGCGAATCGTTTCGACGGCGGCGGCCTCGTTCACGGTGCTGGCGCGCACGCGATCGATGAGCCCGGAGCGGCCGTGCGTGTTCTTGTTCCAATCGTCCATCTTGTCGAGCGTCTCGTCGCTCTGGTGGATGGCGAGCACCGGCCCCTCGACGACCTTCTCGAGCGTCGAGTTCGTCACCACGACCGCGATCTCGATGATGCGATCGGTGTCGGGCTCGAGCCCCGTCATTTCCATATCGAGCCAAACGAGGTTCATCTCGCTACGCGCGAGCGTCGGCTCGCCGACGGGTTCGAGTAAATCAGTCATGAAAGCAATCCGTTGGTTGATGCAAAGCCCGAGCACGCGGCGATCGAGCGAAATAACGCTGCGCGGCCTCGGGCACGCTCGCCCCATACCGCGAAACTTTATAATTCTCGCATAGATACCTTGGAACTCCCGATGCCCGCTCTCGACTTCACCGTCCTGTTCGCCGTCATGGTGGTCGCGATGGTCGCCACGAAACTGTGGCTAGCCTCACGCCAAATCCGCTTCGTCGCCGCGCACCGAGACGCCGTGCCAAGGCAATTCGCCGAAACGATTCCGCTCGATGCGCATCGGCGCGCGGCCGATTACACGGTCGTTCGCACGCGATTGTCGATGCTCGAGGTCATCGTCAGTGCAGCTGTGCTGATCGCGTTGACGCTGCTCGGCGGCGTCCAGGCGCTCGATCGGGCCATCGTGGGGTGGGCCGGCGAGGGCTATGCGGGCCAGATCGCCATCGTGGCTGCCGTGGTCATCGTCACGAGCGTCGTCGATCTGCCGTTCGATTACTACCGGCAATTCGTGGTCGAGGAGCGCTTCGGCTTCAACCGGATGACGCGCGCCATTTTCTTCACCGATATGGCCAAGGGCGTCGCCCTCGGCGCGGCGTTCGGCCTTCCGCTGCTGTTCGTCGTGCTTTGGCTCATGGGCCGCGCCGGCGGCCTTTGGTGGCTGTGGGCCTGGGCCGTGATCGTCGCCTTCCAACTCCTCGTGCTCGTGCTTTATCCGAAGTTCATTGCACCGCTGTTCAACAAATTCGAGCCGTTGACCGACGAAGCGCTCACGCACCGGATCGACGCACTGATGAAACGGTGCGGCTTCGCCGCGAAAGGCTTGTTCGTGATGGACGGCAGCCGCCGTTCGGCGCATGGCAATGCCTACTTCACAGGTTTCGGCGCGGCCAAGCGCATCGTCTTCTTCGACACGTTGCTCGCGCGCCTGACCGGCGCCGAAATCGAAGCCGTGCTTGCGCACGAGCTAGGGCATTTCAAACGCCGTCACGTCGTCAAGCGCATGCTCGTGACATTTGCGATCAGCCTCGCGCTGTTCGCGCTGCTGGGCTGGCTGGCCGAGCGCACCTGGTTCTACGAGGGGCTGGGGGTGCGTCCGTCGATGACGGGAAGCAACGACGGCCTCGCGCTGGTTCTGTTTTTCCTGGCGTTGCCTGTCTTCATGTTCTTTGTCACGCCGATCGGCAGCCTGAGCTCGCGCAAGCACGAGTTCGAAGCCGACGCTTTCGCGGCCAGTCAAACGGACGCGCACGAACTCGTCAGCGCACTCGTCAAGCTGTACGAGGACAACGCGGCGACGCTCACGCCAGATCCGATCTACACCGCCTTCTACTATTCGCACCCGCCCGCGTCGCAGCGGATCGAACGGCTGCTGCGCCACGCATGAGCGCGCGCCCAGCCAAGTCCGCCGCGCCCGCGCGGCGCGCCGGCGCAGCGCGCCTGCAAGGTCTCGTCATCGCGGCGCACGGCCGGCATTATCTCGTCGCGCCGGAACACGAGCCGCACGCGCTGCTGCAGTGCTTTCCACGCGGCAAAAAGAGCGAAGTCGCGGTGGGCGACCGCGTCCTTTACGAGCCGACGTCGATCGATCAAGGCGTCATCGTGGAGATCGGCGAACGCCGTAACCTGCTCTATCGGTCGGATCAATACAAGTCGAAGCTCTTCGCGGCGAATCTCGATCAGCTGCTGATCGTTCTGGCCACCGAGCCATACTTCAGCGAGGATTTGCTCGGTCGCGCGCTCGTCGCGGCCGAAGCGAACGAACTGAAGCCGCTGATCGTCCTGAACAAGACCGATGTGAGCGCGGCGCTGCCGGCCGCGCGCGATCGATTGGCGCCCTACCGTTCGCGCGGCTACGAGGTGCTCGAACTGTCGATCAAAACGCAGCCGGACGCAGCCCGCGCCGCGTTGCAGGAACGGCTGCGCGGCCATGCGACCTTGCTGCTCGGCCAATCGGGCATGGGCAAATCGACGCTCGTCAATTTGATCGTGCCCGACGCCGACGCCGCCACGCGTGAGATCTCCACTGCGCTCAACAGCGGGCGTCATACGACCACGTTCACACGGCTTTATCCGCTGCCGGGCGGCGGCGCGCTGATCGATTCGCCCGGTTTTCAGGAGTTCGGCCTTTATCACCTGACCGAAGGGACGCTCGAGCGGGCATTTCCCGAGTTTCGTCCGTTGCTCGCTCACTGCCGGTTCTACAATTGCCGACATCTGCACGAACCCGGCTGCGCCATTCTCGAGGCGGTGGCCGACGGCCGCGTCGCCCGCGAACGGCATGCGCTCTATGCACAGCTCGTTCACGAGGCCAGTCAGGTGGTGAGATAACGCATAGCGAAGCAAACGGCGACCAAGCCAAGGGTACGACGCGAACGACAAGGCTCGCATGATCAGACTCATCCGCGCACCGAACACTGTCATCGGCCAACACTGGGTCAACCTGCTGGCCGCAGCCGGCATCGGATGCGAGCTGCACAATCGGTATTTGAACGGCGCACTCGGCGAGATCCCCGCCGATCAATGCGCGCCGGAGCTATGGCTCGTCGACGAACGCGATGAAACGCTGGCCAGACGCATTTTGGCGAACGCCCAAGACGGGCCGCCGCCGGGGGGCGTGTCATGGCGATGCAACGCGTGCGGAGAGACGCTGGAGGCCCAATTCACGGCATGTTGGCGCTGCGGGGCGTTGCGGGAGTGAAGCGTCCTGGATGAAGGCTCGTTAGCCTTTCCCAACCGCTCGCTCGACGCGGCTCTATCCCAGCCAGACGGCGATCGTCAGCATCAGCAGCAAGATCATCCACAGGATGACCGCACGCCAGACGAGGCCGACGGCCGACTGCAGCGTACGCGGCGTGCAATCGTCGCCGACGGGCACGGGCCCGCCGTCGGGTGCGCCCAGCGCATCGAGGCTCGAGGGCTCGGCCAACGGGCCGGCCAACCGGGCCCCGAGCGCACCGCTGCCGGCGGCGAGCAGAACGCCGTCGTTCGCATCGGGCCATTGCCGAGCGTGATTGCGCCACGCGTAGATGGCGTCTTCGAAATTTCCGACGATCGCGAAACCGAGCGACGTCAACCGCGCCGGCAACCAATCGATCACGAAAAACGCGTTGCGCGCGAAGGCCCCGAAGGCTGCCGTCCGCTCGCCGAGGGCCACGCTCCAGCTGCGCGCGAGATATTCCGAGATACGATAAAGCACGGCGCCGGCCGGTCCGAACGGCACGAGAAACCAAAAAAAGACGCCGAAGACGTGCCGATGCGACGCGACGACGGCGTGGATCAGCGTGTGACGCACGATCTCGCCGACGGGCATGTCGACCGTATCCATACCGGTCCATTCATTGAGGATTTCCCGCGCACGCGGAACGTCGTCGTTATTGAGCGCGAGATGGATATCGGTGAAGTAATGACTGAACTGCCGGAAACCGAGCGTGAAATAGACGATGACGACGTTCCAAAGGAACGCGAGCACGAAACTGATTCGATAGAGGACGTAATAGATCGCGGCGACGGCGAGCGTCCACGGCAGCGCGACCACGAGCCACGCCAGCATGCCGTGCTTTTTCTTGCCCGCGTCGAACCCTTGCGCTGCCGATTCGGCGTGATATTGCAGCAGCGCGAAAATCGGGTTGGTCTGGGAAAGCGCGCGCAACTGTTCGATGACAAGCGCCAACAATACGGAAAAAAAGGTCATGCGAGGGGCTGAGGCAATTCGAGTTTGTTCAATTGTCGCGTAACGATAGCACAGCGCGCGACACCAGAATGTGGTCGTTTCGGCTCAGCGCCCCTTGATCCACCCCTTACGCGGTCACGCGGCTAGAAATCGATAGAAGTTGCGCAGCATGCCGGCCGTCGCACCCCAAACGAAGTAGTGCGCGCCCGCCCCTGGTCGCGGATACGGCATGGCAAAAAAGCGCCGCTCGCCGCCTTCCCATCGCAGGACCCGCACTTGGTGGTTGGCTGGATTCATGAGGAATGCGAGCGGCACCTCGAAAATATCGGCCACTTCGAGCGTATCGGCGCTTACCGTGAAAGGCGGGTGCACGAGCCCGACGACGGGCGTGACGCGAAAACCCGTTCCCGTCAGATAGTCGGGCAACGCGCCGAGCACCTCGACGCGCTCCGGAGCCAGCGCCACCTCTTCCTGGGCCTCACGCAAAGCCGTCGCCACGGCGTCAACGTCGAACGGCTCGCGGCGGCCGCCCGGAAAGCTGATTTGTCCCGCGTGGTCGCTCAGATGATCGGCGCGCTGCGTGAGCATTACCCATAGCCCCGTATCCCGCACGACGAGCGGCACGAGCACCGCGGCGGCACGGGGATCGCCCTGCGCCGCCAATGGTTCGAAGGGCTCGGGAGCCCAGACTAGGCGCTGCGCGAACCGCTCGCGCAAGCCCGCGGGCGTCAGCCGACGTTCGGCCACGTCGGGCAAGCCGTCGCCGGTCGATTCGATCGGCAGCGCTTCAGGTTCGAAAACGGGACGTATCAAGTCTTGCTCGCGAAGTCACGGGGGATACCGCTATTGTGATCCGGCATCCGGCAAACAAAAAAGCACCCGAAACGGGTGCTTTTTCGTTACTGCTGTCACGCTTAGGAAGCAGCGCGGTCCTTGAAGACCAGCTTTTCCTTGATACGTGCCGACTTGCCCGAACGCTCGCGCAGGTAGTAGAGCTTCGCGCGACGGACATCGCCGCGACGCTTCACGACGATGCTGGCAAGCAGCGGCGAATACGTTTGGAACGTACGCTCGACGCCTTCGCCCGACGAGATCTTGCGGACGATGAACGACGAGTTCAGGCCGCGGTTACGCTTGGCGATCACGACGCCTTCGTAGGCCTGGACGCGCTTGCGAGTACCTTCAACCACGTTCACGTTCACGATCACCGTATCGCCGGGGGCGAATTCAGGGATCGTCTTGCCGGCGAGCACGCGCTCGATTTCTTCCTGCTCGAGTTTTTCAATCAGATTCATCACTGACTCCTTGAGCCATCTTGTCGGCGTTCTGCCTGCCGCGCGCCCAAAGGCGGTTTGGCTCGGCCCCGATAGAGGATGGATTCACATCTGGCGCCGCTTACGCGGCGCCGCCTACGCCTTGCGCGCGCACCGAAACCGTCGAATCATGGCTTCGATGCCGCTTTCGCAAGACTTGCGAGCCATGCCTCGTCGGCACGGCTCAACATCTTGTCCCGCCTCGCGCGCGCGATCAAATCGGGCCGCTTGGCTAGGGTGTTTCTGAGCGCTTCCTTGCGACGCCACTGCTCGATCTCGGCATGATGGCCGCCAAGCAGCACGTCGGGCACCCGAACGCCCTCGTATTCCTCCGGGCGCGTGTAATGCGGACAATCGAGCAGCCCACCGACAAAGCTGTCCTGCACCGCCGACTGCGCGTCGCCGAGCACGCCCGGCAGTTGCCGAACGACCGCATCGATCAGCGCCATGGCGGGTAATTCTCCGCCGGAAAGCACGAAATCGCCGAGACTGACTTCCTCGTCGACGCAGCGATCAATGAGCCGCTGATCGATCGCTTCGTACCGCCCGCACAGTAGCAAGAGGCCAGGCTCTTGCGCGAACCGCATGACGCGCTCGTGATCGAGCGGCGCACCTTGCGGCGACATCATCACCACGCGCGCGCCGCTGACGCCTTGGTCCGCCTGAGCCGCCTTCGCCGCACCGATCGCCGCCTCGAGCGGCTTGGCCAGCATCACCATGCCGGGGCCGCCGCCGTAGGGCCGATCGTCGATCGTGCGGTAATTGTCCGTCGTGAAATCGCGCGGATTCCACGTCCTCAGGCCGAACCTGCCTTGCTTCGTCGCTCGGCTCGTGATGCCCCACTCGGTAACCGCGCGGAACATCTCGGGAAAGAGCGTGACGACATCGAACTGCATCGCGCGCTCCCTGGTGTCGACCATGCTCAGTAATCGGCTTCCCAATCGACGACGATGCGCTTCGCCGCCTGATCCACCGCTTTCACATACACGCCGACAAACGGAATCAACCGCTCGCCGGTGACAGACTGCCCGTCCTTACCCTGCGACGGGTACTCGATCCGCAGCACCGCATGGGCGCCGTTATCGATGAGATCGACGACGCGGCCGAGCGCGACGCTCGCCTCGTTGACGACCTCGAGACCGATGAGGTCGACCCAGTAAAACTCGTCGTCCTCCAGCGCGGGGAAATCGCTACGCCGCACATGCACGCGCCAGCCTCGCAGCGCCAGCGCCTGATCGCGATCGCTCGGACCAGCCAGCTGCGCGACGATACTGTCGCCATGCGACTTCGCGGCCACGACGGGCGCCGATTTGATCTCGCGCCCCTTGACGAGCCACCAGCGCTTGGCGCTCGTCAAAGCATCGCCGCCTTGGCGCGCACTGGCATGCGCCGCGACTTTGACCCAACCCTTCAGGCCGTAGGCGTCGACGACGGCGCCCACTTCGACGGCATCGTCCGGCAAAGCCTCGACCTGCTCGATGTCCGACCCTTGACCGGCGGCGGCGACGACACGCACTGCATCGCGCTCGACCGGCCTGGGCGCAAACGCGCCAAACGATACAGGCGCTCGAGTGGCCGGCTTCGCACGGCCCGAGCCGCCCGAATCACGAACGGACATCGACAAACCTCATAGTTGCTCTATCGCAGCGGCTCGGAATCGGCCCACACGGAATCATGGCCGACACGACCGCAACGGCGATTAAGCAGCCGGTTGCGCGGCTTGCGCCTGCTTCACGAGGCGCTCGACCGTCGGCGACAGTTGTGCGCCAACGCCTTGCCAGTACGTCAGGCGATCTTGCGCGATGCGCAGCGATTCGCCCTTCGTGGCAACCGGGTTGTAGAAACCGACGCGCTCGATGAAACGGCCGTCGCGGCGGCTGCGCGAATCGGTTGCGACGATGTTGTAGAACGGGCGCTTCTTCGAGCCGCCACGTGCCAAGCGGATGATAACCATACTGTAATCCTTGAAAACCGGGGGTTCGGAACCACTGAAACGCTCGATTATAGCGGGAAACTGAAACCATAACAAACACTTACCTGTTCGATCGTGCGGCGTGCGCAACCGAATTGGGGCTTCACGGTCGGTGGGCGACGTACAATGCGCGCTCGGACGCCCAGACGAACGGGCGTTTTTTCCCGATGAACCTCGCCTTTCGCCATTACGGTCATGTCCACTCGCGTTTCAACCGCCCCTGCCCGGTTTCGCTCGAAGACCCTCACCGCGTTGCTCGCCTTTCTTGTCGGCAGCGTGGGCGGCCACCGCTTTTATCTCTACGGCCCGCGCGACGTGTTCGGCTGGCTTCACGCGATCGGCACCGCTCTGGGCATTCCGGGTGTCATGCTGCTCATCGCCTCCGAACGCACCTCGACGCTCGGCTGGGTGCTCGTGATGCCCGCGGCCGTATCGGTGCTCGCGGCGTTTCTCGCGGCGATCGTGTACGGGCTCCGGCCCGATCAAAAATGGGATGCCCAATTCAACGCCGGCCTCACGGCACGCAGCCGCTCCGGCTGGGGCGTGATCTTCGTCGTGATATTTTCGTTGCTGATCGGCGCATTTTTGCTGATGAGCGGCCTGGCGGTCACGTTCCAGACTTACTTCGAATCGCAGAGCAGCGTCGTCAACTCTTTGTCGCAGTAGCCATTGCGCCGGCCCGCAGGCGCGTCAGAAGAGGTCCAGCTGACGATTGGGCGGCTCGGCTACGGTTGGCGGCTTGAAGTGGGACATGTCAAGAATGCCGTGGCGCCGCGCGTTCAGACCCAACCGTTTAACGGCCTTGTCGAAGCGCTGCTTGAGCAGATCGGCCCACGCGCCCTCGCCCTTCATGCGACGCGCGAACGAAGAATCGTAGTCCTTGCCGCCTCGCATGTCGCGCACGCGCGCCATCACACGCTCCGCGCGCTGCGGGAAATGTGCGGCCAGCCAATCCTTGAACAGCGGCGCCACTTCCCAAGGTAACCGTAAAACGATGTAGCTGGCGCTCGTGGCCCCCGCCTGCGCGCATGCCTCGAGCACGCGCTCGAGATCAGGCTCGGTGACGAAAGGAATGACCGGGGCGATACTTACGCCCACTGGAATGCCGGCCTCGCTCAACGCGCGAATCGTCCGCAGGCGCCGCATGGGCGTAGCGGCGCGCGGCTCGAGCGTCCGCGCAATCTCGGCATCGAGTGTCGTTATCGTCACCGCGGCCATCACCTGCCCGCGTTCTGCCATGGGCGCAAGCAGATCGATGTCGCGTTCGATCAGCGACGACTTGGTAATCGCGGCGAACGGATGACCGTGATCGTGCAGCACTTCGATGACGCGCCGCGTCAGTTGCAGCGTGCGCTCGACGGGCTGATAAGCGTCGGTATTGACGCCGAGCGCGATCGGCTCGGGAACGTAGGTCTTCTTCGACAGCTCTCGTTGCAACAATTCGGGAGCGTTGATTTTGGCGTACAGCCGGCTTTCGAAATCGAGCCCCGGAGAAAGACCAAGGTAGCTGTGAGTTGGGCGCGCGAAGCAGTAAATGCAGCCGTGCTCGCAACCGCGATAGGGATTGAGCGACACGCTGAACGGGATGTCGGGCGAGGCGTTACGCGTGAGAATGCTCTTCGCTCGCTCCTCGAACAACTGCGTCTTGAGCGACGGCGAGGCACCGCCTTCGTTCTCGGGCAACCAGCCGTCGTCGAACGCTTCTCGCTGGTCGCGTTCGTAACGCCCTTGCAGATTCGTAACGGCACCCCGCCCCTTCAATGGTGAGGGAGGCGCAATGGGAAATTCGGCTTCATAGTCATCCATCGCAAGGCTCGGGGCGGCGCCGGATCTGCGGGCGCAAAGCGTTTTCACACTCCTTTTTACTGTACGTATATACAGTATGTCAAGGTGTCGAGTGGCTAAGCCGCGCAGCGACGGATGAGATTTTCGTTGTTGCAAAACACAAACCCCCGAGAGCGCGCTGGCTGTCGGGGTTTTGGAGAGGGAGGAGCCTGACGATTACCTACTTTCACACGGGCAATCCGCACTATCATCGGCGTGGAGTCGTTTCACGGTCCTGTTCGGGATGGGAAGGGGTGGTACCAACTCGCTATGATCATCAGGCATGACTTGTTGCTGTGTCGCGGGTGGGCG
>DATJJH010000058.1:0-4478 GCA_035492395.1 Trinickia sp. | reverse complement strand
AGACGGTGCGCCTGCGTTTCATCGGCGCCGGTCAAGAGTTCGCTCGGCAGGACATGCGTATGAGCGGCGCAAATGTGTTCGAAAACAGGGCTGTGTTCCGCATTCGAAAAAAGGGCGTGCGGATACGCGCAGAACAGCGTGAACGCGCAACGCCTCGCGAGTTCGTTCCAAAGCGCCTCGAGCCGAACCGCGGCGTCGTGCAGGCCCCGCTCGCACAGCAAGCTCACCATTTCGCCGAACGCGTGCACGGGACCGCCGGTTTGCGCCGTCACGGATCCCATCAGCGTGCCGACGGACGAAAAGAAGCGCGCTTCATCGGGCCAGCCGTCGACCATGAAACGCGAGAGCACCTCGTCGGCATCGAGCGCGACGAGCCGCTGTGTTGACGCCGCGAGTGCGGCGTCGCTCGCTTGCAGCGTCTGCAAACGCGCGGTGACCGCCGAGAGATGCCCCCGCGTGGCAATGAGAACGGCGCGCCCGCCCGCGCGCAGCGCCCGGGTGGCAAACTCGGCGATCTCGCTGACGAGCACGGACTCAGCGTGATAGAACCGAACGAAGTGCCCAGTGTCGCGCTCGGGCGGGAAACAAGCATTGGCGGCTACTGCCATCTCGCATGACCTCGCGGCTCAGTGGCCGCTCTTCGGGAACGGGTGTCGACTCGACTCGGGAAAACTTGCCGACGTCGCCCGATGATAGGCGCGCGAAGGGCGCTCCCCGTGGGGAAGCAGCAAGCATCGGACCCAAAGACGGGGATATTTTCTAGGGCCACAACGCCACGACAGGCTGGCGGCGTTTAACGCTGCGCCTGGAGCGAAACGGCGATTCGATCGGCTAGCTGTCCGAGCACGCGGCTCAACGCATCCGCAATGGCGGCCGAATCGCCCGAGCTCATCGGCTCGCTCAGCGAGACGGCCTGCGTCGTCACCGCTTTCGCCGGGTGGCCCGCGGTCAAGGTCCAACTCCCCTCGAGCGTCAGACGACCGCTCGCCTTCGTGTTCGCGCGCAGATCGAGCACGGTCACGACAATGCCGCGCACGCCGTCCGGCGCCGGCGCATCGGGCAGCACGAACGTGCCGGCGGGCAGTCGCGCGAGCAGGTCCTGCGCGAGCGCTCGCCGCATCATCTGCCCGAGCGGCGCGCCCCATCGATCGGTGTCGCGCACGGTCAGCCGGTGTTCGCCGTCCTGGGCGACGACCTCCGGCCGATCGAGTGCGGCCGGCACGCGCACGGCGCCCAATTGCACCGGAGGCATGCCGGCGGTTGCCAACGGCGCGCTCGCCGGCACGGCATCGAGCGAGAAGTACCGCGTCGGCGGGCTGTGGCCGCAGCCGGACAATGCGGTCGCCAAGGTCAGCGTCAGCATCAACGGGAGCGAAAACGAAAATGCACGCCGCGTCGCTTTTGCGTCGCAGCCGGCCGGCCGGCTCGACCGCGCAAGCGGTTCGCACTGCGCGAGGCAACGGCTGGCAAGCGCCGCCTTGATCGTCGGAGTCATTGGGCGCTTCCTCCCTTGCCGCGCACGAGCGCTTCCGGATGTCGATCGAGATAATCGGCGAGCGCGCGCACCGAGCGCGCCATGTCGGTTAGTTGGCGCAGCGCTTCGGGCAGATCGTTTTGACGCATGGGATCGCCGCCGATCGTGCGGTTCGCGGCCGCCACCGCGCTGTCGGCCTCGCGCGCGGTTTGGCGCAGCTGCGTGACGAGCGGGCCGATTTGCGGCGAGACCTCGCGCAGCGTGCGGTCGATCTGCGCGACCGAGCGGTCGAGATGATCGAGGCTATCGGCGATCTGGGGCGACGAGGACAACGCCCGGACACGGCCGGCGATGCGGCGAATGTCCTCGCCCGTCTGCTCGATCGGCAACGCGTCGATCTTCGTCGCCACATGGTCGGCCTTCGTCATGATGTCGTCGGCTTTCGCCATGATTGCGTCGATGTCGCCCGACGACACGCTCGGGATGTCGGTCTCGCCGCCGCGTGCCGTCAGCGTGGCGCTTGGTGCGCCCTGAACGAAGTCGAGCGCGACGCCGCGTTGGCCGATGAGCGGCGGATCTTGCGCGAGCCGCGCGCGCAGCCCGTTCGACACGAGTCGCCGCAGCATGTCGTCGACGACGGGCCGCCAATTGCCGTCGGCCGGCTTGGCGGCATCTGCCAGGCCCAGCTTCGTCGAATCGATGGCGATCTCGACCGGCGTATCGAGCGTGCCCGTGCGAGCGTCGTAGCGCAGTTCGACGTGGGCCACCTGGCCGACGCGAAAGCCGCGCAATCTCACCGGCGCGCCTTCGTCGAGCTGCCCGACAGCGCCCGAAAAGCGAACGAAGTACGTCACGACCGGGCCGCCCGGCGCATACTCGCGGCCGCTGCCGATGAAATGGCTCGTCGATGCACCCGCGCCCGGGTCCATGACGATTTCGGGGCCGCCCAGCATCGCCTTGGCCGTGGACGGATCGCTCAGATTCAGTTGCGCCCCCTTCACCCAAAAGCGCGTGCCCGCACGCAAATATCGCTTCGCGGCGCGATCGATCTCGACCTCTACATCGACGTGGCGGCCATCGTCGTCGAGCGACACGTCCCTCACTTCGCCCACCTTGACGCCTCGCAGCGTGACCGACGTATCGTCGGCTTTCATGCCGTACGCATCGTCGAACACGATCGTCACAGCCTCGCCGCCGTGCACGAGCGCGCGAATGCCGAGCCACCCGGCCACGCCGCATGCCGCGATCGGCACGGCCCAAATCCACCCGGGCCAGCGCGTGCGCCGAACGTCGGCCGCTTCGGTGTGACGGTCGCGTTGTTCCGTCATGAGCGCCTCGCTCGTGCTGCATCCCACATCAAACGCGGATCGAACGCGCGAGACGCGGCCATGGTGAGGATCACGACCAGCGCGAATGCCGTGGCGCCGTCGGCCGGGCGCGAACTCGCCAGACCGCCGAAGTCGATCAGCGGGGCGAATGCCGCAATGGTGAAGACGTCGATGTTCGACCAGCGGCCGAGTTCGTCGATGAACCGATACAAGACCGTCTTCGTGCGCAGATGGCGGTCCGAGCGGCGCACGATCGACACGATGAACCATCCCATGCCTGCTAGCTTCATGAAGGGGATAGCGATGCTCGTGAACGTGATGAGGATGCCTAGCGGCCACAGCCCGGCCTTGAACAACTCCGTCACGCCGTCGATGATGCGGTGCCTCACGTCATGGCCGAGTTCCACGGATAGCGTCATCGGAAACAGATTCGCGGGAAACGCCAGCACGAACGCCGCCAAGCTTAATGCGGCGGCGCGCGAGACGGCGGCCGGCTTGCGCTTGCGCAGCGTCAGCGCGCAGCGGGGGCAAGGACGCCCCGCATGCTCGATGGGCGCGACCAAGTCGCACGCCGTGCACGAGAGCACGCGCTCGCCGGGGGCGACGTGCCGCTCGGGGGCGATCGCGCGCCACACCGTGCGGCGATCGAGCGTCGCCCGAGTCAGCATCGACATGAACGCGGCCACGACGAAGCAATACCCGCCGGCGTCGATCGACCCGGTCAGATCCTGCGTGACCCGCGTGTAGCCGACGAAGCATCCAATCAGGTAGACGTCGGGCATCGCCCAGGCGTCGAGCCAGATCGTCCAGCGATAGCAGCGGCCCAGCCAGCTCGGCCGCCACCCCCGCAAAATGGCGGCGAGCACGACCGATAGCGCGCCGAAGCGTACGAGCGGCAGGACGATCCCCGTCATGCCCAACACCACGGCCAGCAATTCGAACCGTTGCCGATACATAAGCACGATGCCCGAGCTGAGCAACGACGAGCGCTCGGCCCCGAGCAGATGAACCGTCATGAGCGGGGACAGGTTGCCGGGCAGCAGCAGCACGAACGTCGTCAGCGAACAAGCGAGCGCCGCCCCGAGCGAGCGGCCGCTTGCGCGTTCGAGCGGATAGTGGCAGACACGGCAGCGGGCCAGCATGCGCCCGGCCAACGCCGACGTATCGGCGAGCGCGCCGCACTCGGGACAGCCGATCGTCATGCGGCCTCGCGCAACGAGTAACGCCGCGCCGCACGGGCAAACGCAGGCGCCCGTCGCGGGGCGGCAGGCAGACAAGGACAGCGCATCATGGTGGCGGCCTCCGCGCTCGCGAACGAGCGGCAATCGGGGACAATGGATAAAAGCTGCCCTCAGCACGGCGCGTGCCCGGCCCCGCTCGAGAACTGTCGTGCAGAAGACAACTTCTCGCACGCATTCGGCCCTGCATTTGCCCGAAGAACACCATGCTCGAGAGGTGGGGCTCGTCAAGGTGGGAACCAACCAATCGCTGAAAACGCTGCAAAAGGATGGAGTCGTGCGGCTCGAGTACGGCGGCGTGACGGTCGTCGATCTCGAGCGGCTGCGCAACTACGGCGCGTGAACGCTCGAGCGATCTATTCGGAGATGAACTTGGCGTTCAATTCGGCGCTCATTCCGGCGTTCAATTCGGCGCCCAATGCCCGCGCACCCAGTCCC
>DATJJH010000057.1:0-30455 GCA_035492395.1 Trinickia sp. | reverse complement strand
GCCGCGCCGCCGCCGGCGCCTACCGCGCAACGAGGCGAATTGGCGTACACGGAGGCGCTGACCGGCGCGGAGGCGCTCGCATTGGCGAGCTCAGGCGATGCACGATTGGCGCATCAGGTGCTGGACCGCCTCGAGCGTGGGCTCGATTTGAGCACGCTCGGCACGGCGAACTCTGCCTCCTCGTCGTCGTCGGCTCACGCAAGCGATCCCGCCGAGGCAAACGCACAAGCCGTGGAACGCGCCGCCTGGCGAACAGCGCAATGGATGGCGCAGACCACGAGCGGCTATGAGGCGTTGCGGCGCGTGGCCGGACAAGGGTGGCCGCAGGGCGACGGCGTGCGCCATGCGCCGCGTGTTCTACTGCGCGCGGGCGACGCGATCGCATGTACCGGACGGGCCGACGCAAGCCCCTCCGTCGTGCTTCGGCTCGCGCGCCAGTGGCGCGACGATCCCGCATCCGATGCAACCGAACGGCATGTGGGAACGATGGCGCTGGCCGCGGCCAAGCTGTGGCAAAGCGGCGACATGGCTTCCCTCAGCCCTGCTGAAACCGGCGCCGTATTCGCCGGAAGGCACAACTTCATGACGGATGGACCGGGTACTGCGTTCGCGAAAGTGAAGTCGCGTTTGTTCAAGACGATCGACACGTCGATTCCGCGGGCATCCGCGTCTCGTTGGAAAACGGCTTTGCCGCGCGTAGTGGGAAAACGTAAGACGGCCTTTGCAGTCATGGAGAAAGGCATCCGCAGCGCTCACCTAGATATCGTGGAAAAGGAGCGCGCTGCATTGCGCGCGTCGACGGACAATGCGCTCGAGGCGTTGGGGGCGCATAGCGGCGCCGACGGATCGGCCTCGGACGCCACGCGCTCGCTTGCGGCGATCGTTTCGCGGATGACGCAGACCCGGGGCGATGCGGTGTCGGTGCTTGTCGAGCGAGCGGAAATCGCTCGATGGACGAGCCGCGCAAGCCATGCCTACGGCGACAAGCTGAACGATGAGGACTACGAAGCGATTGCCGCGCACTTTAGACGGGCATTCACGCGGTTGCCAATTCCCCCGGCATCGGCGCCGCTAGCGGAGCACGCGGCCTGGTGGGAACTGAGACGATACGCGGCCACCTTGCGGGCGGCTTCCCAGTCGGGCGGAAAAAACGCCTGGAAGCCGTTGCGCACGCGCCTGGCCGGCAGCAGCGCGACGCTCGACATCGACAAACTCGACGCGATGGCCGGGCGCTTGCCCGAGGCGAAGGCCGCGGTCGAGGCGGATTGGAAAACGATGACGCGCATCGCGCGCGCCAAGGCCATCGAGCCGAACGATTTGTCGGCGCAAGGGATCAAGGAGGCGCTCGACGAGCTTGCCGATACGATGAAGTCGGGCGGCAAGCTCGTACTGGTCGACGGTGGGCAAGTGGGCTTCAGCACGGCGGGGCTCTCCGCGAACCTTGGCAAACTCCTGCATGCGGGCGGCATCGTGCTGTCGCCTCGGTTGAACCTGCGTGTGCGCGGCGGCCGCCAGGCCTTCGCGGAGTATGGGCGGCGCACGGCATGCTTTTATTTTTCTGCGGGCTCTCAAGACCGCCTCGCGTTCGATGCGGGCGCGGGTTTGCAGGTCGGCGGCGACTACCTGATCGTGCGAGCCGGCGTTACCTTGAACGTCGTCGCCTATCAAACCGATCGATTGAACCGCAATGCTTTCTCGCTGATCGTCGCGCGGCGCATGAAGGCCGACGGAAGCGGCTTCGACGACGCACGGCTGCAACGCGGTATGTTCGCGGTCAACGCCTTCGTCTTCGATCACGCACGTGATCGCGATCTGGCCGACGGGGAAGCGGCCTGGCACGCGCTGGCGCAAACGTTTCTCGGCAACGATGACTTTTCCGTCGTATGGAACGAACAGCATCAACGCGAACGACGCCACGGTGTGAACGTATCGGGCGGCGTCAGCGTGAAAGCGTCGGTGGGCGAGATGTCGGCGCGTATCGGACCGCAGTTCGGCTATGCGTACGACTACGCGACTCAAAATATCGGCGACAGCAAGGATATCGGCGGGACGACGGCCGTGGAGAGCCATCGAAGCGGCCGAGGCGGACGGCACATTGCCAGCGCGGGGCTGTCGACGAGTCTCGGAAATTCGCCCAATTCGACGAAAGACGTGGTCAACTTCGGCATCCTATCGAGCGATTTTCCGATGGTGCGCTATCGCGTGCGCGATCGCCAGCATGTCGCCAAGATGTCCCTCGTGCGCGAGGAAGGGCGCATCGTGCATCGTGTCTCTTACGCGGACACCGAATTCGCGCATTTCGACGACTATGCCCATGCAATTCGTAACGACGAGCGATGGGCGCTCATGTTCGGACTCGATCCAGACCACCCGGTCATGCCGACCGATGCGCAGCGCGACGCGGTGCTGGCGCGCGGCCGCGCGAGGATCGAAACGCATTTGGCCGAGGTGAAGCGCGATCATAAGGACAACCAAATATTGTTTTATCGCTTCCGTCTACGCGAGCATGCCGCGAAACAGCTCGGCGCGTATGCCGACCGCGCGGCCGCTGTGCGTATGAACGGTGGCAGCGAGGAAGACGTCGCGCGCTGGGAGCAAGACTATGCGGAGGTGCTCGCGCGACCCGATTCGTGGTTGCCCGTGGAATTCAAGGTGTACGAG
Source organism: Trinickia sp. (assembly GCA_035492395.1). Classification (GTDB taxonomy): domain Bacteria; phylum Pseudomonadota; class Gammaproteobacteria; order Burkholderiales; family Burkholderiaceae; genus Trinickia. Next base: position 27,794 of record DATJJH010000057.1, on the reverse strand, counting down.
CGCGTGGGGCGGCAGAGCAGCCCCGGGTTGAATTTCGGCGTGCGCGCGACGCTCGATCAGAGTGCAACGGGCGAACGTGAACTGGTGTCGATGATCCACAAGCCCGCGCAGATCGATGCGATCGACCGCGTTTGGCCGCTGCAGTAGGGGCGGAAAGGCGGCGAGCGGCGAGTTCGGCTCGGGCCGACAGGGGCTTTCGTCGCGTTGCGCCGTCGGAAGGCTTGCCCGTTACGCGTACGCTTGACAAAGTTCCTCGACATTCTTGGCGAGGATGTCGATTTTCTATGCGCTGGAACGTCGTGGAAGTACGCACGGCACAGACGTGAGCCACGTTCGATGAAAGCGAAATGTCAGGTCGATGCGTCTGAACTGCGATCGCCCGTCCCCCGCGCGGGCCCTCTGAAAACATGGAGTCGAGCCATCATGAAGCTGTATGCCCATCCGTTTTCCGCCTATTGCCAAAAGGTCCTCATTGCGTTTTACGAACACGGGACGCCGTTCGAGTTCGCGATGCTCTCGCCCGAGAACCCCCAGACGGGCGCCGAATTCGCGGCGCTCTGGCCGCTTAGGCGCTTTCCCGTGCTGATCGATGCCGGGCGCACGGTGCTGGAGTCGACCGTCATCATCGAATACCTCGACGTTCATCATCCTGGGGCTTCGCCGATGATTCCTGCCGCCCCCTCGGCCGCGCTCGACGTTCGCATGATGGACCGCTTCTTCGACAACTACGTCATGACGCCCACGCAGAAGATCGTCGGCGATCGTCTGCGGCCGGAAACGTCGCGCGACCCATACGGCGTGCAAGAGGCCAGGGACATGCTGGATCTGGCGTACCGTTGGCTCGATCAAAGAATGCAGGACCGCGAATGGGCCGGCAACGCGGCGTTCGGTCTCGCGGATTGCGCGGCAGGGCCGTCGCTCTTCTACGCCGACTGGGCGCATCCGATCGACCCTTCATTGAAGGGTGTTCGCGCCTATCGTCAGCGACTGCTGGCCCGGCCGTCTTTCGCGCGCGCCGTCGACGAAGCGCGTCCTTTCAGGCATTTGTTCCCGCTGGGTGCGCCTGATCGGGATTGATCTCGTCATCGTCGTCGCGTTCGAAGCGCAGGAACGCTAGGGCGAGGGTCGGCAAGACGATCAAATTCAACGCGGTAGACGTCACGAGACCGCCGAGAATCACGATGGCCATTGGCCCTTCGATCTCGTTGCCGGCCGCGCCGCTCGTGAGCGCGAGCGGCAGTAGCGCGAGCGCTGTCACCAGCGCGGTCATGAGGATCGGTACGAGCCGCTCGGACGCGCCGCGAAGCATCGTCTCCGCGTTCCAGTGCAAGCCGTCTACCCGCACGAGATGGTCGTAGTGGCTGACGAGCATGATCGAATTGCGCAGCGAGATGCCGAACAGCGTCACGAATCCGACCATGCTGCCGAGCGTCAAGTCGCCACCCGTGGCCAGGACGCCGATTACGCCGCCCACCAACGCGAACGGCAAATTGAGCATGACGAGCGTGACGGCGCGCCGGCTTCGCAAGGCGAGCGAGAGCAGTAGAACGATCCCGATGACGGCGATTGCGCCATACGCCAACAGATCTCGCTGAGATTGGCGGCGCGCTTCGCTTTCGCCGCCGAACACCGCGTAGACGCCGGCAGGCATCGCTACTTCGCGGCTTACGCGCGCTTGCGCTTCCTTCACGAAGTCGGAGACGGCGCGGTTGCCTAGGGTGACGGCCACCGTCTGAGCGCGCTGGCCGCCGTCATGCGTGATTTGATAGCGTCCGGAGGTTTGCCGAATCGTTGCCAGCGTGTCGAGCGGGACGGACAATCCATCTGAGGTCCGAATCGATAACGCGGCCACGTCGCTCAGCTTGCTTCGTGCATTCGGCGCGAGTTGGACTGAGACGTCGTAGGAATGCGTGCCCTCATGCACCTGCGCGACGGCTACGCCGTCGAACGCCGCTTGAATCGCATCGAGGACGTCGACGGGGCGCAAGCCCGACCGGCTCAGCGCGTCGGGCTTGAGCCTAACGGACAATTCTGGAATGCCCGGCGGAGATTCCACGTTCACGCCTGCCACGCCATGCATCGCGGCAAGCATGCGTGCGATTTGTTGGGCTTTCCGATCGATGAGATCGAGGTCGTTGCCGAACACGTTGACGACGACGGGGGCGGTGACGCCGGACAGCGTTTCGTCGATCCGCTCCACCAAAAACGTATTGATCGACGTCGTGAGCCCCGGAAAGCGGGAAAGCGCCTTGTGCATCGCATTGATCGTCGCGTCTTGCCCGGCGGGGCTCATCGGCGCGAGGTCGACTTCGAATTCCGAAAGCTGTACACCGGTCGGATCGACGACGTCGTTGGCGCGGCCGGCGCGCTGGGCCACGAACCGCACGCCCGGTACATGCATGAGTGCGTTGGATACGCGCGTGCCGATGTCGATCGATTCGGCCAACGATGTGCCGGGCGCGAGACCCATGTGCACGATGTAGTGCCCTTCTCGCAATTGCGGAATGAAGTTGCCGTTCATGAACGGGAGCGCGGCCAACGCCGCGACGCAAGCAAGCACGACCACGACGATCGCGCGCCGTCTGTGGCGCTCGACCGCAGGTAGGAGGCGGGCATAGCGCGCCTTGAGGCCGATGATCGTCCGGGGTTCGTGAGCAGGTAGTTCACCGCGCGACAGCAGCGCGAGCGACATCGCCGGCGTGACGATCAGCGCCACGGCGAGAGACGCCAGCACGGCCAGGATGTAGGCCACGCCGAGCGGCGCGAACAGCCTTCCGGCCACGCCGGACAGCGTCAACACCGGCAAGAAAATCAGCGCGACGACGAACGTCGCGAACACGACCGCGCTGCGTACTTCGAGCGACGCCTTCAGCACGACGCGCGCCGGGGGCAACGGCGCGTGCCGAAGCCGGTTTTCGCGTAGGCGGCGATAGATGTTTTCCACGTCGATGATCGCGTCGTCGACCACCTCGCCGAGCGCGATCGCCAAACCGCCGAGCGTCATCGTGTTCAGACTCACGCCAAGCGAGGTCAGCACGACGATGGCGGTCAGTAGCGACAACGGGATGGCGACAGCAGAGATCAGCGCGGTCCTCGCATTGAGCAAAAACAAGAACAGCACGGCGATCACGAGCAGCGCGCCGACGAGCAGCGCCGTGCGCAGATGGTCGATGGCGGTGGCGATGAAGTTCGCGGGACGAAATACGTTCGGTTCGAGTTCGACGCCTTGCCGCGCGAGCTCGGGCTTTAGCGACGCGAGCCGCGCCTCGATACCTCGCGTCACCGACATCGTGTTCGTGCCGTATTGATTTTCCATGACGAGCATGACGCCGGGCTTGCCCATGATCGTTGCAGAGCCGACCTGCGTGGCTTCGCCCCATTCCACCTTCGCCACATCGGATAGACGTACCGCCGCGCCGTTGCTCCATCGCAGCACGACGCCGCCCAGCGTCTTCGGGTCGGCGATTTGTCCGTCGACATGGATCGCGATGCGCTGGTTTTGGCTTTCGATGAAACCGGCGCCGCGCACGCCGCTCGCTTGGCGCGCAGCTGCGATGACGTCTTGCAGCGATAGCCCGTAGCGAATCAGGGCTTGCGGCTCGACTTCGATCTGCAGCTGTCGCGCCGCGCCGCCGAAGACGATCGCATCGGCCACGCCGGGCACGCTGAGCATGTGCGGCCGAAGCGTCCACTGCGCCACATCGTAGAGCGCGGCGGGCGAAAGCGTCTTCGATGTCAGACCGATGGTGCGTACCACGCTGGTGGTCGTCGTGAGCGGCAGCAATGTGGGCGGATTGACGCCGGCAGGCAGCGTCGAGGCGAGCGCGTTGAGACGTTCGGCCACCAGCTGCCTTGCTTGCAGCACGTTCGCGTGGTCGTCGAACACCACCGTGATTGAGGATAGGCCCTGCATCGACCGGGAGCGGATCGATCGAAGGCCGGCCAAGCCGGTGAGCGCGTCCTCGATCGGCTGCGTGACGAGCGTCTCGACTTGCTCGCTCGTCAGGCCCGGCGCCGCCGCTTGCACGATGCTCATCGGCGGTGCGAATTCCGGAAAGACGTCGAGGTCTGCCCTCGTCGTGGAATAGATGCCGTAACCGGCTGCGACGACCGCCAACGCAAAGACGACGCCGCGAAAGTGCAGGGAGAATCGGATCAGGGCTTGGAGCATGGATGGACCAGGTCGCGGATGGACGGGAGGCGCGGCGCGCGTTATCGCTGCGTGGCGTTCAGTCGTCGCATTCGGGCGGATCCTTGCAGGCCGTGGCGATCCCCTGGGGTTTCAATTCCTCCGACAGCAGCAACTGCGCGCCGTGCGTCACGACCGAGTCGCCCTCGCGGAAGCCGGAAGTGACGGCGAACCCCGCATCGCTTTCCTGGTTCGATACAACGGCGCGGCGCGCGAACCGATCGGGTGCAATGCGGACATAGGCCCATGGTTGACCACCGTACCAAACGACGGCGTTTGCCGGAACGAGCAAGGCGGCGGAGCGGCGCGGCGAGATCGGCACGGCGGCGCTCGTATGTGTGCCGACCGGCAGTGCGCGGAGCGTCGTATAGAACCAAGGGGCGCCTTGCACGGCAGGATCGGCGACGGGTGACGGGGAGAGCTTATCGGCGTCGATCGCTTGTTGGTCGGAGGTTCGTACGGCGATATGGTCGGGAACGACGGCGCCTTGGGTCGTCGGCATCACGACGCGCAGGATCGACGCGCGGCCCGCTTGGAGACGCGCGATCAGCGCCGACTCGGGCGCGAGCGCGTCCGACGCGAGTGCTTCGCCGAATTGCGCGCGGGCGGTCGCCGTCAGTCCGTTCAGCGTGGCTTTGGCCGCTTGCGCTTTCGCGTCGTCCGCCTCCATGACTGCACGCGCATCTTGCAACGCTTTCAACGAAACGTTTCGATCGTCACGGTAAAGCCCGAGGCTGCGCTGATACTGTGCGCTCGAGTTGCGCGCCTGCGCCGAGAGCGCGGCCATATCGGCACGCGCGCCGGCTAGCCGAATGCGAAGGTCGAACAAGGGCTGCGGGTCGACCACGGTGACGTAGGCATCGCGTCGAGGTTGCACGGTTGTGACGGTAAGCGGCGCGACCGTCATTCCGCTCGCTCGCTGTGCATCCGGTGCGACCATGACGACGGTTTCGCCGCCGACGGTCTGCACGGATTGCGCGGGCGCCGCGGGTGATGCAGGCGGCGCGGCGTTCGATGAAGCCGAAGCGGAAGCGGAAGGCCGCGCCACGGTTCGCGCCGCGTACCAGCCGCCGGCTGCCGCGATCGCGAGCGATGTCGCCGAAATCAATATGAGACGAGTATTCATCGATCCTCTTCCTGCCGATGCGATTGCATATAGATGACGTTCGCGCCTTGATCGAGCGGCCGCTGCATCGCGTCTTCGACGGCCGCGGCCGATCGCTGAGCGGCGACGAGCGCATCCATACGAGCGAGTTCGGTGGTTTCGTCGTCGGCCATCGCGTGCGTATAAGCCAGGCGATCGATGTCGCCGGCCGAGAACGCGGCGGCCTGATCCGCGAGTTGCTTGCGCGCCGTGCGCGTTTGGTCGTCCGCTAGCCGCAGCGCGTGGAGCGTCGCTCGATAGTGAACAAGCGCTTGGTCGAGATCGCCGAGGATCTTGTCCTGTATAGCCTCGGTGCGCACGGCCGCCTCTTTCCGTTTGCGCTCGGCCTCGCGTATGCCGCCTTGATTCTGGTCGAAGATCGGCAGCGAGATGCCCGCCAGCCCGAATGCGAAGCGCCGAGTACCCGTGTCGTAGGTGTACCCTGGACCGAGATGGATGTCGGGATATTGCTTGGCCACTTCCAATTGCAGCGCCGATTCGCAGGCCGCGTAGTCGGCCAGTGATGCAAGCAGATCCGTTCGATGAAAGATCGCATCGCGCTGGGCTTCGTGATCGGGTGGGGCAGGGGGCGCGCTGGCCAACGACGACCAGTCGATCCGAATGTCGTCCACGGCGGAGGGCGGCACGCCGATCGCCGCGGCAAGCTGGGCCCGCGCGTCGCTTTGCGCGGCGCGAGCAGAGGCGAGGTCGTGCTGCGCTAGCTGCATGGCCAGCACGGCGGCTTGCACGTCGGTGCTCGAGGTCGCGCCCGCCGTCCGCCGCTTTTGCAGCATTGCGACGATGTTCGTTTCGTCGGATGCACGGCGCGCCGAGGCTTGCTCGTGCATTTGCGCGCCATATAGCGAAACGAGCGCATCGCGCACCTGCGCGCCTGTCTTCCATGCTTGCGTATCGAGATCGAACTTGACCGCTTGAGCCGCATGGGTGGCTTGATCGACACGATAGCCGCGTTTGCCGGCCGTCTCGATCGGGATGTCCAGCGCAGGGCCGGTAGTGAAGGGCAAGCCGGGGCCCGGGTTGGGGCTCGAGTACTCGAAGGGCAGCGAAAGCGTGGGGTTCGGGACCGCCGAAGCCACGCCGATTCCTGCGCGAACGGTATCCGCGTGCGCGCGAGCGAGGCGCAGCGAGGGGCTGTAGTACCACGCGGCCAAGGTAAGGAGCGAGCGGTTCCACATGACGGGCGGCCATGGGGAAACATCGTGGCCTCGCGTCTGCGCGACGTAGCGATGCAATCCGTCGCTCGCCAACGAGCGCTGCTCGAATCGACGCGCGAAGTCCTCCGGTGCGATTGGCTGGGGATGGTATGTCGTACAGCCCGCCACAGCGGAAAACAGCAATAGTGGCAACAAACGGCGCATGTCGGCATTCATTAGTCGATGGGCCGCTCGATGCGAGCTGCCCCGACTGTCGATGCTATCGAACCGCTTGTGAAGTTTTCGTCAAGAGACCATGTGCTCGGCGCGGCCGCGGCCCGGATCGGCGCGCGGGAGCGACAACGACACGCGGGTGCCGCGCGACGGTTCGCTGTCGAGGGTGATCCGCCAGCCGTAGCGGTCCGCGATCTTTTTCACGATCGACAGCCCGATTCCGACACCGTAGGTGGGCAGGCGATTGGGACTCGCTTGAAAAAACCGCTCGAACACGTGAGGCGCCGCATCGGGCGCGATGCCGCTGCCGGTGTCTTCGATCTGAAGCCATCCGTCGATATAGGTGAAGCGCAGATGACCGCCCGCCGTATGACGCTCGGCGTTGTCGATCAGATTGGAAAGCACGATGGTCAGCGCCGCGGGGTTGGCGGTGACGTAAATATCGGGCTCGATGTCCACGACCGCATCGATGCTCTTCGCCGTGAGGCGGTCAGTAAATGGCGTCAAGGCGCCGGCAATCGCGGCGGGAAGGGAAACGGCCGTGGTATCTTGCGCGTTCCGTTCCCTCGCGAGGGTCAGCAATGCATTGACGAGATCGCGCATCGTATCGGCCGCACGATCGATCTGCGCCAGGCGCATTCGTGATTTTTCGCCAATCGCCGGATCTTGTTCGATGAGTTCGCAACTCGTCTTGATCGCTGTCAACGGCGTACGAAGTTCGTGGCTTACGTTACCCGTAAATTCCTTCTCGCGCTCGATCATGTCGGCCATGCGGCGGTGATAGTCGTTAAATGCTTCCACCAGCGCAACGATCTCGGTCTCATCGTATTTTCCGGGCTGGATCGGCGCGGAAGGTTCCGATCCAAGCGCCTTCACCTGCTTGGCGAAACCGGACACCTGCCGTACGAGCAGCCCCGACAGCGCGAACGCCAGCCAAATCGTCAGGACCGCGAATAAACCGGTCACGGCCATCAAGGCGTCGACGACATCCTTGAAGCGCCGCTCGTACGCGCTGAAGTTGTAGACGCGATAAAGGCGCGCCGCACCGAACGGAACGGCGGCGACGTGGATTTCGCGGCCGTCCACGATGATTTCGTGAACGCCGTCGGCCAGCGCGGCGACAGAGGCGGGCAGAGCGACGGGCAGGCGATCGGCGGCAGAGACGTAGCCTTTCATGTCCGCATCGAATGCAGGCATGAGCGCCGGATCGGAGCGGTAGGCCTTCACGACGCTCGCCACGTCGTCGTCGATCAGCGCCGTAATGAGCCGCTCTTCTTGCGCTTCCGCGAGCGCGCGCACGCCGAGCGCCTGGGCGACGAGCAGCGCGATCGTCAGCAGCGAGAAAACGACCGCGACCTTGAAGCGAAGGCTACGATGCGCGCGCATGAGGAGCGACGAGCCGATACCCGATGCCGTGCACCGTTTCGATGAGATCGGCCTCGCCGTTCGCGGTCAGGGCTCGACGCAGCGTGTAGATGTGGGAGCGCAGCGAATCGCTGTCGGGCAGGGCATCGCCCCATATTTCGGCCTCGAGTTCGGCGCGGCCGAAGACGCGGCTGGGCGATTGCATCATGATTCGCAGCAACTGCAGGCACTTGGGCGGTAGATGAAGCGCGCGCCCGGCGCGCTCGACGGCGAGCGTGGCCGGATCCAGCGTGACATCGGCGAACCGAATGTCACGCGTCACGACGCGCCCGCGATAGCGCTTGATCAATGCTTCGAGGCGGGCGCCGACTTCCTTCAGTGAAAATGGTTTGACGAGATAGTCGTCGGCGCCATGATCGAAACCTTTGAGCTTGTCCTCCAGCGTATCGCGGGCGGTCAACATGAGCACTGGTGTGTCTCGATGCGCATGCTCGCGCAATTGCCGGCACAAGGCGAGGCCGTCCATGCCGGGTAGCGATAGATCGAGCAGGATCGCATCCCATGTGTCGGCGAGCGCGAAACGCAGCCCGGATGTTCCGTTCGTTGCGAGATCGGTTTCGTAGCCGAGCGCTTGCAGGTAATCGTAGAGGTTGGCCGCAATCGCGGCGTCGTCTTCGACGATGAGTACTTTCATGGGAGTCGTATAGACGGCGCCGCGAGGCCGTGACGGCGAGCGTTAGTGGCGGCCGTACGTCGAGCGCCAGATGGCGTTCGACGTCATGCGCGAGCCCGATTGCATCGTTTCTCCGGCGGAACCACCCATGCCTGCGTTCGACATGGCGCCCCCGCCCGATGCGTTTGCGCGCGCTTCGGCTGCCTGAATATCGGAAGGATAGTGGATATTGCTCGGCACGTAACCGTCGCTTCGTAGCTGCGTCAACTGATCCATGAGTTGCGCGTGAGAGACCGGCTGTGCTGAAGTCTGGGCAAAGGCCGCGGCCGGGGCAAGCGCCAACGCGATCGCCAGTGTTCGGATCGAGAGCTTCATGATCGGGTCCTCCTTTCGTGGTGTTACCGCGGGCAGTCATTGCCCGCGGCCTACGATTGAAGTCTCGTCGATCAAGCTTAAGACTCGGTTAAGTGCACTCGCACGATTACGCCGCGGCAAGCGAATCGCCGGCTACGCGCACATGTTGGCCAGGCTGGAAGGGCGGCTGGGTCGAATAGCTGAAGTTGCGATAGCTGCCGTCTTGCATGCGTACTTGCACTTGATATGACGTGGCCTTGCGCACTTCATGTTCGATGCCGTTGCCGGCAAGGCCGCCGCCTACCGCGCCTGCGATGGTCGCGAGCGTACGGCCTCGGCCGTTGCCGATCTGCGTGCCGAGCAGTCCGCCCGCGATCGCGCCACCCACGGCGCCAATGCCTGTAGTCGGCTCGGGGGCTTGCACAGCGTTGATCGAAACGACTTCACCTGCATCCGGGTCGTAGGCGGCCGCGCGCGGAGCCGGCGTACCGTACGTTCCGGCGGTTTGATAGCCGCCGTTGCCTTCGCCGTACGCGGGCGTCGGCGCGACCTTGACCACATGATGATGGCGACGTGCCTCGGCAGCGGCTTCGTTGACCGTCGTGCGCGGCGCGCTGTACGTAGGGGCGCTCGTTACGGGCGCGCTGGCCGTTTGGGCGTTTTGCGCGACGGCCGATGTGCTTTGCTCGGGCGGGGCGGAGACGGCGCGCGAGGTCGGCAGCCAGCCTGCGATGGCGGCGATGCCTGTCCCGCTGACGAGGATGACCGCGACCGCAGCAGCGGCGATCAAAGGATGGATGCGGCTGCTTTGCGAATTCGAGGGCATGTTGGCGTTCATGACAGACTCCGTGGAAGGATGTCCGCAAAAACGCCGGAGCTTGCGTGGCGGTGGACCACGCAATGGTGACATCTGTAAGCAGTTGTTGCTTCGGTGCTTAGTCCACGAGACGGATGCCAAACACCGTCGATTGCGCGATGCGCACGCGCTCGGCTTCGCGGTGACGTGCAGCGAAGGAGTAGTCGGCGTCGAGCGGCAGATGCGGCGAAGCGAAGAAATCGCTGATCTTTTGGATGAGGGCGAAAACGAGGCTCATGGCGACTCCGGAAGGTGTATGCGTCTAGGGGTTATCCCTTAAGAATGAATTCTAGGGTTTTCCCTAGGAAAAATCTAGTGCACTGCACAAAATTTTCCGCGAAAGCCGCTCTATGTCGCTGAATCGTCGATCTGGCGTCGCACAATAACAACGGTTGGCGCGAACGCCATCGCTCAAAGATCCCGCCCCCAAACTTGCCCCATCAAGTCTTTTCCGAAGCTGTGATGAGGCGCCTCTTCCATTAGTTCGAAGCCCGCCTTCTCGTAGATCTTGCGCGCATCGGCCAGCACGCTGTTCGTCCATAGGACGATGCGCTTATAGCCGACCGATTTAGCGAAGCGCAGGCATTCGTCGACGAGACGACGCCCGATCCCCAGACCGCGTGCGCTCGGTTCGACATAGAGCAGCCGCAGTTTCGCCGTCGATTCATCCTGCCGCACGATGAACACCGACCCGACTACCTTGCCGTCTTTTTCCGCGATCCAGCAGCGTTCCCGCTTCGGATCGAACTCGCGGATGAACTTAGCGACGATCTCCGCGACGAGGGCTTCGTATTCCGCATTCCACCCATATTCCTGCGCGTAGAGCACCGACTGACGATGCACGATCCAGCCCATCTCACCCGGCCGAGGATCGCGCAGGACATAGCTCGGTTCACGCTCGCCCAGCAGCGCTTCGATCTGCGCCATGGCGTCGACCAACTGATGCTGAGCGGGCTCGCTCAACTGCTCGAGCATGGCGCCGACCTCGCGTCGCGAAGCTTCGTTCAAAGGCTGAAACGTGGCGCGGCCGCGTTGCGTCAACTCGAGCTGCGCCACGCGCGCATCGGCGGCCGAGCGCGTCTTGACGAGCAAGCCCTGTTTCTCGAATCCGGCAATGACGCGGCTGACGTAGCCCGCGTTCAAGCCCAGTTCGCGGCAGAGATCCGAGGCGGTCAACGCCGGCCGATGGGCGAGTTCATAGAGGATTCGCACTTCCGTCAGCGAGAACTCGCTGTCGAGCAGATGTTCATGCAACACGCCGATCTGCCGCGTGTAGAAGCGGTTGAAACGGCGAACGGCTTCGGCACGTTCGTCGAGCGGGGCGGTGATCATGAGCTTATCGTTCAAATAGTTGCCTTAGGAATATTATTGGTTGCCAAAAGCAAATATGTCAACACCGTCCGGCTTTCCCCCGAGGCATGGGGCTGCGACCGAAAGCCCCGAATTGTTGGCCGATTGTGCTGACATTCCCCAGCAAGGATGCCGGTTGCGCCCGCTATCGTTCTGATCGAGCCGCGTTGACGAGCACCGGGCGGTTCAAGAGTGATTCCAATCATCGACCCATCGAGGGCAACGGAGACGGCCATGGATATCGGACAAGCAACCGAGGGTAGTGCTCGCAATCATCGTTGGACGCAAACCGGCTTGACCGGGCGGGCGGTGCGCCGCAGACCGCTCGCCCGCCTCGTGCCGATCGCCGTCGCGCTGCTGGGCGGCGCCGGGGCCCAAGTGCCGGCCCATGCCGCGGGCGCGTTGCCCAGCGGCGGCCATTTCATCGCGGGCTCGGGCTCGATCAACGGCAACGCCACCTCGTTGACGATCGACCAAACGACGAGCCGTGGCGTGATCGACTGGTCGCGTTTTTCGATCGGCAGCGGCAATCGCGTCACGTTCGCGAACGGCAACGGCGCGACGCTAAACCGCGTGACGGGCGGCGATCCATCGGCGATCTACGGCACGTTGTCGGCCACCGGCAGCGTGTACCTCATCAACCCGCAAGGCATCCTCATCGGGCCGAGCGGCGTCGTCAGCACAGGTGGGCGGTTCGTCGCCTCGACGCTCGACACGTGCTACTGCGGTTTCATGAAAGGCCACCCGCTGACCTTCACGGGCAATTCGAACGCAAGCATCATCAATCTCGGCACGATCGGCTCGACCGGCGGCGACGTGATGCTCATCGCGCGCAACAGCGTGGTCAATGCGGGGCGTATCGTGGCGCCGCATGGCACGGCGGAGCTGGCCGTGGGGCAGAGTGTGCTGCTGCAGGATTCGTCGACGGGAAGACAGGTGTTCGTGCAATCGGGCAGCGGCGGCAATATCGAGAACGCCGGGCCCATCGACGCGGCGCAAGTGAGCTTGCAGGCTGCGGACGGCAACATCTTCGCCTTGGCCGGCGACCACACCACGATTCGCGCAACCGGTACGGCCAAGCGCGACGGCCATGTCTGGCTCGTGGCCGATACGGGCTCGGTCGCGTTGGGCGGCACGATCGAATCGCACAACGCCGATGGCAGCGGCGGCGTAGTCGATACGAACGCCGCGATGCTCGAACTGGGCGCCGACGGCATCAAGCCGCTCGTCAAGGGGGGGCAATGGAACATCGCGACGCCCGACTTCACGGTGGACGATGCGGCGGCCGCTACGCTCAGCCGAAGCCTCGATGCGGGCACGTCCGTGAACGCGCGGGCGAGCGGCGCGCAGGGCGGGATAGGGGACATCGATGTGATGTCGTCGATACAGTGGAGCGGTGCGGCGTCGCTGACGCTCGAGGCCTATCATTCGCTGACGATCGAAGAAGGGGCGAAGATCGCGAACAACGGCGCCGGCAACTTGATGCTCCATGCGGATGCCTCGTCGATCGACAACGGCGGCAGCGTGACCAACGGCGGCATCGTCGATTGGTCCAAGAGCACGGGCATCGTCACGGCGCTCTACGACATGAACGGCAGCTACGCGCCGGGCACGATGCTCGCCAATCCGGCGTGGGCGGCCTCGCCTTACAGCGGTCTCGTTACGCAGATCACCGGCTATCGGCTCGTGAACACCTTGGCCGATTTGAAGAACGTCGCGGCCGACCCGACGGCGAACTATGCGCTCGGCAAGGATATCGACGCGAGCGCCACCACCGACGGGTCGTACGTCCCGATCGGCGACTACAACCATCCGTTCACCGGGCAGTTCGACGGCTTCGGGCACCAGATCAGCGCGTTGGACCTCGTTCAAATGGTGCAGGGCGGCCCCGTCGATCCGAACGAGACTAGGCTGGCGCAGGGCCTATTCGGCGTGATCGGCACGCAAGGCGTTGTGCGCAACATCGACGTGAGCGGTGGATCGGTGGGCGCGGGCGGCTATTTCGCCATCGGCCTGCTGGCCGGCGTCAACAACGGGACGATCGTGCACGGGAGCTCGTCGGGGAACATCGCACAATCCGGTGATTTGGCCTCGTTCCTGACCGTATCGGGCGGCCTCGTCGGCTCGAACGTCGGCACGCTGTTGCGCTCGTCGAGCAGCGCCGGCATCGATGCGGCAGGGACGATGGGCGGCCTTGCCGGCGAGAACGACGGCACCATCGCGCAGTCGTTCGCAACGGGATCGGTGACGGCGGAAGCTTACGCGGGCGGGGCGGCCGGGCTCGTGGGCGGCAACGGCGGCTTGATCACCCAATCGTATTCGACGGGGGCCACGACCGCCGCGTTCGAGTATTGTCCGGGCCCCGGTTGTACGTCCGGTTCGGGGGGGCTCGTTTGGAATAATCTCGGCACGATCACGCAGTCGTTCGCTACGGGCCCGATCACGAACAATAACGGCATCCCGCCGGCGGGCATTGCGTCGATCAACAGCGGCACGATCGGAGGCGACGTTTATTGGAACAAGGATACGACGGGCGCTACGTCCGGGGTGTACTCCGGTAACTCGGTGCCGGGCGCGAACGGTTTGACGAGCGCACAGATGCAGCAGACATCGTCGTTCGCGGGCTACGATTTCGGGCCGGGCGGCGTGTGGGCGATGCCGTTGGGAGCGACACATCCGGTGTTGCGGTGGCAGCAGCAACAGTAGGGGACGAACGGCGCGGCGCCGGGTTGGGTCGGCGTCGCGCGTGGGGGAGCGCAAGGCTCCCCGGAGTGAAAACGCTTTCGACCGAGCGAATGCCTTGGCGCGGCTACGCGTCACCAGGGTTGTTAACGGCAATCTGGCTATCGAGAATCTAGCCTTCTTCGGGCCGGCGGCGCATGCATGGGCATGCTCCGGCCCGTTCGAGGCCCCATGATCTTTCGAGTGACCGACGCATCGTCGAGTGCGGCAGCCAACCCCGCCGCTACGCCCCAGCTCCCCGCTCCATCGCCCGTCAATCATGCCGATGCAACGATGGCCCGTAGCATCGGCGACAAGCCGATCGATGCGAGCACGATGAGCGCGGCGGTTCGAGCCGCATGGCAATGTAGGGACGACGACGGACTCATCGTCGGGCAAGCGGCGGTCACGCTTCAAATGCAATCGGACATGGCGTCGGGCGCGCAGGCCGGCTCGCAGGGCGGCGACGCCGTCCAGCGCGCCGTCGCGGAACTCAAAGCCGACCATCTGCCGGACCTGGACGATGCGAGCTTCGCCAAAATCGAAGAGGCGATGAGCACACGTGCGGGCGCGATGACCGCCGGCGGGCTCGGTGCAGGCGGCCCCGGTACTGCTCCGACGGCGCGGGCGCCCTCTGCAGCATCGATCAAGAACGCTGCGACACAGCTGAATGCGTATTTGCGTTCGGGCGCGACCCTATCGGAAGCGCTTGCTTGCCTCTCGACGCAATACGGCGGCGAGGACTTCGACCCGACGACGCTGGCCTGCGCCGCGCTCGCCACGCAAGCCCCGGCCATGATGCCGACGTATCTGCGCGATCCGACCGGCCCCAGCCCGGTGCAGTTGGGCGCCGCAGCGCTCAACTCCTTCTTCGACGCAGATACCCTTGCCAGCGCCACGAAGCTGATGGCGGCGACGCCCAACGCGAAAGCGATCGACGTCGGCGCTCTCGGCGCAGCGGCGCACACGCTCGCCGGCGACGTCGAAGGAACGACGCAATACGAAAACGACATGCGCGCGCTGCGCGCCGCATTACTCGATGCGTTGAACGCCGCCAGCGGCGAACACGGTTCGACATGGATCGGCGACCCGGCCCATGTGGACGCGTGGCTGCAAGCCGAAGCCGCGGTGACGAAGCAAGTCTTGACGTCGGCCGACGGCGCCACGCGGCAACGCACCGCCCACGATCTCGGTCTGGCGCTCATCGAGCTTCAGGCGCTCTCGGCGGTCGAAAACGCAGCGCCGGCGGGGCCAGCCGGAGATACGGCGGCGAGCAAGAAGACGCAAACCGATGTCGCCCAAACAACCGAACTGACGGCACAGCTCGGAAATTTAGGTTTACTAACGATGGATCCGGCCACGCTGAAAATGACGCCGCCATCGAATCCATACGGATTGACACCGAATGCCGGCGCGACGAACGTCGATGCGTGGACGCTGTACAGCGATATCACGAGCGACCCGGCAATCGCGCGGCTGAAGTTCGATGACCTGAGCGACGTGCTGAGCGCGGCAGGATCGGCCGCCCCGGAATCGGCGGGGCAAGCGCAAGCGGATTTGCGCGCGACCTCGGGCATATTGGCCGAGTTCAAGCAGGCCGGCGCTTGGAACTATCAGGCGTTGCTGGCCGCGACGACACGCTCGGCGCCTGTTCAGCAACGCTTTGCCGACCTGGCCGCCTCGGTACACGAGCGTCACGCCGTCGATGAGGTTCACGCCGACGCACAAATTCTTAAAGGCGTCGGCGCGCCGGCCGACGCCGATCTGACGCGCGCGCTCTACGAGCAGAAATTCAAGGCGCGGTTCGAGGGCTTGGTGGCGCACGGGAAGTGGAACACAGCAAGCGGCCTCTCGGTACTCTGGGAGCACAACGATGCCCCACGCTATGCGATGGACGTCGGCGACGCCTACGCGGCCCTCGGCGATGCAGGCACGCCGGCCGGCGCAACCGAAGCGGGGCGTTCGCTCCTCGACGTCGTCAAAGCGCGCATGGACGGCGACCACTTCGTCGGCGTGAGCAACGGCGACGAGAAGGTCTACGATCTGAACTGGACCGATAAGAGCGGCAATCACGCCGTTAACCCGCAGTTGTTTCAAGACATCGTCGCCTCAGATCCGAATTCGAGGACGTCGAAGTTCATCAAGGAGGAGCTGCCGTCGGCGAGCGGGAACGGTTCGTCACGCGCGGCCCGATCGGCGACAGATGACAATGGCGCATCGGCCAATGCCTCGGCCCCAAGCACGACGCAGATCATCACCTCGCGTACCGCACTGATCGACGCGCTTGGGCAGGCGTACGGCAAGACACCGGTTTCCCACGCCGCACCGGGCGAGCCGCAATACGACGGCGACGACGAGGCCTATGGCCATACGACGTTGAACGCTTTGGCCGACGCGGTCGTGGCTGCGCAAGACGGACGCGCCCCGAGCGCGGCCTCGCCGATCGAAGTCACGATGCTGCCCATGTTGTATTGGCGAGAAGGGGCGACGCCCAAGCGCGCCGAAGAAGACGACGCGCAACGGCTCGCATTGCTTCAAGTCGATGGGACGGCGGGCCGAAAGTATGTCGGCCCCGCGAACGCGCGGGTGTTCGACAGCTACGAGGATTGGACTCGCGATACAGGGCTTGAGAAGGGCGTCGCGCTGTCGCAGCAGCATCCGGTCACGGACGCCGCCGGCACGCCGGTCGGCCTATGGGATCGCACGATCACGGGGCCGAGGCAGCACGTCGGGAATATGCAAATCCTGCTGAAAGCGGGCGAGGCCATGTTGGCGTACGGGTCGATCGGCGTCACATCGTTCGTCTCTCCGGAAGCCGACGGGTTATTGGGCTTGCTCTACGACGGCTCGCAAGCCTATTACGCCTATACCGCGGCCGCGCAGACCGCGCATGCGACGGAGGCGATCGCGGCCGATCCGACGTCATGGCGAACATGGACATCTGGCGCGATGGCCGTCGCCTCGAGCGCGCTTCAGGGCAAAACGCTCGCCGGGCGTTTCAAACTAAACGTCACGCCCTCGATCGTCGACGCGGCCGCGCAAGGCGATCCCGTCGTCGCGGAAATGATGTCGCGCGTGAGCGGCAAGCGCGTGGTGGTCTTCGGCGGATACTCCGGGCTCGGCTATGCCGATGCGCAAGCGGTGGCGCGCGCCTGTGCGCAAGATCTCGAACGCGAAATCGAGGCGCATGGCGCGCAGAACATCATCGTCGTTGGCGGGGCGACGAGCGACGGCATCGGCGACATCGGGTACGCGGTCGCCAAGGGGTATGCCGTCGATACGCTCGGAATCGTATCGGAGGAGGCTCGGGCGTTCGGCGCTTCGCCGTATTGCGACTACGTGATCTACGTGCCCGATCCGGGGCAGACCTGGTCGACCGTTGCACCGAACGGCCTGTCGTACATGGTGACGGTTGCCGACGAAGGGCGGGGTGTCTACTACGCCTATGGCGGCGGCGACATCGCGCGCGATGAATTGATGGAGGCCCAACGCCGCGGCGTGCCGATCGTGGTCCATCCGGAGTTCGAGCCCGATCCCGCGAAAGTCGCGGCGCGCCTGGCGAAGAACCCGGACTTCGAAGCGCAGCCGGTGCCGGCGGCGATCCGCAGCGGCCGCCTCAAACCGAATTGACCCAAAAACCGGTAGCGCGGCGGCGCCCGAGACGAGTACGATGCCGACATCGAGCCTTGATCAAGCGCGAATCGAGCCGTATCGTGCATGGACTCGCGACGTCGACAAGAACACGAAAGAGGCAAACATGAACGAGCTTCCAAAGCTGCTGCCCACCAGTGCGACCGATGAAACCTACGGGGGCGTTACCTACCATATCGGCGGCGAGCTTGTGCCCGTACTGTCGATCGACGTATCCGGTCAATCCGTCTATTTCGAGCATCACATTCTGCTGTGGAAGAATTCGACGGTCAGGATCGGGCTCAAGCCGCTCAAGGGCGCCGTCAAACGAATGATGGCGGGCATGCAGGTGTTCGTCACCGAAGCGAGCGGGCCCGGTGTCATCGCGTTCAGCCGCGACGGCGCCGGCCATATCGTGCCGATCCACCTCGCCGTGGGCGAAGAGTTGCACGTGCGCGAGCATCAGTTTCTGGCCGCGACCGCCAGCGTCGATTACACGTTCGAACGCGTGCGCGGCATCAGCAACATGCTGTTCGGGCAAAGCGGTTTTTTCATCGACAAGTTCCGCAGCCATACCGCGGAAGGCGTGCTGTGGGTGCACGGGTACGGCAATGTGTTCGAGAAGGTGCTCGCGGCCGGCGAAACGATCGACGTCGAACCCGGCGGGTGGCTGTACAAAACGCCGGACGTTCGCATGGAAACCGTTGTCGATCGGCTCACGAGCGGCTTGTTCGGCGCGGGTGTGAACTTCATCGTCAATCGCTTCACGGGGCCCGGGCGTGTCGGCATTCAGTCGATGTACCTGAATTACGCGAGCGCGGAAACGTAAAGCCGCAAAAGAAATAACACGCGGCCTGCGATTTCCGCCTTCGGCCGTTGCTCGTTGCTCGTTGCGGACGGATCGATCGTACGCGCTCGAGGACGGACGACCCTATCGGGCGGCCCGTCCCGCCTTGTGCCGGCTTATCGGCTCGCCCGTCCGCCGTCCAGCTTGAACGCCGCGACAGCGCCGTCGAGGCCGGCTGCCTGGGCTTCCAAGGCGCGGGCCACATCGGCGGCCTCTTCGACGAGCGTCGCGTTCTGCTGCGTCGCTTCGCCGATTTGCGTGACGGCGATGCCGACCTGCTCGATGCCGGCCGATTGCTGACGCGACGCCACGGCGATGTCGGCGATGATGGCGCGTACTTCAGCGACACGCGACACGATCCCTTGCATGGCGGCGCTTGCCTCTTCAGCGACCCGATAGCCGCCTTGAATCGTCGAAGTCGATTCGGCGATGACCGCGGCGATCTCCTTCGCGGCGGCCGCGCTACGCTGCGCGAGCGCTCGCACTTCGGAAGCCACGACAGCGAAACCTCGGCCATGTTCGCCCGCCCGGGCCGCTTCAACGGCAGCATTCAGCGCGAGAATGTTGGTCTGGAATGCGATGCCTTCAATCACAGTCGTGATGTCGGCGATCTTTTGCGACGAACCGCTGATGGCGCTCATGGTCGATACGACGCGTTCGACGGCGTGTCCGCCGTCCATCGCCGCGTCGGCGGCGCCGCCCACCACTTCGTTCGCCCGCGCCGTGTGTTCGGCGTTCTGCTGTACCGTCGACGTGATCTCTTCCATGCTCGCGGCCGTTTGCTCGACGCTGGCGGCTTGCGTCGCGATGCGCGCGGCGATATCGCCGCTGCTGGCCGAGATGCGCGACGTGCCACCTGCCACGCCGGCCGTTGCTTCGCGCACTTGGGCGACGATGCGGGCGAGTCCTTCGCCCACGCCGTCGATGGCCGACATGACTCGGCCGATCTCATCGTCTTGCCGCTGCGCGCCACCGCTTGCGGCGGGCGATCCGCGCAGCCGCACCGTCAAGTCGCCCGCGGCGAGCTGACCCGCCGCGGCCGCTACCGCGTCGAGCGGACGGCTCACGAGCCGGCGCACGACGACTAGGAAGACGCCGCCGAATGCGATCAGCAGCACGAGCGCGATGGCCGCGAAGCGATTGCGGATCGAGGTGACCTCGGCCATGACCTCGTCACGCATGGCGACACCGCCAATCAACCATTGCCATTCCGGCACCGTCATGAACGATACGGTCTTTTCGCGCGCGCTGCTTTCTCCGAGCGAGGCGTCGGCCGACGTGTAGTCGATGCGGCCTTGCTTTGCATCGAGCATCTGCGAATAGGGGCCGTCCTTGTCGTCGAACCCCTTGCCCGCGGCGCTCGGGTGGACGATGAACTTGCCTCGGTCCGCGCCCGGCGACGCATTCATGACGAAGTAGTACCCGCTTTCTCCCACCTTTAGCGTTCGGATCTGGTCCTCGAGCGCTTGGATCTGCGCATCGATGTCGACACCGACGAAAAGCGCGCCGATCACGCGTCCCGATGCATCGGAAACAGGCTTGTACTGCGTGATATAGCGCTTGCCGAAGAGGGCGGCCAGCCCGGTGTAGGTACGGCCCGAAAGCACGAGGGCGTAAGCCGGACCTTTGCGGTCGAGCAGCGTGCCGATCGCGCGCGAGCCGTCTTGCTTCTTCAGCGACGTGGTCACGCGCACGAAGTCGTCGCCGTTGCGCACGAACAGCGTCGCGATCGCGCCGCTGCGCTCCAGAAATTGATCGGGGATCGAAAAGTCCAGATTCAGCACGCGGTCGCCGGCCTTGAACGTGGGCGCGCTCGTGCCGTTGATATCGACCTTGGTGTTGTCATCGACCGTGAAACCCCCGGGCAGGAAGCTTTCGAACAGCGACATCGTGCGGCCGACCTCGGCCGTCAACGCATGATCGAACAAGCCGATCATCTCGGAGATCGAATGGTTCTTCTCGTCGATCCGCTTCATGACTTGTTCGCGCACTTGCGAACCGGCCGCTTGGGTCAGCGCCCAGGAAAACGCAACGAAAATCACGGTGACGAGCACGCAGGAAAAAGCGACGAGTCGCGCACCGATACTCAGGCCGCGCCGATGGGGTACGGTCATTTGATTTCCCAAATAGTGAACATATTGTTCTGGTTTTGTTTCGGAAAGGCGTGATCCGGCCCTGCCGCCATACCTCTACCGGCTCTCGGAAGGTTCTAGCTTCGAACAGCACCGTTCATTAACGGCAGCGCCGCCTCAAAACTTGAGGTATTTTTCCCGCGCGGCGCATTACATCACAGTGTGATATAAATAGCGTTTCGACTGCGGCCGTCGGCATGCCGGTTGCGTAGTCAGTCACCAAGCGTCAGTCAGAGGAATTACATGAGCGAGCACAAGGGCGATTTCGCGACCGATGTCAGGCTTTTGCCGATCAGCGCGATCGCAGCCATAGGAGGGGCGCTGAGTACGGTGGCGGCCGATTTTCTGCTGCATCTGATTCGTTTTTTCACCAACCTGTTCTTCTTCCAGCAGGCGTCGACGGCGAACCACTCGCCCTCGGAAAACACGCTCGGGTGGCTCGTCATCTTGGTGCCCGTGATCGGCGGCTTGCTCGTCGGCTTGATCGCCCGTTTTGGCTCGGAGCAGATTCGCGGACACGGCATCCCCGAGGCGATCGAAGCGATCCTGTTCGGCAAAAGCAAGATGTCGCCGAAAGTGGCAGTCCTCAAGCCGCTGGCCTCGGCCATTGCGATCGGTAGCGGCGGGCCGTTCGGCGCGGAGGGCCCGATCATCATGACGGGCGGCGCAATCGGTTCGCTCGTCGCACAGTACTTTCATTTGTCGAGCGCCGAGCGCAAGTCACTGCTCGTGGCCGGCGCGGTGGCCGGCATGACTGCGGTGTTCGGCACGCCGGTCGCGGCCGTGCTGCTCGCGATCGAATTGCTGCTGTTCGAATTGCGGCCTCGCAGTTTGCTGCCGGTGGCGATCGCTTGCGCCGTGGCGGGCTTTACGCGCCCGCTGCTGCTCGGCAGCGGCCCGCTGTTTCCGTTGCATACGTTGCCGCTGGGCCCGCTTGGGCTCGTCTCGTCGGCCGTCGCCGGGCTGATCGCCGGTTCGCTGTCGTGGGGGTTGTCCACGTGTCTCTACAAGGTCGAAGATGCGTTCGGCAAACTGCCGATTCATTGGATGTGGTGGCCTGCGCTTGGGGCCGTCGCGGTGGGTATCGGCGGATACTTTCAACCGCGCACGCTCGGCGTCGGATATGACGTCATCGGCGATTTGCTGCAAAACCATCTGGCGCTGCAGGCCGTCGTGGCCATCGTCTTGGTCAAGGCGATCATCTGGGTCATCGCACTCGCATCGGGCACGTCAGGCGGCGTGCTCGCGCCGTTGCTGATGATGGGCGCGGGCGTGGGCGCGATCGTCGGCCCCTACATGCCCGGCGGCGAGCCGGCCGTGTGGCCGCTGATTTTCATGGCGGCGGCGCTCGGCGGCATGATGCGAGCGCCTATCATGGCGTCGGTATTCGCTTTCGAGTTGACCGGCGACGCCAATGCGTTGCTGCCGTTGCTGGCGTCCGCAGCCGTCGCTTACGGGTTCACGGTGCTGTTCATGCGCCGCTCGATCCTCACGGAAAAAATTGCGCGGCGCGGGTATCACATCTATCGCGAATACAGCATCGATCCGCTCGAGCGGCATTATGTCGAGGAAGTCATGACGCGCGCTGTGACGACGATCGAAGCGCAAACGACGATCGCTGCCGTGTTGAGGGACTACTTCGGCCCAGGGCAGAAGTTCCGCGCCTACCCGGTCGTCGCATCGGGACGGTTGGTCGGGATGGTCGACCGGGCGCTGCTCGATAGCGCGTCGGCCGACGATGGCGGCGTGGCCGTTGGGGCGTTGTTTTCGCAGTCGAAGCCCGATGTGGCGCTGCCCGGAGAAACGTGCCGGGACGTCGCCGCGCGGTTGGCGGTGAGGGGGCTCGATCGCGTGCCAGTCATCCAGAATGAAAAAACCTGTCAGTTGATCGGCATCGTGTCGCGGCACGATCTACTCAAGCCGTCGATGTCGGTCTTCGCCGAGGAGCGCGAACGCGAGCAATTCCGTAGCGTGTGGACGCCCGACGCCTCGCGCGTTCGACCGGCGGATGCCGACGACGACGCGCCGGGCGGGCACGTGAATGTGGTTCGGCAGAAGATCACGGTCGAACAGCCGGAGAAATAGCGCGGCGCGCAACCTGCGCGCCATTCGGATACGAGCGCGCTGCTTCCAATCTGATTTCGCTTTGCACGATTTCGCGGGCCGTGCCATGCTATGCTAACGATAGCATTTACAATGGCCAGGAGAACTCGATGTCCAAGTCGTATCAGATTGCCGTGCTGGTTGGAAGCCTGCGCGAGAAGTCGTTCAATCGCATGTTGGCGCATACGCTGTCGACGCTCGTGCCGCCCACGCTGTCGCTGCAAATCGTCGAAATCGGCGGGTTGCCGTTTTACAACGATGATCTCGAGGCCGATGCTCCGTCCCCTTGGCAAGACGCCAGGCGGCGGGTCGCGGCTGCGGACGCCGTTCTATGCGTCACGCCGGAATACAACCGATCGGTGCCCGCGGTGTTGAAGAACGCAATCGACGTGCTGTCGCGGCCTTTCGGCGCCGGTGCATTGAACGGCAAGCCGGCCGCGATCGTCACCGCGTCGCCGGGCGCGATGGGCGGTTTCGGCGCGAATCATCATCTTCGCCAAACGCTGGTCGCGTTGGGCGTCAACGTGATGGCGAACCCCGAAGCGTATCTGGGCAACGTGCACGCGCTGTTCGACGATAAGGGCGCATTGATCCACGCCGGTACGGCCGAATTCCTGCGAAGGTTCGCGTTCGCGTTTTCGGCATGGGTCGAGACGTTTTCGACGCGCTAAGGGATGCCGTGCGTTCGCCCGGACGGCGTGGCCACGCAAGCTTGGCCCACCGCTCGAGCGGCGCCATCGATCATGGACACTCTTCAATGCATGCGCGTCTTCGTCAAAGTCGCCGTCGAGGGGGGCTTTGCGGCGGCGGCGCGCAAGCTCAATTCGACGACTTCCGTGACCTCTCGCGCCGTATCGTCGCTCGAGAACCATCTGGGGTCTCGCCTGCTGCATAGAACCACGAGACATACCGTGTTGACGGAGGCGGGCGAGCGCTATTTGCATCGATGCCGACGCATCTTGGCGCAGATCGAGGAGGCGGAGGCGGAAGCCGATGCGGCGCGGCAGCACCCGTCGGGTTGTCTGCGCGTTCACGCTCTATCGAGCTTCGGACATCATCTCGTCGTGCCGGCTGTGCTGCGCTATCAGGAGCAGTTTACGTCGCTGCGCATCGAACTCACGTTGTCGGGAACGGTGCCCGATATTCTGACCGAGGGCTACGACGTATCGATCGTCGTCGCGCCCGGCCTGCCGGATTCCGGGCTCATCAGTATTCGTCTTGGAAGCATTTCCGGCGTGGTGTGCGCCGCACCGCGCTACCTGGCCGCGCACGGCGAGCCCAAGACGCCCGCCGAGTTGCGCCGCCATCATTGTCTGCAACTTGCGACACCCGTGTTTCCGTTCAACAAGTGGATGTTCGATGGCGAGGATTCACCCGTTGCGGTGGAGATCGGTGGGCCCCGATACGCCGTCAACGTGATGGAAGCGCTCGAGCCAGCGGTGAAAAGCGGTCTCGGAATCGCAATTCTGCCGGCCGGTGTGGCGCTGCCCGGATTGACGTCAGGTGCGCTCGTCAGGGTGTTGCGCGGCTTCGAGGTTCAGCCGGTCGTGGTGCATGCGCTCTACCATTCGCGGCGTTTCGTCGATGCGAAGATTCGCACGTGGATCTCGTTTCTGCGCGAGGAACTCCCGGCGACTTTCGAGGCCGATCACCGTGCCCTTGCGCTTCTCGATCAGGCTCGTCGATAGCCGGCATTGCACGTTGGATGGCGATGAGTACATTGCTCGACGTGTGAATTAATCGCCGACGTAAAGCGAGTCGGCGTCATCGAGGTAGAGCGATTTCGCCGGCGCCGGAGGGGTTGCGCGTAAACCCGCCGCGCTCGAGCCTGCCGCCCGGCCGCCATATGTCGTCGTCACGGCGTTGCGCGCCGGCGTTTCGGAGCGCGCCTCGGCGGCCTGCACACCGTCCGGAAAATCGATGTTCCCGCCGGCGGGCGAATACCCGGCGTTCTCGAGTTGCACGAGTTCGTGCTGCACTTCTACGCGCGTTGCCGGCGCGGGCGTGTTCGCTTGCGCGAGGGCGGCGAGCGGCGCCGTAGCGGCAAGTGCAACGACGATGGCGTGCTTCAGCGATTTCTTCATGGCTGCCTCTGTGTTTGACTGCAACATCCGTTATCGATCTCGGTCGATTGATTGCGACCGATGTATGCAGTGTAGTGAGGCGAACGATTAGGGTGAATACCTACGGTAGGGAACGCACCGTTGCCGGCCATGCGGGTAATGGGCGATCGTGCGAAGCATGATGGACGTGCATAAAAAAGGCCAGCGCATCGGCTGGCCAACGGGCGCGTCAATCACCCGAAGCAGGGCGGCGGCGCCTAGGCGCCGCTCGCAAAATAGAGGGATTTAGGGAATGACGACGTAGTTGCTGAAGCCGCCGTCGCGATCCTTGAGGCCCGAGATCGCTTCGTTGACACGTGAGAGCGGGAATTTGCGATGTTCGAGATAGGAGAGATCGAGCGCACCAGTGCCGACCATATCCGCCATTTCTTGGCCTTGAGCCGTCGTGAACCAGTTCGAGCCGATCAAATGAACCTGCTCGTCCATCAGCCATTTGACGTCGATGGGAAGATCCTCGGCTACGCCGCCGACGTTGACGATCTTGCCGCCGCGCCGAACGCCTTTCATCGAATCGAGCATGGTCGACGCCGGGGCTTTCGCGCCCAGTGCGCTAATGACGAAATCGACGCCTTCGCCGCCCGTGAGCGATTTTGCCCATTCGCCGACGGACCCGTCGCCGAGCTTCATGACTTCGATGCGATCCGGCGCGATGGCCTTGATGCGTTGGAGCAATTGCTCGTCGCGCCCCGTACCGAGGATGCGTGTCAGTCCCATAGCTAGACCTAGCATCGTCGAGGCTACGCCGAGCGTCCCTGTGATGCCGTCGATCAAGGCGACTTGCCCCGAGCCGGCCTGCGCATTCTTCAAGGCGCCGTATGACGTGCCCAGGTAACCGAAGCGGCCCGCTTGCTCGAAGCTCAGATTGTCGGGGATGTTGACAAGTGCATATTCGGGCGCCGTCATGTACTCGCTGAAGCCGCCGTATGGGTAGAGATCGAAGATGCGTTGACCGTCTCGGCTCGTGCTGAAGTAGCCGTTGAGCGTGTAATAGCGGCACTCGCTGCGCCGTCCCGCTCGGCAGGCCTTGCAAGACCCGCAGGAACGCAGCGGGCTCACGTAGACTCGGTCGCCCGGCTTTGCATTGATGACGGCTTCGCCGACCGCTTCAACGACGCCGGCCGGGTCGAGCCCGAAAATCGCGGGAAACTTGGGCAGTGGCTGATGCGGAAACCATGTCGGCCAATTGTTGATGACATTGGCCATGTTCGGCACGATGCCGCATGCCTTGACGCGCACGAGCACATCCGTCGGCCGCGGCTTGGGGATGGGAATCGTATCGAGCGTCATCGGGGTGCCGAGAGCGTGCAGGCGTGCTGCAACCATTGTTCTTTCCATGTCTACCTCTATGCTTGTCAAATCGCCGTGCCTATGTGTTCGTCTGCTTGCGCGCCGTGCGGCGCCAATGCGTATCACCGATAGCCGTCTTCAAGTTCTATGCCGAGCGCGCCCATGATGCGAACGCCGGAGTTGTACCAAGCGACGTTCAGCGCCAATTCGACGCGTTGACGTTCGTCGAGAAACGCGGCCACGCGCTCCCATGTTGCGTCGCTGACGTCGACTTTCAGCGTGGACTCCTTCGCTACCGCCATCACGGCGCGCTCTTCCTCGCTAAAAAGTGGGGATGTCTCGAAGTTGGGAATGGCTTTCAATTGCTCGGCGCTGATGCCGGCCTTCAGGCCGTGCGATTGATGATGCGCGACCTCGTATTCCGATCCCGTGCAGTGACCCACTGTGAGGATCGCCATTTCGCGCAGCTTGGGGCTGATCGATGACGCGCGGATCGCGTTCGCGTAGGAGAGGAATTGATCGAGAATGTCGGGCGCATGCGCGAGCGCGCGAAAGATGTTCGCGGTTGGAACCTTGCGCTCGCGCTCGAGACGGTCGAACAAGGTGTCGTTGACGCCGACGAGATCGGAACGTTGAAGATATTTGACGCGTGCCATTTGATCGTTACCGTATATGAGTTCAGCCGAGTGCCGATTGTTTTTGGACGTAGGTTTCGAGCGTTTCGGGCTTGGGTTTGCTCGACGTTTCGACGATTTCGGCGCCCTCGAATCGAGAGGCTTCGAAGTACCACCGGTGCGGCGCCGGCAACCCCCAGCGCACGCTCGTGTTGAGCGAAGCCGCATCCCAGCGCACCGGTTCGACCTCGACGTCGATCGTTTGATAGTGGCCGTCGCACAACTCCACGCGGTGGCCATCCGGATCGCGCAGATAGACGAACAGCATCCCGCCAGGGCCGTGGCGCCCGGGGCCGCGCTCGACTTCATGCGCATAGCCGTAAATGCCCGCTAGATCGCAGGCGGTGAGGATGTTGTGCGATTCGGGCACGATATACGCGAAGTGATGCATGCACGGCCCGTCGTTCTGCACGATGGCCAAGTCGAGGCATGTACCCTTGCGGTACATGAACGCGCCGAGCAGCGTTTCGCCGTGCGCCAGGTACTCCGAATTGCGAAATCCGAGCTTGCTGTAGAACTCGCACGATTTGTACGTGTCGGGCGAAAAGATCTGGTAATGATCGATGCGTTGAGCATGCGCGCCTTTGAATTTATCGCGGTCGAGATAGAGGCGCGGACGCGTTTCCATCTGGGCGCAAAGCTCGATTTTCGTGCCGAACGGGTCTTCGACGTGCAGCGTCCGCCCTTGGTGCGCGACGTCGGCCCATTGTGCCGGCAACGCTTGCGCCTTGAAGAAGGCATAGGCGAGATCGAGGTCCTCGTCGAGAAAGACGCGAAAACCGATGCGCTTGCAGGTGGAAGCGGCGTCCTTCGATTGGATCAGGACGAGGCTATGATGACACGCCTCGGACAGCCCGCGTAAATAGCAGATGTCGCCGGTTTCTTCCGTGACGACGAGACCGACGATGTCGACGTAGAACTCGCGGCTCTTCGCCAAATCGGCGACGTTCAACACGAT